>NZ_JADCJY010000002.1:0-333600 GCF_014982715.1 Gallalistipes aquisgranensis | reverse complement strand
GGCCGGTCACCTCGAAGTTGAACGGGGTGAATCCTCCGACGTGTTCGCCGGCCTTCTCGCCGTTCACCCATACCTTCGTGTCGTAGTTGGCGGCACCGAAGTAGAGGAAGACCCTTCCGGCCGATTTCCTGTACGGGAACTTCTTCTTGTACCAGAGGGTCCCCTCGTAGTTGTAGAGTTCGGGTTTCTGCGTGTTCCAGTCGCCGGGAACGCGCATCACGGGGGCCGAGTCGAAATCGTACTCCTTCCAGGTGGTGACGTTGTCCACCCGGATGTCCTTGAAGAATCCGTCCGGCGAGGGCAGATTCCGGTAGTTGTAGTACCCGATCTCCTGCTGGTCCATCAGGTAGTTCCAGTAACCGTTCAGGATCTGGGTCTGCCGGGCATAGACGTTTTGGATCAGCGGGGTGGAGCCGGGTGCTTCCTGGGCGCTCAGGGTGACGGCGCTCAGAAGCGAGATCAGCGTGATAAGTCGTTTTTTCATGGTCGGATAGTTAATCGGGAACCGGTGTTATTTTTGTTCGGGTTTGGCACAGGCGACTCTGACCGGGTTGTTGTACTCCCGGTACATCTGTTCGGCATAGGCGTTGAAGGTCTCCTTCGTGTTGTAGCGCGGACCTTCGGCCCAGCTCGCCATGACCATGTATTCGTAGGCATTGTGTGCGTCGGGAGTGACGCGGAACGTGTGGTTGCCGTCGTTGGTCCGGATATACCGGTATTCGGGCCGGTACTGCTCCCTCACGGCGAGGGCCATGCCGATGAAAGGCACTTTCCAGGGAGGGCGGTTGTCGATGTTCTCCGGGTCGCTGATATATTCGGGGCCGGAGGTCACCACCAGTCCGCCGTGCTGGACGAAGTTGTCCTGTTCGGGCTTTTGTCGTACGCCGCAGCCCGGTGCCACGCCCTGTTTCCGCGGTTCGAACGTGGTGAAACGGACCCGGGAAGTGCAGTAGTTGGTGTGGGCGTAGATCGTGTAATCCTGGACATATTCGTAGAATCCGTTGCCCGAATCCCAGTTCATTCCTTTGATCCGGATCATGGAGCGGATCGGGCCGTTGAACACCACGTCGTACGTGTAACGGGTATCGGACATTTGTCCGGCGTTCCATTTCGATTTGGGCGCCAGTTCGAAATGCTTCGGGGTGAAGCGGGGCCGGGAGGCCGAATCGGGCCGTTCGGGGAATTCGAACAGACAGACCGAACCGCCGCCGAAACTGTTGGCCACGCGCTGGATATCCGAACCGTAGTCGGGGTCGATCGTCTGGATGCCGTAGCCGTCGATGTTCTCCATGTAGAGGTGCTGCGACATCAGTGTCGGTTTGCGTTTGCCGAAGACGTCGCAACTGTTGGCGAACCAGATTTTCCAGCCTACGTATTCATTCTCCCAGAAGGGCATCAGGTGGCGGCAGTAGCTGCCGATGTTGGCGTGGGTATAGTGTTTGTTCCAGCCGCGGGAATTTTCGCCCAGATAGATGTAGAACGTCCGTTTTTCACCTGCCTTCAGGTCGGTCTGGAAAAAGATTTCGTCCCAGATGCCGTCCTTGTCGATATCGTCTACCTGGTGGTAGACGGCGTGGCCGTTGGTTTCCCGGCGCAGTTCGTGGCCGCCCTGCAGCGTCAGCCTCTCGGGAGTGGGGGCAGGAGCGGGGGGAAGGGCCGGATCGACCACGGTGACCCACATTTCATGCAGGTCGGGAACCGGAAAGTCGGCCCGGCGGATGATGACCGGACAGTTTTCCCGGTCGATGTCGAGTGTGTTTTCCACCGTGCACTCCACGCGTACCTGCGGGGCGAAACTGCCCTGCGTGTACCACGCTTTGTCACGGGCTTCTCCTGCGGCGCATGTGCAGAGCGCGAGGATTCCTGTCAGCAGTCGTTTCATGGTCATTTGTTTTTGGGAAGTTCCAGAGGGTAGTCGTACACCGAACCGTAACCGCCGCCCTTGTTGCGGGCGAGCCAGAGACGGTAGTCCGTACTCGACCGCGGGGTGACGTACATCCTGTCGATCGGCCGGGTCGCCGTGATGACGAATACGGCCCGTCGTCCGTCGGTATCGGTGCCCGATACGACGAGCTCTTCCCGGTAATCGCCCCACAGGTCGGCCGTCATGATGAGCGAACTGTTTTTTATCGGATTGGGGCGTTCGCCTGCCAGCGGCACGATTTCCCGGCCGTCGAACCGGCCGATTCGGTCGCCGTTTCCGTGGAGCAGGTCGCACACTTTCTCACCGCTCCATTTGACGGGAGTGTAACCGTAGGGGAATCCGTCCATCAGCAGTTTGCCTTCCGCGGAGTAGAGCATCATGTGGTGATCCTTGTGGCCGTTGCGGTTGGAGACGCATTCGATACCCTCCGATCCGTCCCAGATGTCTGCCGTCCAGTTGATGTGGGCGTGCCGCCAGGCGGGGTCGTTCTCCCTGTTGTGCGCCCAGAGGATTTCGCCCGTAGAGGCGTCCACCATGTACAGCCCGGCGTGGGAAGAGGTCTCCACAGCATAGCAGACTTCGAGTCCCGGCCGGGAGGGGATATAGTCGCGGATCGAAATCAGGTCAGGGTGGCTTTTGTAGATCGACCAGCGGACCGTGCCGTCGTGGTTCAGGCAGGTGGTGCCGTAGAAAATCTCCTGCCGGCCGTCTCCGTCCACGTCGATCACTTCCACCTTGTGGCCGCCGGAGCCGCTGGTTTCCATCAGGCTTTTGAAGGTCCACAGCCGGTTCAGACCGGCGTCGTAGGCCGAAATCACTTCGTTTTCATAGATGCCGGTCTGAGTGATGACGGCCGGGTTTTTCCCGTCCAGGCAGGCTATGCTCATCTGAATGCGGGTCGAGGAGCGCGCCATGTCGGTCTCCATCGGGTCCCAGGGCGATTTGCGGAGCACTTTGCCGGTCAGTCCGTCGAGGATGGCTACATAGTTTTGCTCGCCGATCTGAAGCAGGGTGATGACCTCGTCGCGTCCGTCCCCGTCCATGTCCCATACGTTGAAGGGGGCGTTGCATTCGCTGCCGAAGACATGGTCGTGGTCGGCGATGTTTTTGCGCCAGAGCGATTTGCCCGTATAGGAGAAGGCTTCGAGCTGGACGGGGATTCCGGGGTCCTGCGAATTCTCCTTGTTGCCGTTGTCCAGCCGGATCACGCAGCCCGTGCGGCCGTTGCCTTCCAGGTCGCCGAAAACCGGTGTCATGCCCGTTTTGACGGGTGAATAGGGTTTGAACACGGCCACCACGTGTTGCAGGGCACTCCCCGCGTCCGCTCCCACCCACTCCGAAGGATTCCCTTCCGTGCCGTCGGCGAGGACGGGGACGATCCGGTACTGGTACCGTTCGCCCGGGGTGCAGGTCGTGTCCGCGAAAGAGGTGGTACGGACGGGCCGGTCGTTGATCCGGAATCCGCTGTGCATTCTCCGTTTGCCGGATTGCCGGTAGATGTTGAAGGCCGTAGTGCGGGAATCGTCCGGGAGCAGGGCCCAGCTCAGGGCGATCGAACGGTCGCCGTCCGCACAGGCAGCCACTCCGCGCTCACGGATACTCCACCGTTTCCCTTCCGGTTCGCGTACCAGCCGGATACCCAGGTCGGGATAGCAGAGTCCGGGCGACTGGGCGAATACCGATCCGCAGGTCAGGAATTCGGCCGGCGAACACCAGCCTCCGCCCATGATCGAACGTTCGATATCGCTCTGGCAGTAGATCCGGTATTTGAAGTTGGTGGTGCACTGGTCGTCGTTCAGCAGGGCGAACTGCCATACGTTGCCGGCCATCTGATAGAGTCCTCTCGGGTTTTTCGCCCCCCAGCGGGCCGGTTTGAGGTATTTGTCCCATTCGTTGAAGACGCGTTTGCCGTCGCGGTTATAGTTTACCGTCTCCGCAGAGGTGGACGACGGAGCCTTGTCTCCCCAGAAATATTTCCGGTATTTCGGACCTCCCTGGGCTGCGACCCTGAACTCCACGGTGGTCGGGATACGGTAGACTCGTCCCGTGGTGCGGGTCAGCCACTCCGTGTAGGCATCCGCGTCGTAGCGGTTGACGAAGATGACGGGGTATTCCTCCCGCCCGGCGGGAATCTTTCCCTCCTTCCAGTGCAGGGGTGCCCGATGGCCCGTGGCTTCCACGAAGAGCCTGTATTCCGCATTGGTGACGGGATGGTCGAGGATTTCGAATGCGTCCGTGCGGGCGGGTTTGCCTTCGTGCCGGATCTCCGTTTCGGGGATGAGGACGAAGCCGCCTTCGGCGAACGGTTTTTCCTGGGCCCTGTCTCCTGCCAGAGAGCAGGAGGCGACGGCGGCCAGGACAAGGGTTTTCAGCAGGTTCATTTCAGATTGTGGTTTCGGGTCGGTTTATTTTTTGAGTTCGGTGGAGATCGGAACCGAGAATCCGTTGTCGAGCCGGACGAAGAACATGCCCACGAGCCTCTCTTCGGACGGTTTCACGGAGATTTTGAGTGTCAGCGTGGAGTTGGGTTTCAGCGTGGTGGCCGAAGGGGTCACGGTCAGCCACTCCATGTCCTCGGCCTTGCGGATCGTGAAGCCGGTCTCCTTGCCGATGTCGCCGACGGCGATTTTCACGGTTTTGGTCTTTCCCTCTTCCAGGCGGACATAGTAGTAATCGGATTCGATGTCGATCGGACGGATCGGGATCAGGCTCGAGGCCCCGTATTCGAGGGCGCCCATGTCGGGGGCTTTCCCGTTGAAGGTTTCGCGGAAGTTGGGGATCACCGTTCCCTTGTCTATTCCCGGGTCGTTCGCCTTCAGGGTGAATACGCCGTGGAAAGCGCTCGTGAATTCGGGGCAGGCGAATACGCCGTGGGTCTCCGAACCCGGCCGGGCTTTCATGAAGCCTTTCTTGTCCGGCGTGCGGGTATTGCCGACCATGTCGTAGTCGAAATCGTTTTCGGGAATTTCGTAATGGTCGGTGATGGACTGGCCTTTGGAGTCCTTGCCGGAACCTTCGGGTTTGCGGACGGAGATGAACATGTTGTTGCGGGTGGTGGCGATGAACCGTTCGCGGCTGTCGTTCGGTTTGCGGCCGTAACCCACGCCCCGCATGCCGTTGCCGAAGACGTACATCGTGTTGTTGAAAAGGAACTGGCGTCCGAGGGTGTGTTCGAAGCCGCCGCCGTTCTTCACGGCCGCACTGGCCGAGCCGGTCGAACTGCCCAGGTTCCAGACCACGTTGCCGAAGATGTAGGAGGGACCTTTCTTGTTCGGGGCCAGGCTCATGCCGCAGTAGGTCTGTTCGAAACGGTTGTTGTAGAGGCGAACGTTGCACTGTCCTCCGTCGAGTTCGATGCCGTCGTCCTGTCCGTAGCCGAGCATGTTGCCGTAAACGTCGGCATCCTCCTTGAAGCCGCCCTCCACGAAGCCGTTCTTCCAGCCCTCGATGGCGTCGTTGTAACGGTGGGCTTGGCTGCCCACGATGTCGTTGTAGCGGACGACGAAATTACCGCCGTTCTCCACGACGAAGATGCCGCACGGGCCTACCGGATGGCGCTGCCTGTATTTCTGGCCGGTCAGGGGGCCCAGGTGGATCGTGCCGTGCCAGGGATTGGTCAGGCCGTTCGGGTCGTGGATGTAGCAGCGTTCCACGACCACGTTCCGGCCGCGTTCCAGGCGGATACCGCCGTCGTTGTTGATCCTATTGCCCTCCCGGTCGAGGTACTGACCGTCCTTGTTCTGGCTGACGGGTACCCGGCCCCAATGGGAGATGTCGCAGTTGATGATGCGCAGGTCGGAGACCGTTTCGGTGATGTCGATCCCGCATTTGAGACCGCCCTTGATCGTCGCGCCTTCCAGGATGACGTACTCGCAGTTCGTGAAGCGGATCGCGTAATCCGTTTTGTTGCCGGCATCGAGTTCCTCGTCGCCCACGATCCGGATCCAGCCGTCGGCCGTTCCCTTCAGTCCGTCGACGGCGATGCCGCGGTTCTTCTTTTTGCCGAACAGGGAGCTCAGCTTGACGGTTTTCGCAACGGTCGGGTTCGAGGTCCAGGTGCGGAATTCGCCCGTGTATTCGCCGATCGTTTTCCCGTCGCGGGTCAGGGTGGCTTTCACTTCGTAGGGAGTGTCCTCGTCCAGCAGGACGATACTGCCCCGGAATTCCTTCCAGATCGTGTCGTAAACGGGGGGATAGGCCTCTTTCCACTCGCCGGTTCCCTTCTGGCGGAAACGCAGGTCGCATTGCGATTCCGTATCCGCTCCGATATACACGCTGCACGAGGAAAACGTGTTCCTCAATTCCATTCCGGCCGGTTTCGCAAAGCCGGTTCCCGCACACAGCAGAAGTCCGAGCGCGAGGAAGATGTTTTTGAAAATCAGTTTCATATGCTTTTAGAATGCTTAAAAGTTCGGATATGATCCTAAAACGATACCCGTACGACATACGGCTAAGTCGTATGCCGCACGGGTATCACCAACCTATAATTAACCTAAAAATCTGTGTCGCCTATTCGTATCCCGGGATCTGGGTGAGGGCCGTCGTTACGTCGAGCACGGCTTTCGGAATCGGGAAGAGTTCCGAATAGTTCTCTTGGAATCCGCGGGCGTAGTGCATGAAGTTGCCGGTGTTGCTGTGAACGCCTCCGGGGGCTTTCAGGAATCCTCTGGATTTCCACGGGGTCTCATTCTCGCCGACGACCGGGGTCTCTTCCGCGGTCTTCGTTTCGTAGATTACGCTCTTGCTGTTTTCACGATAGTACATGTTCTTGTTGAGGATCGTTCCTCGCCGGTGGGGAATCTGTCCCATGTAAGGACTCGTCCCGCCGTTTTCCATGTATTGGTCGAGCGCCTCGTGTTCGCCGGCCGCCCATTCCAGCCGCTCCTTGAGCTTGTTCCAGCGGATGAGGTCCGTCTTGCGGAATCCCTCGAAAGCCAGTTCGTAACCGCGCTCTTCGATGATTACGTCGAGGAATCCTGCAAAATCATAATCAGAATATGTTTCGGCATCGATGTCGGCTTTCGTCTTTTCCGTAGAAGATGTGGTGGTCTCGGGGAAGGCGCGTTTGCGTACTTCTTTCAAGGCTGCGATGGCTTCCGAAGTCGGTCCGTTGGCCAGGTAGCTGTCCGCTTCGGCGAACATGAGCAGCACGTCGGCATATCGGAGCATGGGGAAGTTGAAGTTGGAGCAGCTGCCCGATTCGTTTTTTCCCCAGATGTTCCGCCATTTTCCGGCATAGGTGTTGGAGATGTCGCGGAACGCGCCTTTGATTTCCGACTCTTTCGTGTGTTTCATGTAGGCGCAGGTGATGTCGCGCCGGGTGTCGCCCGGGGTGAATGCGAGCTGAAGGGCCGGGGTTACGAAAACGCCTCCGGAGCACTGTCCCGTGGCGGGACACGGATCAGCTTTCGATTCGGGACCGATGTAGGTGCCGTAGTAGCCGGCTTCATTCGCGGTGCTCAGCGTCGAGAAGAATCCCAGTTCGAAGATGTTTTCGCGTTCGGTATTGTTCATGAGGTAACCGCCGATGTATTTGACCCAAATATCCTCGTAACTGGGCGTCAGCTTGTGGACGCCGGACATCATGATCTCATGGCACTGGTCGCGGGCGATGGTGTACAGTTCCCGAATCCGGTTCTCGTCGTTGATGCGGGCCATCCGGCGCGATGCGGGAGTCGGGTTTTCCAGGTCCCAGCGGAGCGAATAGCCGGCGGCATAGAGGCAGATGCGGGCGAGGAATCCTTTCACGGCGCCTTTGGAGATGCGTTCGTGGTAGGTGTTGCCGTACCGGGTGTCGTTGGCCCAGGGTACCATGTCGATCGCCGTCTGCAGATCGTTGATGATGTGCTTGTAAATGGTGTCGCGTGAAGTGCGCGGCAGATCGAAGTTGTCGCCCGATACGGACGATTTGGTTTTGTAGGGTACGTCGCCCCACAGACGGATCAGGTCGAAATAGAAGAGCGCCCGGAGGGTGAGTCCCTCCCCGAGGTACTGGCGGAGCAGGAATTTCTCCTCTTCGGTTCCGTTGTTGTACTGGGCCATCTGGGGAATCGACTCGATCAGGATGTTCGCACGTTCCACGCCGGTGTAGAGCGTGTTCCACGTATTGGAAAGGTTCTTGGTCGTGGACGTGAAGAGGTAGTGGGCCGTGCTGCGGCGTTCGCCGTCGTCCGCGGGGTCTCCGCTCGCGTAACGGATCATGCCCAGATCGGTGTCCAGGTCGTAATACATGGTGATGTTACGGCCGTAGAGGTTCGAGCTGCACAGGGTGGAATAGACGCCCAGCAGCGTGCGTTCCGCCTGGTCCGTGGTCTGGTAGAGGTTGTCGGATGCGTAGATCGAGTCGGGGGCTATGTCGAGGAAATCCGAACAGGAACTCATCAGCAGGCTGCCTGCCGACAGGGCGACCATGAAAGTTCTTTTCAGCGCTATGGTTTTCATATTCATGTTCATTGTTAGTGTTAGGAATTTAGAAAGTTACGTTGATGCCGAAAATGAACTTGCGGCTCCGGGGATAGGCCGAGTAGTCCACACCGGGAGTCAGCGGCGTCTTGCGGCGCGTGTCCACTTCGGGGTCGTAGCCCGAATATCCGGTGATGGTGGCCAGGTTGTAGCCCGTCGCGTAGATTCTCAGCTTCTGTATGTGGATTTTCTTCAGCCACGGAGTCGGGAACGTATAACCGATCGTCACGTTGTTCAGGCGCAGGAACGATCCGTCTTCCACGTAATCGTTGACCAGGTATTCGGCTTTCGTTCCGCTCGCATACAGCGTGGAGTTGGCGTTGATCTCGTTGAGCCGGTCGCGGTTGACCACAGGCACTCCCGTCTGGGGATCCACCACCGTATAGCGCTGCCCCTCCTGTTTGATGATGTTTTTCCGGCTGTACATCTGGGTCACGCCGCGCAGCAGGGTGGCGTTGTATACGTCGTGTCCGTACACCCAGTTGAGGAAGATGCTCAGGTCGATACCCTTGTATTGGAACGTGGTGTTGAAACCGCCGAAATGTTTCGGGCTCGTGTTTCCGATCACGGTCTGGTCCAGGTCGGGCGTCGTCGTTTTCGAATCCGCGGCGCTTCCGATCCGTTTGATTTTGGGGATACCCAACAGGTTGGTGTCCTTGGCCTGGCTGCTGTTGTAGGGAATACCCGGTTTCAGGTTGTCCGGAACGAACTTCCCGTACTGGCTGCTGGAGGGATCGAACACCGCATCGACGAAATCGTTGGCCGTGTACATGCCGTCGCTGATATAGCCCAGAATCTGGCCGAGGGGCTGTCCCACCTGTACGATGAAGTCGCTGGACACGTTGCCCCAGCTCGAAGAGGCCTTCATGAAGTCCTCCTGTCCGTTCAGTTTGAGCACTTTGTTGCGGTTGGCCGAAATGTTGAAGTTGGCCGTCCACGAGAAGTCCTTCTTGTTCATGATGACGGCGCTCAACACCACTTCGAAACCGCGGTTGCGGGTGCTTCCGATGTTTTTCATCTGGGTGGAGTAACCGGCCATGGGGCTGATGTTGGCATTCAGCAGCAGGTCTTTGGTCTTGTTGTTATAGTACTCGATCGAACCCGAAATACGGTTGTTCAGGAAACCGAAATCCAGACCGACGTTCGAGGTGATGGTGGTTTCCCATTTCAGATCGGGGTTGGCCAGCGAAGCGGGAACCAGACCGAGCGTCGCCATGTTGTCCTGTCCGTAATAGATGGAGCTGTAGTTCGTACTGTACAGGAAGTTGTTGATGCGGTTGTTACCGGCCTGTCCGTAACTGTAACGCAGTTTCAGGCTGCTGACTACCTTCTGCAGGGGGCGGAAGAAGTTTTCGTCGCTGATGCGCCATCCCACGGAAGCTGCGGGGAAGGTACCCCAGCGGTTTTTCTTGGCGAATTTGGAGGAGCCGTCCCGGCGGAGCGACGCGGAGAAAATGTATCTCCCTTTATACGTGTAGTTCGCCCGGCCGAAGAACGAAAGGAGGGCTTCGGAATATTCGTTGGATTCGAGCTGTTTCGTCGTTGCCGGTTTCAGGTCTGAGAATTTTTTGTCTTCGTTCGGAAATCCGTTTGCGGTCAGTGTTTTCGAGAAATAGTGGAGCTTGTTGGCCTCCTGGCCGATCATGACGGTGAGGTCGTGATCCCGGCCGAATTTTTTCGTATAGGTCAGCGTGTTCGAGGTGTTCCATTTATCCTTGTCCTGCTCGTACATCGAACCGCTCGGACCTCCGTTGCGGCGGGCATAGTCGGAAATGGCCGTATAGAACATGTTCGTGTCGTCCCAGGTGCGGTTGTACCCGCCCGATACGCGCAGGGTCAGGTTTTTGTGGAGTTTGTAGCTTATGGCTCCGTTGAACTGGAGCGAACGCACCAACCTCTCTTTCTGAATGGAAGAAGTCATGTATCTGGGATTCAGGGCCGAAGTCTCGTTCGAGTCCTCGTCGAACTCCTCTTCCATGAATTCGTCCAGAGAGCTGCTGCCGAAAGGAGCATAGGTGATGATGTTGATCAGGGGGCTGTAGGCCGAGGAGTTGGTGGCTTCCGAGGTTCCGTTGCCCAGCGTCTTCCGGTCCATGTAGCTTCCGTTCGCGCTGAAGGTCACCCGGTCGTTGGCCTTGGTGTCGAACTTGAACTTGAACGAGTTCCGCTCGAAGTCGCTGTTCATCAGAATACCTTCTTCGTCGCTGCGGCTGAAGCTGAACGTGTACTTGGTGGCTTTCGTTCCGCCGTTGATGGCGACGTTGTGCGACTGAACGAGCGCCGTACGGCCGAACACCTCGTCCTGCCAGTCGGCACCGGGCCGGTCGATGTAGTTGGCGTTCATATCCTCGTAGGCACCCCATGCGCCGATGTTTTCGGTCATGTCGCCGCTCTCCATCTTGCTGCGGGCTCCCCGCTCCCACTGCTGTTTCGCATACTCCAGCGAGTTGAGCACGGGCAGGGTCTTGGAGAGTTTCTGGAATCCCACGTATCCGTTGTAGGATACGCTGAATTTGCCCTCCTTGCCGCCTTTGGTCGTCACGATCACCACACCGTTGGCACCGCGGGCACCGTAGATGGAGGTGGAGGAGGCATCCTTCAACACGTCGATCGACTCGATGTCGTTCGGGTCCACGCCGTCCAGTCCGAGGTCCGAGGGGAAACCGTCCACGATATAAAGAGGCGCGTTGTCCTGCGTGATGGAGCCGCCGCCCCGGACACGGATCTTGATTTCGGCGCCGGGCTCGCCTTCCGTGGTGGTCACCTGCACGCCGGCCAGTTTACCGGTGATGGCCTCCGCGGCGCTGCTGACCGGAACCTTGGCGATATCCGATGCCTGGATCGACGCGACCGAACCGGTCAGGTCGCGGCGTTTCATGACACCGTAACCCACGACGACCACCTCTTCCATTTCGAGGCTCGAATCGGCCATCTTGATGTTGATGATGCGGTTTTTTCCCACCACTTTTTCCTGGGGGGTGTAACCGATGAAGTTGAACGTAAGCGTATCCCTTTCGGAGTTTACCTTGATGTTGTATTCTCCCTTATCGTTGGATACGGTACCTTTATTGGTGCCTTTGACTACGACGGCGACACCTGCCAGGGGAGAGCCCCCGTCGTCGACGATACGTCCGCGGACGGCGATCTGCTGGGCGAAGGCCGTGTTTAGGGACACGGTGCACAGCAAAATCACAAATAACCTGAAGTTGAAATTTTTCATCATGGTTAGGGTTTTTGTTTTTTGATTTTATCTGATTATTTTAGATATGAATTCACGATACAATGTTAGGAGTTCGTTTCCTAACGAAGGTTTGTTTTCTCTTAAAAAAGGTTTGATTTCTGTTAAAGCGGCTTTTTGCCCCGTTCAGACGGGACCGATGCCGCAAAAGGAGCCGTTACTGTTCCTGAACGTATTTGCTCGGGCTCATCCCGTAGTGTTTCTTGAAGACCGTGCTGAAGTACTTCACGTCCGAGAAGCCGGTGGCGTAAGCCACTTCGTTGACGTTTCGGACCCCGTTGCGGAGCAGCTGCGCGGCCTTGTTGAGCCGGAAGATGCGGATGAAGTCGTTCGGGGACTGGTTGGTGAGCGCCTTGATCTTGTTGTAGAAGGAAGAGCGGCTCAGGGCCATGTCCTTGCAGAGGTGGTCGATCGAATACTCGCTGTCGGTCAGATGCTCCTCCAGGTGCTGCGTTATCTCCTGGATGAAGCGGTTGTCCAGTTCGTTCTCCAGCGACACCTGCTGGCTGCCTCCGATCGAGTGCATCAGCCGTTCGCTGAGTGCGCGGCGGCTCCGGATACTGTTGTCGATCTTCATTTTCAGCAGCGTGGCGTCGAACGGCTTGATCACGTAATTGTCGGCCCCGCGGTTGTATCCTTCGATCATGTCGCTCTTTTCGTCCAGGACGGTGATCAGAATGACGGGGATATGGGAGGTCTCCAGATTTCCCTTGACGCGCGAACAGAGTTCGTAGCCGTTCATGCCGGGCATCATCACGTCCGAGAGGATCAGGTCGGGTTTTACTTCCGGCAGCAGGCGGAGCGCCTCGTTTCCGTCGGCGGCTTCCGCCACACGGTAGTAGGGGTTCATGCAGTGGCTGATGAACCGGCGCAGGTCGTCGTTGTCTTCCACTACCAGCAGCGTGGGTGTATTCGGCGACGCCTGCGGAGTGGCGGATACGCCGGCCGGCGCTTCGGCCGGATCGGCAGTCGTCGTGACCGTCTCCGGTTGCGCGACGGCGATATTCTCTTTCCGGAAATGGGCGTTGCCGTAGGGGAAGGTCAGGCGGAAGCGGGAGCCTTCGCCCAATTTGCTTTCGAACGATATTTTGCCCTTCATCATGCGGGTGAGCGTCTGACAGAGCATCAGTCCGATCCCGCTGCCGGATTCATCGGAGGTCACGGCATTGTCCGCACGGTAGAAGCGTTTGAAAAGTTGGGTCTGGGATTCGGCGGAGATGCCGATTCCCGTGTCCCGCACTTCGAGAGTCCAGCCGTTCCTCTTTTCGTCGGGATAGAGCGAAACGTCCACCCGGTCGCCCGCCCGGGAATATTTCAGGGCGTTCGAGAGGAGGTTGTCCACGACCGTCTCCATTTTTGCCGCGTCGAACCACACTTCCCGCTGCATCAGCCGGCTGGAGAAGGTCAGCGTGATCTGCTTCTGGATGGCGAGCAGGCGGAAGGCGTTCACACGCTCCTCCATGTAGGACACTGCATCGTGACGTGTAACGACCAGCTTCATCGCCTGCATCTCCGCCTTCTGGAAGTCGAGCAGCCGGTTGACGAATACGCTCAGTTTGTTGGTGTTCTTCAGGGCGATGTCCAGCAGGTCCCTGTCCCGGGGAGGCAGCGATGTCTCTTCGGCCAGTTTGTTGAGCGGGCCGAGGATCAGCGTGATAGGGGTTTTGATTTCGTGGGCCGTGTCTGTGAAATAGCGGATTTTCTGGGCGAAGTGCCTCCGTTCGATCCGGTCGTGTACGATGCGGTAGATGCCGAACGTCAGCATCGAGGCCACGATCAGGTAGAGGCACCAGGCCCATACGCTGTCCCAGAACGGAGGCGTGATCCGGATGCGGATCTCCCGGTAGTCGAGAGCTTCTCCGCTTTCGGTGTCGAGCGCTTTGACCTGGAACGTGTAGTGTCCGTGGGGAATGTTGGCATAATTGGCGCTGGGCGTCCCGTTCTGTTCGAGCCACTGGTCGTCGTATCCCTTCAGCCTCCACGCGTAACGGAGCCGGGAGGCATCGGTGTAGTTGATGCCCGCGAAGGCGAACGAAAAGGTGTTCTGCCGGTACTTCAGTTTGATGTCGGAGAGCTCGTTGAGCGAGCCCGTCATCCGGAATTCCGTGTTTTTCTCGAAGACGGAACGGTAGCTGATCTTGAAGTCCGAGAAATAGAGTTTGGTCCGGACATTGATTTTATGTACGAGGAGCGGGTCGAAGGCGACGGCGCCCAGATAGCTGCCGAACCAGAGTTTTCCGTCCTTCGTCCGACATACGGCCCGGGTGTTGAAGCTGTCGTCCTTCAGGCCGTTCCCGACGTTGAAGTTCAGGAACGAGCCCGTCCGGTAGTCTACGCAGGAGAGTCCCCGGTCGCTGCTCACCCAAATGCGTCCGTTCCGATCTCCGGTGATGGCGTAGACGATGTCCGAAACGAGACCGTCTTCGCGGTTGTAGGTGAAGGTCTTCTTCCGGAGCGTGTCGTAGGCACCCAGTCCCTGTTCCGTGCTGAACCATAGCCTGTCTCCGTCGGGATACAGGTGGTTGATGTGGGATTTCAGCAGGGGGGAGTCCGGGTTTTCCGAAGGCCAGGGGACGAAAGTATCCAACTGCCTGTCGAGCCGGAAGATGCCCCGGGCCGTACCGATCACGATACTACCTGCGAACGAATTGATCGCATTGACATTGCGAGTTTTGTATTCGCGGTAGTCGTCCGAAACCGGATCGTAGCGGATCACCCGGCCGTGCAGTCCGCCGAACCACAGGTCGCCCGAAGGATCGCGGTAGATGACGTAAACATGGTTCAGGCCCGATCCGCGGTGGGCTTTCGACAGCTCTCGGAGAGTCGTCCTGACGCGCAGGGTCCGTTTGTCGATCAGGGCGGCGCCGCAGGCGAATCCTCCGGCCCATACCAGCCCGTCGCCCGCATCGCACAGTGCCAGGATTTTGTACCGCGTGTCGGGATTGTTCCGCGTATTGAGGAGGTGGTGCCAGCGTCCGGTTCCCGTGTCGTACAGGCTTACGCCGTCGTCGGTGCCGAACCACAGGTCGCCGTCCCGGTCTTCCATAATGGTGCTGACCAGGTTGTTGTTCAGTGAGTTGTTGTTTCCCGCCCGGCGGGTGACGTAGGTGAAATCGGGAATGTTCTTGTCGAGGATGCAGACTCCCCGGATGTAGGTGCCGATCCACAGGCGGTTTTCGTCGTCGATGTAAATATCGTAGATCGAGTTGGCGCTGAGGCCGTCGGTATAGTTTTCGGTGGCCACGTACCGGCGGATGATCTTCTCCGTACGGGTGTCCATGACGAAGATTCCCATGCCGTCCGAGGCGATGTAGAGCGAATGGTGCAACCCTTCGGTGAGGTCCCTGACGGGTGTGTTGGAAGAGATGGACACGATCTGGGTCAGAATGCCCTGGGCGAGGTCGTACCGGAAGATACGGCCGTTGAAGGTGCCCAGGTAGAGACGGTCGGCCGCAGCGTTGTAGTGGAGCGTCTGGATGCGGCTGTCGAGTCGTTCGGGCTCGATGCGCGTGATACGGTAGTCGGTCGGGGAGTCGAGTTTCAGCAGGTAGAATCCGTCGGCCGTACCGACCGCATACAGGGAGTCGGAAACGGCGACCACTTTCGTGACGTAGATGCCGGGCATCAGGTTCTCGCCGAGAAGCCGGTTGTCTTCCCGGTCGTAACATTTGAGGCCCAGGGAGCCGTAAAGCAGTGTGAGGGGGCCGGAGGAGAAGCACACTCCCAGCAGCGACATGCTGGTCGGGGAGGTCGAGTTCGGAACCTCGATCCGCCGTTCGAACGAATCGGTCCGGGGATCGTAACGGAAAAGGGCGCCTTTGACGTTGAAGGCCCAGATGCGTTGTTCCGGATCGGTGACGACATGGTTGAACCGGCCGATGTGCGAGCGGTCCTCTTCCGGTCCGAACAGGCGGTAGTTCCGGATGGACGTGCCGTCGTAACGGTCGATTCCGGTGCCGGTGGAGAACCACATCAGCCCTTCGCCGTCCTTTGCGATGGAGTACACTCCGTTGTGGCTGAGTCCGTCTCGGGTGGTGAGGTATTTGAAATCCCGGGCGACGGCCGGGGAGAATACGAATACGGCTCCTGCGATCAGCAGCAGGAGGACGAACGGACGTATTCGGAGCAAGCGTGTTTTCATCGCATCTGCAGATTGGGGTCGATTACCTGATCGAATCTGGCTGTTTTCGTCTGCAGTTGGGCGGACAGACCCGTGCCGGATCGGGAAGTTCCCGGATGATTCCGGTAGAATAACGTTTTTTCGCCCCGGTTTATTGGCTGTACCTGTAATAAAATAGATGGGCGGGGGATACTCCGGCGGAGCCGCTCCTTTCTGGCTGACCCTTGACGGCAAGGGCCCGTTCCTGTCCGCACGCTGCCTTCGTGCGCCCCGGGAAAGAGGCGCGTACAGGGAAATGTGCGGGTATACGGTGTCATGGAATGGAAGTCCGGTCGGGTATAAATATAGTGAAAGAATTCGTTTTTTCGGGGTTGCAAAGCTATAAAATTAATCGCGGAACCGCAAACCGGGAAACGGAGCCGGGGGGAGAAAAAGGGGAGGCCCGGAGTATCACTCCGGGCCTCCCCTTTTTCTCGGATCGCCGTGCCGTCAGATCGAGAGGATCTTGATCGTATTGAGCAGGTCGCGGTTGATCGGCTTGTCGTTGCGGATGGCCTTGGTGAACGGCACGTAGACGAGTTCGTCGTTCTGGATGCCGACCATGATGTTGCGCTGACCCTCCAGCAGGGCGTTGATGGCCGCTTCGCCCATCCGGCTGGCCAGAATCCGGTCGCTCGCCGTGGGAGAACCTCCCCGTTGGATGTGGCCCAGGATGGTGACGCGTACGTCGTACTGGGGATATTCGTTTTTCACGCGTTCGGCCAGTCCCATCGCGCCGCCCGTGAGCTCGCTTTCGGCTACCAGCACGATACTGCTGTTTTTCGACTTGCGGAAACCGTTCTGGATCAGTTCGGCCAACTGGTCGACCTCCGTGGCGATCTCCGGGATGATGGCCGCCTCGGCTCCCGTGGCGATGGCTCCGTTCAGGGCGAGGAAACCGGCGTTGCGCCCCATCACCTCGATGAAGAAGAGACGTTCATGGGAAGAGGCCGTGTCGCGGATCTTGTCCGTGGCCTCCATGATGGTATTGAGGGCCGTATCGTATCCGATGGTCGTGTCGGTGCCGTACAGGTCGTTGTCGATGGTGCCGGGCAGTCCCACGATCGGGATGTTGTATTCCGATGCGAAGATACGGGCTCCGGTCAGCGAACCGTCGCCGCCGATTACCACCAGCGCGTCGATCCCTTCTTTCTGCATGGTGTCGTAGGCGATCTGGCGTCCTTCGGGCGTGGTGAACTCCTTGCACCGGGCGGTCTTGAGGATGGTGCCTCCCTGCTGGATGATATTGCTGACGTTCTGGGTCTTCATCGGGAAAATCTCACCCGTGATCAGACCGCGGTATCCGCGCATGATGCCTTTCACTTCGAATCCGTTGTAGATCGCCGCACGCGTCACGGCGCGGATCGCTGCGTTCATCGCGGGAGCGTCGCCCCCGGAGGTCAGGATGCCCACGCATTTAATCTCTGCCATATTTTCTCCTATTAAAAATACCGCCGCAAATTTAGCAATAATTCGCGAATATTTTTGATAACACCGATTTTGTCTCTCCCTTCCCTATCTTTTTTTGGAAAAGAGGAAAATCAGCCCGATGGCGATCACGATCAGCGGCAGGGCGACCTTGTCGAGCGGAATGCGGAGGCCGAAAAAGTCGCTCAGCGCGAAGACGACTCCCAGGGCGACGATCACGCTTCCGGCCGCCCAGCGGCGCAGGGTGAGCAGGTAACCGCCCAGTACGATCGTGAGCATCTGCCATGAAAAGAGCGCATCGAACAGACGGTAGTCTATCCGGCCGAAATTGTAGAGCATCCAGACCGCTCCGATGACGATCAGCAGAAGGCCGATGTAAATGTTGCGCGCTTCCGCGACGGGTTTCCTGTTTTTGTTTTCGGGATGAATGATTTCCATGATGTTTCGTGGGATTTAAAGGGTTCGGAGCGAATCGGAGGAAAGGGAATCGGGTGCGGCGGTCCGTTCCGCGGAGGAACTGTCTGGCAGGACGGGAGATTGCTCGTCCCGTACCGTTGGAAGTTCGTTCCGGGTACGGCGTTCCGCATTCGAACTCAGGGCTTCGGAGTTCCGGACGGCCATGAAGCAGACGAAGACCGTAACGATGATCCACAGTCCGAAGATACCCGCCAGAACTCCCCGGCCGGTGGGGAGATCGAACACCAGCCGCAGCAGCAGGTAGAGCAGCAGCAGAACCGGCAACAGGACGATGAGCACGCAGAGGGCCAGAAACAGTCCGGGCGATATTCCCTGGAAGGCGCTGAACGTTTCGGCGAGGTTGGGTATCCGGTCCCAGGAGGTGAGCAGCACGACAAACCCGATGATCAGGGAGAGTGCCGCCGCGATCAGAAAAAGACTGAATATCAAAGAAAGGGCTTTGATGCCGAAGAGAGCGATCCGCCCCATGACCCAGACCACTTCGGCCCAGACGGTGGCTGTTTTCCGGTTGCGGGGCGTATCGGCCGAGAGAGAGGAAAACTCCTCACGGAAACTCTTTTCGATGGAGGATGCCGTGATCCGCTCCCCGCGCATTTCGAGCCGTTGGCGCGGGGTGCGGGCCGTGGGAACGGCGAACCAGAGCAGGAGGTAGAGGGCGAGCAGTGCCGCCTGTACGGTGAACAGCAGTCCGGAGAGAAATCCCAGTCCCAGCGTGGCCGTGAAGATCAGCAGGACCAGCGGGGAGAAGACCGCCAGGCGTACCCACACGGGGTCGATGCCCAGGAAGGTGGCGATGCCGTTGCAGACACCGCCCAGACGTGCCCCGTCGGGGTTCCGGTAGAGGCGGCGGGAGAATTTTTCCCGCACGCTTTTCGGGACGGCGGGACTCTCCTCCTCAAGTTCCGTACCTTCGGGAAAACCCATCCGGCCGATGATCTCCCTGACGAGTGCGGGGTCCACGATCCGGTCCGGTTCCTGTTTGCCGAGGATGATCTCGGCGATCCGGGCTTCGATGTCGGCGACGATCTCGGCGCCGTCGGGGTCGTTGCGGTAACCCTTTTCCAGCCTGTCGAGATAGGCTTTCAATTCGAGATAGGCCTCCCCGTCGAAGAAGAAGGCGATGCCGGAGATGCTGATCTGTACGGTCTCTTTCATAATTCAGTGTTCGATTGTCCGTTGCGGATGGCCCCGATCTGGCCTATTAATTCTTCCCACGCCGCGTCGAGCAGGGCGAGCGCCTCCCTTCCCCGGCTCGTGATCGTGTAGTATTTGCGGGGGGGACCCTGCGGCGACTCTTCCCACCGGTAGGAGAGCAGTTCCTGGTTTTTCAGCCGGGTCAGGATGGGATACAGCGTTCCTTCGACCACGATCATCCGGGCGTTTTTCAACTCCGAAATGATCTCCGAAGCGTAGGCGTCCTGACGGGAGAGGATCGAAAGGAGACAGTATTCCAGAATCCCCTTGCGCATCTGTGCCTGTATGTTGTCCACGTTCATGCCCGGTCGTATTTGGCGGAAGCCGCGTTTTCCGGGGCCTGCGGGATGACGATCCAGAGGATGATGTAGATCCAGAGGCTCACCGAGGTGAAGAAAAGCACTGCGAAGAGGACGCGCACCAGGGTGACGTCCACGTCGAAGTAGCGGGCGATTCCGCCGCATACGCCGCCGATGATGCGGTCGCGTCTCGACCGGTAGAGTTTGCGGGGTTCGTCGTAGGGGGGCGGCGTCTCCCTGCCGGCGAAGGCACTGCGGCCGTCCGGCGCGGTTTTCCGCTCCCCGAACGTGTCGGGCCGTCCGATCACCTCCATCGCGTACCGGGCCATGTCGATGTTCACCACCTGGCTGCGGTGGGTGATTCGTTCGGAGAATAGCTCCGCGATCCGCGATTCGATGTCGGCGGTCACCTCACCGGGATCGTTGTCCTCCTGCCGGGATCGGACATCTTCCAGATAACGGTCGAGGGCGTGGTAGGCGTCCTCGTCCACCGTGAAGGCCATGCCTCCGATATTTACGTTCAGTGTTTTTTTCATGGTCCGGTTCTTTATGTGTTTTGCAATGCAAATATATGGATTTTATTTAATACTATGCAATACATAATACTGTATTTATATACTATTCCTGCACTTTTTGTGCCGAAATTTTTTAATCGTCTTTTGGTGAGATAGTTGTGCCGATTCCGGCGGCCGGGTCGGCCGTGCCGTGCCCTTTTCTGCCGGCCAGGATACTCTCCATGTTGGCTTGGGCCCACTCCACCAATCCGTATATGTGCGGCAGCAGGCTGCATCCCCGTCCGGTCAGGCAGTACTCTACCCGCGGGGGAATTTCGGCATATACCTTGCGCTCGATCATGCCGTCCGTTTCCAGCGAGCGGAGGGTGACGGTGAGCATGCGTTGGGAAATATCGCCGATCGCTTTCTGTATCTGTCCGAATCGCAGGGTCCCGTTGGCGTGCAGGGTGATCAGGACGAGAATCGACCATTTGTCGCCCAGCCGACATAGGATGTTCCGGACCGGGCAGTTCTTTTCGGCATGAAAATTTTTCATCGTTCTTCCGTTCGCTCCGGGTTGATTTACAGCAAAGGTTACACACGGGTAACTATCTTATGATCAGGTGCCTTCTTGTGAAATGACCCGGCTTTGCATATATTTGTATGCAAAAGTAATGAACTTACTGAAAATAACCGATGTTTCATTCTTAAAAAAAATCGAATTATGGCGAAGAAAGTGGCCGTTCTGGCCGTGAATCCCGTGAACGGGATGGGACTGTTCCAGTATCTGGAGACATTTTATGAAAACGGTATTCCTTATACCGTGTTTGCGGTGGCGGACGACCGCAGGATCAAAACGAATTCGGGAGTCGTTCTCGAGGCCGATGCGGTAATCTCCGACCTGAAGGGACGCGAGGACGAATTCGACGCCTTGGTCTTCTCCTGCGGCGATGCCGTGCCGGTTTTCGCGGACCATGCGACGGAGAGTTACAACGTGGATCTGATGGAGGTGCTCCGGACTTTCGGTGAAAAGGGCAAGATTATGGCGGGTCATTGCGCTGCCGCCCTGATGTTCGATTTCGCCGGGGTTTCCGGGGGAAAGAGGGTGGCCGTGCATCCGTTGGCGAAAGCCGCCGTCAAAAAGGGGATCGCTACGGATGCCGATTCGGAAATAGACGGCAATTTCTATACGGCCAAACAGGAACATACGATTTGGACGATGATGCCGAAACTGGTCGAAGAGTTGAAAAAATAATCGGCCTGCCGATTGAAGGACGGGGACGGGACGTATTGGGGTCACGTCCCCGTGTTGTTTTCGTTCGTGCCGGCAGGTACGGAAAAGTGGTTTTATCCGTTTCGGGTCGGTTTGGCAGGAGTGGCAGGCTGTTCGGTCCGGGGTGCAGGATGGTGCGGAAAGATGACGATGCGGGCGATCTCTGTTGCGGAATCGTGGGAGAATGACTATATTTGTATCATAGCAAAACGCCGGTCGTCTAATCGAATGAGATATTCAGTCGCCATAATCCTGTTTTTCTTCGGATTGTCTGTTCACGGTCAAACGCCCCGTCCGGAAGGCAGATACGGTCTTTCGTTCCATGCTTACGAAAAGAACAAGGACGAGAGGACCGTGCTGACCATTCCGGGGGATGGCCGTACACTTCGTTTCCGGGACTATCTTTCCGTCGGGTTCGATCTGAAAATACGCGGGGAGACGGAACATTTCGGGTATGTATGCCGGATTGTTCTGGGTGGTGAGACTAGTGTGGACCTGTTGTTGAGCAATCCTTTCAACGGAATTCCGGAGTTGTGTCTGATCGGCGACAACCGTTTGCTGGGAAATATTGACGCGCTGCGGGAAAAACTGGATAGCTGGAACCGTCTCCTGCTCGAAATCCGTGCTGAAGGGGATGTCTTTGCCGTGACTGTCAACGGCCTCGGCATGGGAGAGTCTCTGCCATTGCCTTCCGGCCGAGAGGTGAACATCTGTTTCGGTGCCGTCGATCTGACGGGATTTTCCACGACCGATGTGGCTCCTTTCGTTCTGCGGAATCTGACTGTCGGTTTTTCGCCCGAAGAGGTTTCCTACTCCTGGCCGTTGGATGTGCCCGATCGCAGGGGTGTCGTCGAGTCCCTCGAAGGAGGTATGTCCGCATCCGTAATCCGTCCTTATTGGCAGGTGTTCGACCATATGCGGTGGAAAAGGATCGGGAAGGCGGCTTTCGGTTCGAAAACTTTCATCGTGCCTGAGCGGGACGAAAGAGCCGTTCTGTTCGTTTCGAAAGATGTGGTTCGGCGTTTCGATCTGCTGACCCGGAAACAGACGGATTTTCCCTTTTCGCCTGGGCTCCCGGTGGAAAATATGGCCAATCAGTTCGTCTGCGATCCCGTGAAGGGGGATTTACTTCTGTACGATTTCGAAGGTGCGTTGCCGGAAGGAATCTCCCGGTTCGATTTCTCGGCCGGGCGTTGGTCGGTGCCCCTGCGGAAGGCGATGGAGTCGGGTTGCCAGCACCACAACAGCTTCTTTTCCCCTGTCGATACCTCCCTGATTCAACTTTTCGGGTACGGATATCACCGGTATCTCTCCGTGATGAATCGTATCACTTCACGAGGAGAGGTGCAGACCGATTCGCTTTCGGGAATGATTCCTCCCCGGTATCTGAGTGCGGTGGGAATTGCCGATACGATGGTCTACATCTACGGAGGCATGGGGAACGAGAAAGGGTTCCAGGAGTATGGAACACAGGTTTTCCGTGATCTGTATGCTATGGATCTGCGGGACTATTCCGTTCGCAAATGCTGGGATCTTCCTTCGAAGACCTCCTCCGAGGTGGCGGCTTCCCGGCTGATCGTCGGACCGGAAGGGAAAGAGGCATACGCCCTTTTTTTCGATCCCGGCCGGTTCGTGTCCCGGCTGCAGTTGAAACGGATCGGCCTGGCGGACGGGGAGACCGTCTCTCTCGGGGATACGATACCCTTTGTCTTTCATGACGTGCATTCGGATGCCACGCTGTTGTGCGACACGGTAGGACAGCGGCTGTTCGCCGTGACGATGCATCGGATCGCCGACCGCTCCTATGAGGCGAATCTCTATTCGATCGACTTGCCTCTTTTGGAGGCGTTGCCGCAGGAAGAGGCAGGTCGTACGTGGATATGGGTGCTGGTCGGATGTGCCGCTGCGGCCGGCGGAGCGGCGTGTTGGGCGGTCCGCCGGCGGATTTTCGGAAGAAGGGAAGAAACGGTCCGTGCCCCCGGCCCCGTTCCTTATGTGCAAGGACAGTCTTTGCAGGAACCTGCGGTCCAGTCCTGTCCGCTTCCGACGGGTATTCATCTGTTGGGCGGATTCCGGGTGACGGACCGTCAGGGAGAGGATATTTCCGGCGAATTCACTCCGATGATGAAACGGTTGCTTTCGCTGATCGTACTTTATACGGCGGACGGAAAGGGAATTTCGAACGCCCGGCTGCGGGAAAGCCTGTGGCCTGACAAATCCGAGGAGAGTTCCCAGAATAACCGCAGTGTCAATATCCGGAAAATCCGGTTGCTTCTTGAAGGGGTCGGGAATTTCGAAATCGCGTCGGACAACGGCTGCTGGAAGATACTCCTCCACGGGGACTCCTATTGCGACTATCTGTATGCCATGCATTGTCTGGCCGGGAGCCGGGAGGATGGTCCGCTTTCCGCTCCGTTGCTGGAACTGGCGGCCCGGGGGCAGCTCCTGCCCGACCAGTCGTACGACTGGCTGGACGGTTTCAAGGCGGCTTATTCCGATGCCATGATCGCTCTTCTCTCCCGTTGGCGTGAACGGATCGTGGCTGCGGATGACTACCGGATGCAGATTTTGCTCTCCGAACGTATCCTGCAGTTCGATTCGCTGGATGAGGAATCCGTGAGAGTGAAATGCCATGCTCTGGTGGCGCTTCGGCGAATCGGGGCAGCAAAAAGTGCGTTCGACAATTTTGTCCGGGAATATCTGCAGGTGATGGGCGAACACTTCCCGACAGAGTTCGATTCGTTCGTCCGTTAGCCCTCCCCGGATTTTGCATTCCGGAGGATTCATCGGTTTTATTTTGTTTCGGTTAAGGGGATCGTTAATATTTTATTAAGGGTTGTCCTCTATTTTTGTTGATGCGGGCCTGTCCCGAGAGAGTGCATTGACAAACTAATTCCGAACTTATGAGAAAACTGCTTTTGCTGCCGCTTCTGTTGGGCGCGTGGGCCGGATGCGGGGACCGGCCGGAGGCCCTGGTGGATTACGTCGATCCGTTTATCGGAACGGGAGGACACGGACATACGTTTCCCGGAGCCGTCGTTCCCCACGGTATGGTCCAACTCAGCCCGGATACGCGGATGGAGGGGTGGGACGCCTGTTCGGGCTACCACTATTCCGATTCCGTCATCATCGGGTTCTCGCACACCCACCTCAGCGGGACCGGGATCGGGGATTACGGCGATATTCTGCTGATGCCTGTCGTGGGGAATGTCTCCCTGGACCGGGGTGAGGATTCCGTAGCCGGTTACCGCTCCCGCTTTTCGCACGAGAGGGAGAGTGCTTCGCCCGGTTACTATTCGGTCGTACTCGATGATTACGGAGTCCGGGCCGAATTGACGGCTTCCGTGCGCGCGGGTATGCACCGCTACACTTTTCCTGCATCGGATTCGGCAGCCGTCGTGGTCGATCTTTCCCACACGCTTCAGTTTCACGAAAATCTCGATCTGGAACTCCGCGTGCTCGGTCCGACCGAGATCGAAGGGGTGAAACGGACTTGCGGCTGGGCCAAGGATCAGCCCGTTTATTTCTATGCCGTGTTTTCCCGGCCGTTCGAGGCGGAACTGTTCGCCGGCGGGCGCCGTGTTTCCGGCGATTCCGTTTCGGGACCGGGTGTGAAGGCCCGGCTCGGGTTCGGCGATACCGGAGGTTGTCCGGTATTGGTCAAGGTGGGCATTTCGGCGGTGGACTGCCGCGGAGCCCGCGGCAATGCCGAGGCGGAGATTCCCGGCTGGGATTTCGACAAGGTGGCGGCACAGGCTGCCGACCGTTGGGAGGAATGTCTCAAGGCGATCGAAGTGACCTCTCCGGACGAGGTTTCGAAACGGATTTTCTATACGGGGCTTTATCATGCCCGGATCAGTCCCGGCACCTATGTCGATGCGGACGGCCGTTACCGTGGGCAGGATCGCCGGATTCACCGTTCCGAGAAGGGTGAATACTACACGGTTTTCTCTCTGTGGGATACGTTTCGGGCCCTGCATCCCCTGTTGAACATCATCGATCCCTCCCGGAACGAGGCTTTCGTCCGTACGCTGATCGAAAAGGCCGACGAAGGCGGTTTTCTGCCCATGTGGGATCTGGCATCGAACTATACCGGCACGATGATCGGTTACCATGCGGTTTCGGTCATTGCCGAGGCCTATTTGAAAGGACTGAGGGGGTTCGATGCGGAGAAGGCTTTCGCCGCCTGTGTCAAATCGTCGCAGTATCACCCGGTGACCGTAGAGAATCTCGACGGGGATGTCAATACCGGCAGCTTGATGCCGGTAGGAAAACTATACAAGGATTCGATCGGTTGGGTGCCTTGCGACCGCGACAACGAGTCGGTGGCCAAGGGGTTGGAATATGCATACAACGACTGGTGCATCGCCCGGTTCGCCGAAGCGCTGGGCAAGGAAAAAGAGGCTGCGGAGTTTGCGCGAAAGGCTTCGTATTACAGGAACTATTTCGATCCTTCGGTGGGATTCATGCGGGGCAAACGGCTCGACGGGAGCTGGAACGCTCCTTTCGACCCCCGGGCCTCGAATCACCGCAAAGACGATTATTGCGAGGGCAATGCATGGCAGTGGTCGTGGTACGTGATGCACGACGTGGACGGTCTCGTGGCTCTGCACGGGGGAAAAGAGGCGTTTACCGCGAAGCTCGACTCCCTTTTCACGGTCTCTTCCGAGTTGGCCGGGGACCGGATCTCCAGCGATATCTCCGGGTTGATCGGGCAATATGCCCACGGCAATGAACCGAGCCACCACATCACGCACCTCTATAACTATGTGGGCGAGCCGTGGAAGACCCAGCGTCTGGTTGATTCGATCCTCCGCAACCTCTATTTCGCCGATCCGAACGGATTGGCCGGGAACGAGGACTGCGGGCAGATGTCGGCCTGGTATATCCTCAATGCGATGGGTTTCTATTCGGTGGCTCCGGCCAGCGGTGTCTATTCGCTCGGCCGGCCGATCTTCGACCGGGTGCGCATCCGGCTGCCGGAAGGCCGGAGTTTCGAAATCGTCACCCGTAACAATTCCCGCGGCAACAAATATATCCAGCGGGTCGTGCTGAACGGAGAGCCGATGGATACGCCTTTCTTCACGCACCGGACCCTGATGAACGGAGGCGTGATGGAGATCGAGATGGGGCCCGAACCCAACGAGGGATTCCGGGGCGAACCGATAGCTGCCGATACGCTCTGAAATGTTCCGACGATATGTTTCATCCGATAAAACACTATTATTATGAAGTATGGAATGAGATGGGCGGGAGTTCTGCTCCTGCTTGCACTGGCGGTACCGGCCGGTGCACAGAACGAAGTGGTCAAAACCCGGTTGACCAACAAGGAGTATCATGCGGTTTATACCCCCTCCTTTTCGATCGACGGGGCACATAAACCGGTCCGCAACGTTATCCTGATGATCGGGGACGGGATGGGGCTGGCGCATGCCTCGGCCGGCATGTATATGAATCAGGGGGCGCTGACCCTCACCAATCTGAAGACGATCGGTCTGGTGCGTACGCAGTCGGCCAGCCACTTTACGACCGATTCGGCCGCTTCCGGTACGGCCTATGCTACGGGGAAGAAGACCCGGAACGGTGCGATCGGAGTGGACAAGGAAGGGAAGGTGCTGGAAAACATCACCGAAAAACTCTCGGAGAAAGGATTCGCCACAGGTGTGCTGACGACGGACAATATGGACGGAGCCACCCCTGCCTCGTTTTATGCCCATCAGCCCGAGCGGGGGATGTCCGACGAAATATGGAGCGATCTTCCGGATTGCAAACTGACGTTTTTCGGGGGCGGAAGCCGCGAATTGATGGAGAAAAAAGGCGTGGAGAAGAGACTCGAAAAAGCCGGATTTACCCTTGTGGAGAGCGTTGCCGACCGGAATGCTGCGACGGCCGCACGTCTGGGGGTACTGCCTCCTGCCGCCAAAACCGCTTCCGTCAATGAGAACCGGGGCGATTTTCTGCCTGTGACGACTGCTTTTGCCCTGGATTATCTGTCGAAACGCAGTGACAAGGGATTTTTCCTGATGGTAGAGGGTGCCCGTATCGACAAGAGCGCCCATAACAACGATTTCAAGGGTGTAGTGGGGGAAGTGCTGGATTTCGATCAGGCCGTCGAAGCTGCTATCCGTTTTGCCGAAAAGGACGGTCATACGCTGGTAATCATATCCGCCGATCATGAAACGGGTGCTCTTTCGCTTGGAAACGGACATATCGCCGATGGCAAATTGACCGGCAATTTCTCGACGAAAGGCCATACTTCGATTATGGTGCCTCTGTATGCCTATGGTCCGTGGTCGGACCTCTTTACCGGGGTGCAGGAGAATAGCGATGTGTCCAATAAAATCTACGAATTGCTGACGAAGGGCAAATAGATTGCCCGGTGTCTTGATGCCGGTTCCGGCGGACCGGAAGGACGAAACGACGGACGACAGTTTCCGTTATTGACGATTCACCCCGCAACGAAATTTCGTTGCGGAGGTGAATCGCTATTGTATGGGATTTGTTACGGCACTCCCTATTTCCGGATTTCGCTATAATTGATCGAATACCTCGGACCGGGGCCGGTTTTCCGGGGCGGCTCCGAATTCGAAGTTGGGTTCCGGGCCCATGACGAAGACCAGTTCCCCACCCTGCATGATGTCGGCGTAGGTGATGTAGCTCTTCGCGTAGTCCCGGCTGTTGAGCGTTACGCTCCGGATGTATTTGTTCTCCGGCAGGTTGTTTTCGGCGCGGACCGTGAACTTCTTTCCTTCGGGCAGGGCGATCTCCGCACGGTCCATCTGCGGGGAGCCGAACACGAATAGGCCGCTGCAGGGATTGACCTGGTAGAATCCCATCGCGGAGAGGATGTACCAGGCCGACATCTGCCCGCAGTCTTCGTTGCCGATGATTCCCGAAGGGGTTGCCAGATAGAATTCGTCCATGATGCGGCGGGCCTTCTCGGCGGCTTTCCATTGCTGTCCGGCGAAAGCGTACAGATAGACGGTGTGGTGGCTCGGTTCGTTGCCGTGGGCATACTGTCCGATCAGTCCCGAAATGTCCATCGAAGCCTCTTCGCCCATCTCTCCCTCGGCGATGAACAGGCTGTCGAGCTGACGGCAGAACGCCTCGTCGCCGCCCATCATCCGGATCAGCAGTTCCGGGTGCTGCGGGGCGAAGAACGTGTACTGCCAGCCGTTGCCCTCGCAGAAATCGCCCTTGCTGTGGATGGATCGGAAAGGGTCGTAAGGGGTTTTCCACGTGCCGTCGCTCAGTTTCGGCCGGGCCAGACGCAGAGCGGTGTCGATGTAGCGGGCGAAGTGGTCGCCCCGTTCGGAGAAGGTTTCGTAATCGGCGTTTTTGCCCAGTTTCCGGGCCATCCGGGAGATTCCCCAGTCGGCGACGGCGTACTCCATGCCGTAGGAGACCGATTCGAACTCCTTGTCCGCCGGAATGTAGCCCGATTCCATCACGTAGGGGATTCCCCGCTGGTCGGGATGTGTGGCCGTGGCGCGGACCGCCTCGAACGCCTTTTCGGGATCGAATCCCCCGATACCCTTCAGGTAGGCGTCGCAGATCACCTGTACGGCGCTGTATCCCGGCATGCAGTAGGTGTCGGTGCCCCACAGTCCCCAGATCGGCAGGCGTCCGTGCTGGTCGTAGACCGAAAGCATCGAACGTACGAAGTCGCCGACCTTGTCGGAATGGATGACGGTGAAGAGGGGGTTGAGCGCCCGGTAGGTATCCCACAGAGAGAAGGTCGAATAGTTGACGAAATCCGGGTCGCGGCGCACCCGGTCGTCCATGCCGCGGTAGGAGCCGTCCGCATCGCAGCAGAGCATCGGGGCGACGGCGGCATGGTACATGGCCGTATAGAAGATTTTCTTCTTGACCGTGTCGGGGGTCTCCACCCGGATTTTGGCGAGTTCCCGTTCCCATGCGTCGTGTCCTTCGCGGACGATCCGGTCGAAATCCCAGTGGGGAATTTCAGCGGCGAGATTGGCCGCTGCACCCTCGCAGCCGACAGGCGAGATGCCCACCTTCAACGTCACGGGTTTGGAGTCGGGGGCGAAGGTGACGACGCCTTTGATCTTGCCTTCGGCCTGCGTTCCTTCCACCTTCCGGTCGTTGTCGAACAGCTCGAGCGAGAGGATCGGACGGTCGGTCTCCAGCCGGAAATAGACCCTGCGGCGGGGAGCCCATCCCTTCGTGTAACGGTAACCTTCGATCGTACGGTCGTCCACCAGCCGCATGCCTGTCGAATCGGCCTTGCAGCGGTTGCCTTCGAGCAGGTCGATCATCAGGCGGGGCGTCTCACCCGCAGGGTAGGTGTAACGGTGCATGCCGGCCCGGGCCGTGGCGGTCAGTTCGGCCCGCACGCCGTTGTCCATCAGCAGCGAGTAGTAGTCGGGTCGCACCGTTTCGTTGTCGTGGCTGTACATGGTGGCATATCCTCCGCCCAGGTCGTTCTGTTCGCCCCGGCGGATGCGGACGTCGCCGGTGTAGGGCATCAGCAGGATGTCGCCCAGATCGCCCACGCCCGTGCCGTTGAGGTGCGTGTGTGAAAATCCTGCGACGATGCTGTCGCTGTAATGATATCCGGAACACCAGTCCCAGCCTTTGAAGATGTTGTTGGGGCCCAGCTGGACCATGCCGAACGGAACGCTGGCACCCACGAACACGTGCCCGTGGAAATCGGAGCCGATATAGGGGTCTACGTAATCGACCAGCCGTGTCTGCGTCCGGTCGTGGGTGCAGGCCGCGAGGACGCAAGTTGCGAGAATCGGAAAAATGGTTGTACGTTTCATCGTTTGTTATTAGTTTTTTTGGGGTAATATCCGGCAAGATACGAAAAAAAGCGTTATCCTCTCTTTTTCATCCGTATGGCCGGCGATTCCGTTCGGTCTTTCCTCTTTTCGGACGATTGTCGGTCCGGTTCGGGGGATCGGCCGGGCGGATATCCTGTCCGGAGAGGTCGCCGGCGCGTAAATCGGATACGGCAGGCTGAAACTCAGCCTGCCGTACTTGTAACTGCGCGGGAAGGAATCCGTTAATCCGTCATGGGAATGCTGTAAATATGCCATCCCAGGGTAGTGTTCTGTTTGGCAGAGGTGGCGGAGGTGGCGGAATTGATGCTTACCTGTGTCCAGCCGCTGCCGCTCGTGCGGGGATCGCATGCCGTGTTGGCAATGTCGAGTTTGTACTGGGCTTTTTTGTCGGCCAAAGCGGACCAGGAACCCTTGTTCAGGGTGGCTTCCGTCAGTTGGTTGGCGTTGCCGGGACGTCCGGCGTAACCGGGGTTGCGCGTCCAGGTGCGTCCTCTGTTCCAGCCGCGCTCCAGTTTGCTGGCTGCGGCCGGATTCGAACTGTATTTGCCCGAGTAGCTGTCGATATCGGTCTCCCCCGGTTTTAGTTTCGAGGCATCCAGAACGTTGGGTACACCCACCCGGTCGATCTCCGTCCAGGAAGGAACGGACGGGGACCCCGTGTTTTTCATCAGCACGAACGGGGCGTTCCCTTTCGAACCCAGCACGGGCATCGAACTCGGATTGTACTCTTTATAGTAGGAATACCGGGTCTTGTCGAACTTGTCAGGCATGGCGGTCGCCGTTTCTGAAACGATGACCAGCGTTTCCCCGGGAGAGAGCGCACGCGGGAAGTCGTTCGCGTTCTCGAAAGTCAGTTTGGCGACGGAGGTAATCAGATCGGTGTTGCTGTCATGGAACAGCAGGACGAGCATGTACTGCGTGAGGTCGAGGGGGGAACCTGTCGGATTGTACAGTTCCACGGCGTTGATCGACTGGCCGTCTGCCGCTACTCCGTGTACGGCTTCCGATAGGAAGAGGTCCTGTGTGTCGTCCGGAACGAAGAAGATCACTTCCGTGCCGTCGAATCGCGTACCCTTGTCCGGCAGCGAGAAATCCGCATTGGTCCGGGGCGTGAGCCGGGGAGTTTTTCCCGTAGCCGTGACGATGCCTGCGACCGAGCCGGCAGCCGGCGGGACATGGTTGGTCCGGCGGACCGAGCCGGGAGCCGTGTAAACGGAAAGCTGCGATCCTTCGCTGTCGGTGAAGAGCGTGTTTTCCGAGAAGGTTTTCGAAGCATCGTTTTCCGCCGATTGTATGTTTGTTACCTGGACCAGCATGGATTCGTAGGTGTCGTCCTTTGTCAACTGAGCCAGGGTCACCTGAACGGGGTTGACTTCCTGCGGATTACCGTTTTTGACAATCTGGGCGGGATCGACTCCGGTGATTCTGAACGGCTGTCCGGCCGAAACGGTCGTTCCCTTCAGGTTCAGTGTGAAATTCTGGCCCGCCGCCATGCCGTGCGGAGCGGTGAATTCTATCATCACACCCCGTTCGGCATCCTGTACATAGGCTGTCCGGTCATCGAAGTTGGCATCGCTTCCGTCCGACACGACGGTTGCAGTCATTTCGATGTCGTCCGGAACCGTACCTTCATCCATGTCACGTACTTCCGGAACCGAAAATTGGGGAGTGGGAGGCGTACAGCGGTCTTCCGTCAGATGGGCGTAGCTGGACGGGTTGACCGGAAGCAATACCCGTTTTCCGTCCACCAGCGACACGATACCTTCTATATATCCGTAATCGGCGGGTACGGTCGATGAAGCGAAACCGGCGGAACCATACGTATAGACGGAGAAGCGGCGTCCGTATTCCGTCTCGAAGTTGAGTTTGCCCGAAAAAGGCTTGTTCTGGTCGGAGAGGGTTACCTGGGCCTGGTCGATCCGGACGAACATGGATTCGTAGTCGGACAGTTCGTTCGCCTTAATAGGTGTGGACTCGGGATTGTCGCCGGAGGAGAGGAGCACGATGTTTTCGGAGGAGAGTCCGGAGAGGAGGTACAGGCCGTCGTCGTTGACTTCGACCGAGGCATTCCGGACGTTGATCTGCAACCGGTCGCCGCGCGCATAGGCCGCACCGTCCATGGCGATACATATTCCGCGGCAGGAGTTGTCCTGTACAAAAAAACATCCCGGCGGCAGATTGTTCGCTGCGGGATCGGAAATAACCGTCGCCGTTACGGCGATATCATCGGATAATAGAGTACCCGCCGGAATCTTTCTCAATTCGCTGAGGGATATCCGGCCGCTGCCGAAATCCGGTTCGACAGCCGCCCCGTCGTCTTCGGACAGGCACCCCGGCAGGGAGCAGGAAAAGGCGACAGACAGTACACAGAACCATGCTTTCAAAATATTCTTCATTGTACGGTTTTGAGTTTAAAGAACAATTGAAAGGCAGTCCTTTTCGTATGTTGTATCCGGGAATCGAAACAAAGATAATATATATTTATTAATATACAACTTCTCAGAGATGTTTTTAAAAATAAATTAAAGAGAAGAGGATATTTTACATATTCTTAATATTAAAATTCTTTAATTAAGGAAAGTATTAATGTTTTGTTAAGGGGACGAAGGTATATTTGCTTTCGAAATTCGACGGGTAATGCCCTCGGATGCGTGTTCTTTGTAAAGGTCGTGACTTTTCGTGTCGTTGATTCCGGGATCGAATCTGCATGAAGCGAAAACTAAACCTGTTATAAAGAATATGAATATGAGAAATCTTGTCCTGAGTTTCCTTTTCATGGTCGTGGGGTTGTGGGCGGCTGCCCAGTCCCGGGTCCTGACGGGAAAAGTGCTGGATGACCAGGACGGCAAGCCGATCCCCGGCGTGACCGTCCAGGCGACCGGTTACAGCGGAACCGGCAACGCGAAGGTGATCGGTACTTCTACCGACATGAAGGGTGCTTTCACCCTGAATGTTCCCTCCGGTTTCACCTCCCTTACCTTCACTTTTATCGGTATGGAACCTCAGACGGTTCTGATCGGGGAGAAGAGGAGTTTTACAGTGAGGCTCAAAGCCGCTTCGACCCAGGTGGAAGAGGTGGTAGTCACGGCCCTGGGCCTTACCCGTGAGGCGAAAGCCCTGAGTTATTCCCGACAGGGGGTGGATGCCGATGCGTTGAGCGAGAACAAAAGTTCCAATTTCATCGCTTCGCTGGCCGGTAAGGTGGCCGGTGTCAATATCGTGCCGCCGGGTGTGAGCAACGGTACGGCCCGTATCGTGATCCGGGGCACCAACTCGCTCACGGGGAACGCGCAGCCTCTTTTCGTGGTCGACGGTATGATTATCGAAAATCAGCCGGGCGACGAAGATGTGACCGTTTCCGGTGCAGGTGCCCTCGATTACGGGAACCCCGTTTCCGACATCAGTCCCGACGATATCGCCAATATCGAGATCCTGAAAGGTCCCAATGCTGCCGCTCTGTACGGGTCGCGTGCCTCGCAGGGGGTGGTACTCATCACTACCAAACGGGCCGATTCGTTCGATAAGATCCGTGTGACTTTCAACGGCAGCTATCAGTTCGAGGCCATTTCGCAGTATCCCGAGTATCAGAACGCCTACGGAACGGGCGAAAACAGTTTCAAACTCGGGAGTTCCGCCACGCTGCCCGTTCAGACGGACGATGCGCTTCCCAATCTCAGCCTGTTGGCGGCGGGAAGCAAACGGCGCAGCTGGGGAGCCCCGATGTGGGGGCAGCGGATCATCGGATTCGACGGACGGGAGACCCTGGAGTTGCCCCAGCCCGATAACGTGCGCGATTTCTACGACGTGGCGACCCGCATATCCAATTCGATCGCCGTGGAAGGTGGTTCGAAACAGAATAACTTCCGCGTGTCCTATACCAACAGTTTCGGCAACAGTGTGGTGCACGGTATCAACCGCAACGACCGGAATGCCCTCAATGTGCGGGTGTTCAATACCGTAGCCAAATGGGTGACCCTCGATACGAAGGTGACCTATTCCCGCGAACAGGTCAAGAACCGGCAGTACATGAACGGTTCCGACCGTAATCCGATTTATGCCTTTACCACCCTGCCGCGCGATCTGTCGATCGACATGTTGAAAAACTACAAGGATGCCGAGGGAAATGAAACGATACCCATCGGCGAACGCGGATACAACCCCTACTGGAACATTTATGAGAACACGAACAAGGATGTCCGCGATCGGGTGAACGGTTCGATGAACCTGGAGTTGAAATTCACTTCCTACCTGAAATTCATGGGCAAGTTCGGTATGGATGCCTATTGGTGGAACGGGACGGAGTTCAATAATCTCGGTGCCCTGCGTGACCCGCTCGGGAGCATGAAGAATTTCAACACGAACTATGTGTCAACCAACCTCGAAGGGTTGTTGGTCTTCAACAAAACGTTCTGGAACAAATTGTCGGTCAATGCCATGGCCGGAATGAGCCGCTATTCGCGCAATTCGGAACGCCGGACGCAGTCGATCACTACGCTGTTGATGCCGGGTTTCGATAATATCTCCAATTCGGGCGAGTTTCCCACCGTCGGGCAGACCCGTTCGGCAAAGAAAATCCGGTCGGTGTACGGTTCCGTATCGCTGGGTTTCAATAACTACCTGTTCGTGGACGTGACCGCACGCAACGACTGGTCGTCTACCCTCCCGATCGAGAACTGCTCCTATTTCTATCCTTCGTTCGGCGGGTCATTCATCTTCTCCGAGGCGTTCCGCATCTCTCCCAAGGTGCTTTCGTTCGGTAAGATACGTGCTTCGTACGCCTATGCCGGTGCCGATACCGACCCCTACCGTATCAGTCAGACCTATCCGTTGACCGGCATTTACAACGGCGGACCTTTGCAGACGATCGGTACGACGCTGAACAATGCCGACCTGAAGCCCGAGCAGAACCGCTCTTTCGAAGCCGGTGCCGATCTCCGTTTCCTTTCCAATCGGTTGTCGCTGGACGTCACCTACTACGATTCCAAGGCCATTAACCTGATCACGAGTGTAATGCTCCCCTATTCGAGCGGATATACGCGAAAATACCTCAATACGGGTAAGATTCGTAACTGGGGTTGGGAGGTGATTCTCTCCGGTACTCCGATCCGTACCAAGATTTTCTCTTGGGAGGCCACCGTGAATTGGGCAAAGAACAATTCCCGTGTACTGAAGGTGGTGCCGGGCAATCCCAATCTGACGCTCACCACATGGTTCGGACGGCTCAATGTCAATCTGGAGGAGGGGATGCCTTACGGAGTGCTGCGCGGACGCGCATGGAAACGGGATGAGTACGGCCGCAAGCTGGTCGATTCCAAGGGGCTCCCGATCGCTACGGGCAGTGATGCTTATCTTGGTACGGCTACGCCCAAGTGGACGGGCAGTTTTTCCAGTTCTTTCAAGATCAAGGATTTTACTGTCAGCTTCATGCTCGACGGGCGGATCGGCGGGACGATGTTTTCGGGGACCTATCGGCGCGGTACGATTGCCGGAGTGCTGGCCAATACGCTCGAAGGCCGCGAAGAGTGGTATGTCAGCAATGTGATTTACGGGGAGGACGACGACAACCTGACGGGCGGCCTGCAGTTCGACGACGTCTATTACGAGGACGGTACGCCCAGTCATAAATACGTGAAACCTACCAACGGCACTTTTTCCAACATTGACGAAATGCAGTGTTTCGACGCCTCTTTCATTAAATTGCGCGAAGTGGCGATCGGCTACAGCATGCCGCGTAAATTGCTGAAAAATACGCCGTTCGGATCGGTCCGCGTGTCGCTGGTCGGCCGGAATCTTGGAATTCTCTACCAGAATACCCCCAAGGGAATCGATCCCGAGGCGATGACCACTTCGGGCAACGGACAGGGGATCGAATACGGTTCCATACCTCCGGTCACCTCTTTCGGTTTCGATGTGAAAATCACTTTCTAAAAAAAGACTATGAAACGAATCAAGATATTTGTCATCATGCTGATCGCGGGCGTGCTCGGGGGGGGCTGTACCCGGAATTTCGAGGAGACCAACCGGAATCCCAATTCGCCCGATCAGCTCAATCCGGAATACCTGTTCAATTCCAGTGTCTATTATACCCTGAACGCTTTCAGTGGGGAGATGAAGAAGCGGCTTTTGGGAAATTACTGTCATTATTACTGGGGCTCCAGCGACCAGATGGGCCGTTACGGCAATTTTCCCAGTTCGAACGACACCTACTGGCGAAGGGCCTATAACGAGGCGCTTTTCCCTGTGCGCTATATCCAGGACCGGAAGACGGGCGACGCTTCGTACCGCAACCGGCTCATCATCGCCCGGATATGGGAGAACTATATCTTTTCCCAGATCGTTTCGATCTGGGGAAACGTGCCCAAAACCCATGCGCTGAAGGCTTCGCAGAAAGTGCCTTATGATCGTGAGGAATATATCTATTACGAACTGCTCGACGATTTGAAGGCCTGTGCTGAGGGGCTGGATCTTTCCGGGGACAGGTATCAGAATGATCCGGTGTACCCTTCGTCGGACAAGTCGAGCGATCTGCTCAAGTGGAAAAAATTCGCCAATTCGTTGCGCTTCCGGCTGGCGGTCCGTATCTCCAACGATGCGCCGAACGGCAATCCGCAGAAAGCCAGGGCCGTGATTTCCGAACTGATGGAAGACGAGTCGGCGATGATCTCGGGCGCCGAGGATAACTGCGTGGTGAAATGGGGGTCGACATCCGCTACCCGCAACTATTTTTACGACTATATGATCGTGGAGCGGGAAGCCAACAAGGACAAGCTGAACACGGCCGGCGAGTCGATACTTCAACATATGGCGCCGTATGGCGATCCGCGTATTCCGAAATTCTTCACGGAGGCCAATCCGCTTCAGATGCCGGCCGGTTTCGTGTGGGCTCCCTACTGGGGAGAACCCAAAAACTCGAGCACGCCCCCGGGCGTGACGATCAATCCCAATCCGCACAGCGGGAAGACTTCCGAAGACTATTCGATGATGCAGGACGCCTTTTTCGTGGCCGACTATGCCGAGGTGCTTTTCTGTTATGCCGAAATGTGCCTGCTCAAATGCGAGGCTGTCTACCGGGGACTGACCGACCGGGGAAACACGGCCGAGAGCTATTACAACGCGGGGATCGAGGCTTCCATGGCCCAATATGGCGTGACGGCCTCCGAAACGGCTGACTATCTCCGGGTGCCCGGCATCGCATGGGGTACGCTCTCCGACTTGTCGGAAGGCGAAACGAAATATCAGGATTGGCTGGGCATTACCTCTTCAGCTATCAAGGCGGACGACCCCGATCCGGTTTATCGTCAGATCGTGATGCAGCAGTACATAGCCCTGTTTTATCAGTCTCTCGAGGCCTGGACGCTGATCCGCCGTACCCAGGTGCTCGAATTTCCGCCCCATCTGAGTCCGGACACGGGGAACGGTGCAGTGACCCCGACAGGAAAGACCTTCGCCTATATTCCGCAGCGGCTGGTATATCCGGACAACGAGACGCTGAATAACAACGATGAGTTGCAGAAGGCGATCGGATGGATGGACGGCGGCGACAGGATGTCCACCAAACTGTGGTTCGCCAAACCGACGAAGGAGAACCCTTATTTGTAACGCTTTTCGCAAAACCTATCAAATTCGAAAGTTTATGAAAAACAGCTGTGTATTATTGCTTGGGACGGTGTTGGCAGGAGCGGTGTTCGTTTCCTGCGACAAGGACGAATACCTGCCGCCCGACAAGAACAAATACATTTACGACATTCCCCAGATCACGCTGACCGAAAGCGCCCGGGTAGGGGCTTACTATACGAATATCGCCACGACCTACTGGAGGAAGGACGGTGCTCCGCAGTACACGGGAACCCCGGTGTTGGGGGAATACACCTCTCTGACCGAAAGCGTGATGGAACAACATGTGGAGTGGGCCGATGAGGCCGGCCTGGACTATTTCGTGTTCGGCTGGAACGCCGGGTCCACGGACGATGCCCTGTTGTCGCTTTTCGCCTCGAAACGCGCCGCGGACGGAGTGAGAATGGTGGTGAATTTCAATACTTCGCATTTGGGTATAAGCAACGACCAGCCGTTGCAGAGCGATGAGAAACTGACCCAAATGCGCACCGAATTCACCGAAAAGATGTTGCCACTGTTCCAGAGCGATGCCTATTTTCGGGTGGGGGACCGTCCCGTCGTGTTGATTTCGCCCGTCAATCTCTCTTCGGCAGCCCTCAACAGCATCGACTATTCGCAGGTGCTTCCCGCGCTGCGCGACGAGATGGCGGCCTACGGCATAGACCTTTACATCATCGGTGAGTTCACCAACGGCTGGACGGCTCCGGTCAACTATCCCCGGAACAATCTGGCTCCCTTCGACGGAATTACGTTGAAGGACTGGTCGACTAATGACTATGACCGCCGGTTCGGTTATTTCAGTTTCATCGACCTGAACTGGCAGAACTGGACGCGTTTCCTCTCTCCTTTGGGAACCGATTTCGTGCCCTGTGTCTTCCCGTCGTACGATGACAAAGTCTATTCGCCTACCAGCACCGACTACACTTTCGGCAAGGGAGGTTCGACGGAGGATTATGTCACCAACTGTAACCTGGCCAAAAAGAACATGGGGCCGCAGCGGCTGATTCTGCTCAACTCCTGGAACAATTTCCAGAAAGGGACGAATCTGGAACCGACAACGGAGAACAAGTCCGCCTACCTGGGCGTTACGCGTGCCCAGTTCATAGTGGAATAGAGAAAAACGGACGGCATCGCCGGACAGAGGGCGGTGTCGTCCCGTTTTCGTATATTAACCGAAGATTTTATGTATTCAATCCTTTCGAATCGAAAAAAGATGAACAGATTTTTGCCGTTGTTGCTGCTTGCACTCTTTGTCTGCACGGGTGTGCATTGCCAAAGGAGCGAGGCTCCGGACGGAGCCGGGGGGAGAACGGAGGAGAGCCCGTCCGAACCGTTTTTCTTCATTCAGTTGAGCGATCCGCAGTTCGGGTTTATGGACGCCAATCAGAGCTATACGGCCGAGGCGGAGCTGATGGAGCGGGCTGTGGGTATCATCAACCGACTCCGTCCCGATTTCGTCGTGGTGACGGGTGACATGGTCAATGCCTCGAAAAGCACCGATCAGGTCGCGGCTTTCAAACGGTCGATGGCCGGTATCGACCGGAAAATACCGGTTTACGTCATTCCCGGGAACCACGATATCAGCAAGACGACCGATCCGGCCCAGTTGGAAGCCTATGCGAAAAACTATGGACAGGACCGTTTCAGCTTCGATCACAAAGGATGCCGTTTCGTGGGGATCAACTCCTGTGTGATCCGGGAAGAGAATCCCGATCTGGAGCCGGAACAGTACGAATGGCTCGAAAACAAGCTGGCCGAAGCGGAAGATGCGCGGTTCCGGTTCGTCTTCTCGCATTACAGTTTCTTTCTGAAAACGCCCGATGAAGCGGACAAATATTCGAATATTCCGCTCTCGGTCCGGGGTAAATACCTCGATCTTTTCCATCGTTACAGGGTGGCGGCAGTCTTTGCGGGACACTTGCATGACGTCTCTTACGGTGAAGACCGCGGAATGAAGATGGTGACGGCCGGAGCGCTCGGCAAGGCGCTCGGCAAGGGGTTTCACGGGATGAATCTGGTAAAGGTCTATCCTGACCGGTTTACCTACGAGTATATCGCCCTGGACCGTTTCCCCGATAAAGTAACTTTCTGACCGCGATGGGACGAATAGGATGGCGTGCCGGGTTGCTGTGGCTCGGTGTGCTGGTGCTGCCGGCGGTGGGCGGCTGCACGGGGAAAGGAAGCGGTACGGGGAAGACGGTGCGCTTCCCGTCGTTCGACGGATTGGTAATGGCCGGTTATCAGGGTTGGTTCAATACACCCGGGGACGGGGCCGGATTGCATTGGAAACACTATCAGAAAGGAGATGTTTTCGCCCCGGGGAGTTGTACGATCGACCTGTGGCCCGATATGACCGAATACACGGAGCGTTATCCGACGGAATTCCGGTTCGGAGACGGAACGCCCGCCACGGTTTTCAGTTCCCGTGATGCTTCCACGACCAATCTGCATTTCCGCTGGATGAAGGAGTATGGGATCGACGGGGCGTTCGTGCAGCGTTTCGTAGTGTCGGTCAAGGGAGAGAAATTGATTCGGAACAGCGATGCGATCCTGCGGCAGGCTCTCGAGGCGGCGGAAAAGTATTCCCGGGCCTTGTGCGTCATGTATGATCTTTCCGGCATGCAGCCGGGCGACGAACAGGTGCTGATCGACGACTGGAAAAAACTTACCGGAGAAATGCGCCTTACTTCCCGTCCGGACAACCACTATCTGCATCACGGAGGGAAACCGTTGGTTGCCGTCTGGGGGATCGGGTTCGATGATAACCGGGCTTATGGATTCGGCGAGGCAGAAAAGATCGTGACTTTTCTGAAGGAATCGGGATGTTCCGTGTTGGTGGGGGTTCCGGCCCATTGGCGGAAGCTTTCGGGCGATGCGCTGCCAGATCCGCGGCTCCACGAAATCATCATGCAGGCGGATATTGTGCTCCCGTGGTTGGTGGGGCGGTTCGATATGGAGCATTACCCTGCATTTCAAAAAATGATCGCAGAGGATGTGGCTTGGTGTCGGGAACATGGAAAAGGATACGTCCCGGTACTTTTTCCGGGTTTCAGCTGGCATAATCTCCGGAACGGGAGGGCGCCGCTCGACCAGATTCCGCGTTTGGGAGGCCGTTTCTTCTGGCGGCAGGCGGAGGGAGCCCTTCGGGCTGGTGCCGTATCTCTCTATCTGGCCATGTTCGACGAGATTGACGAGGGAACAGCTTTCTTCAAATGTACGAATCGTCCACCCGCGGGCAAAAGTCCTTTTCTGACTTACGGGGGGCTCCCGTCCGACCATTATCTGTGGCTGGCCGGCGAGGCGGCCCGGATGCTTCGGGGAGAAAGACCCTTGTCGGAAGAGATGCCTGAACGGGATTCGGTGAGATAACCTTTCGGACAGGGCATAAAAAATCCGGAAACAGGTCCGGAGCATGAAACTCCGTCTGTTTCCGGATTCGGTTTTCAGGAAAGAGGACGACTCTTTTCTGCCCGGTCAGTTCTTGTATGTCAGCCCGTTCGCGTCCGCGTCGATGACGATCGGTTTTTCGCGGTTGACCTTTCCGGCCAGGATCTGTTTCGAGAGGTCGTTCACCACGTAGTTCTGGATCGCCCTTTTCACGGGACGGGCGCCGTACATCGGGTCGTACCCCTGGTCGGCCAGCCACTCCTGCGCCTTGCCGGTCACTTCGAGCGCGATGCCGTTCTCTTTCAGCATCCGGCCGATGATGCCGATCTGTATGCCTACGATGCGGATCACGTCCTTCCGGGTCAGCGGGGTGAACATCACGATCTCGTCGATCCGGTTCAGGAATTCCGGCTTGAGGCTCTGCTTCATCAGGTCGATGACCTGCTCCCGGGTCTTTTCGACCACCTCGGAAGGTATCTCGCCCTCTTTGTTCTCCGCAGCGGTGAAGTTGTCCATGATGAGGTTCGATCCCATGTTCGAAGTCATGATGATGATCGTGTTGCGGAAATCCACCGTCCGGCCCTTGTTGTCGGTCAGCCGTCCGTCGTCGAGCACCTGCAACAGGATGTTGAAGACGTCCGGATGCGCCTTTTCGATCTCGTCGAGCAGGACGACCGAATAGGGCTTGCGGCGCACGGCTTCCGTCAGTTGACCGCCTTCGTCGTAACCCACGTATCCGGGAGGCGCTCCGATGAGCCGCGAAACGCTGTGGCGTTCCTGATACTCGCTCATGTCGATCCGCGTGATCATGTTCTCGTCGTTGAAGAGGAATTCGGCCAGCGCTTTGGCCAGTTCCGTCTTGCCCACGCCCGTGGTTCCGAGGAAGATGAACGATCCGATCGGCCTCCGGGGGTCCTGCAGGCCGGCCCGGCTGCGGCGCACGGCATCCGAAATGGCCCGGATGGCTTCGTCCTGGCCCACGACCCGTCGATGCAGGTCCTCCTCCATGTGGAGGAGTTTTTCGCGTTCGCTGGCCAGCATCTTTTTGACCGGAATGCCCGTCCAGCGGGAAACCACCTCTGCGATGTCTTCGGCATCGACCTCCTCTTTTATCATCGCGCCGTTGGCGTTGCTGAGCTTCAGTTCTTCGGTGAGGTTGGCGATCTGGGTCTCCGCCTCGCGGATCTTGCCGTAGCGGATTTCGGCCACCTGTCCGTAATCGCCCGAACGCTCCGCCTCGGCGGCCTGTACCTTCAGCCGTTCGATTTCGTCCCGGTTATGCTGGATTTTCTCCAGGATGTCGCGTTCGTTCTGCCATTTGGCCCGCAGGGCGGTACGCTTCGAATTCAGGTCGTCGATCTCTTTGGTCAGCGTGTCGATCCGCGCCTTGTCGCCTTCGCGCCGGATCGCCTCGCGTTCGATCTCCAGTTGACGGACCTTGCGGTCGAGCTGGTCGATCTCCTCCGGAACGGAGTTCATCTCCAGCCGCAGCCGGGCGGCTCCCTCGTCGATCAGGTCGATCGCCTTGTCGGGAAGGAACCTCGAGGTGATATAGCGCTGCGAGAGTTCCACGGCAGCGATGATCGCCTCGTCCTTGATCCGTACCTTGTGGTGGTGTTCATAACGTTCCTTCAGTCCGCGCAGGATCGAAATGGCGTCCACGGCCGACGGTTCGTCCACCATCACCTTCTGGAAGCGTCGTTCCAGGGCCTTGTCCTGTTCGAAATATTTCTGGAATTCGTCCAGCGTCGTGGCTCCGATCGTGCGCAGTTCACCGCGGGCCAGTGCCGGTTTCAGGATGTTGGCAGCATCCATGGCACCCTCACCTTTGCCGGCTCCGACCAGCGTGTGGATTTCGTCGATGAAGAGCAGGATTTCGCCTTCGGAAGCGGTCACCTCCTGAACGACCGCCTTCAGACGCTCTTCGAACTCTCCCTTGTATTTGGCACCGGCCACGAGGGCTCCCATGTCCAGCGAAAAAATCTGTTTCGATTTCAGATTCTCGGGCACGTCGCCGTCCACGATCCTGTGGGCGATACCCTCGGCGATGGCGGTTTTGCCTACGCCCGGTTCGCCGACCAGAATCGGGTTGTTTTTCGTACGCCGCGAAAGAATCTGAAGTACCCGCCGGATCTCTTCGTCCCGGCCGATCACCGGGTCGAGTTTGCCGTTACGGGCCATCTCGTTCAGGTTCAGTGCATATTTGCCCAGTGCATCGAAAGTCTGGTCGGCCGTCTGGCTGTCGATGCTCGACCCCTTGCGCAACTCCCTGATGGCCGCGATCAACTCCTTTTCACTCGCCCCGCTCTGTTTGAGCAGTTTGGCCGTCTCGCCTCCGTCGGCTACGAGTCCCAGCAGCAGGTGCTCCACCGAAGCATATTTGTCGCCGAAATTCTTCGTGTAGTCGGTTGCCCGTTGGATCACTTTCGACGACTCCTGGGCGAAATACTGTTCTCCTCCGCCCGTCACCTGCGGCAATCGGGCCAGTCGGGCCTGCACCTCGCTGCGCAGGCCGCGCACGTTGACCCCTGCACGGCCCAGCAGGAAAGCGCCCAGCGAATCGTCGTCCTCGATGATCGACGCCAGGATATGCAACGGTTCCACCGCCTGGTTGTTATGGTTGGCGGCGATCTGGAAAGCCTGTTGCAGACACTCCTGCGCTTTGATGGTTAATGTGTTGATGTTCATATTTCGTTCTCCTTTCTTTTATTGCTTCGTTTCGGAAAGGGAACGGTGCAAATTGTCTGCCAGGCGGGCCGGAACTGACGCATTATCACGTTCCGGGCAATGTTGTCATCCGTCATTTGCCGGAAAAACGACAAAATGACATATCGGGTGACTCGTTTTTTCGGATTCTTTGATTATTTGTCCGTGTAATTCCCGGGTTTGTATTTGAATTCCGATGAAAAGACCCTACTTTTGTAGAGCTATGGAAAATTTCGTCGTCAGTGCCCGCAAGTACCGTCCCGCGACTTTTGCGTCGGTCGTGGGGCAGCATCATATCACTTCCACGCTCAAGAACGCCATCAGCCGGGGCCAGTTGGCGCATGCCTATCTGTTCTGCGGTCCGCGCGGCGTGGGTAAGACCACTTGCGCGCGTATTTTCGCCAAGGCGATCAACTGCCTTTCGCCGGTGGATGCCGAAGCCTGCAACCGGTGCGAGTCGTGCAGGGGATTCAACGAGGGGCGTTCGTTCAATATCCACGAGCTGGATGCCGCTTCGAACAATTCGGTGGACGATATCCGTTCGCTGACCGAGCAGGTGCGTATCCCGCCTCAGATCGGCCGGTATAGCGTCTATATCATCGACGAGGTGCACATGCTTTCGGCGGCGGCTTTCAATGCATTTCTCAAAACACTGGAAGAGCCGCCCGCCCACGCCGTCTTTATCCTGGCTACTACCGAGAAACACAAGATTCTGCCGACGATCCTCTCCCGCTGCCAGATATTCGATTTCAACCGCATCCGGGTCGAAGACAGTGTTTCTTATCTCAAATATATCGCCTCACAGGAGGGAGTGACGGCGGACGACGAGTCGCTGCACCTGATCGCCCAAAAGGCGGACGGAGGTATGCGCGATGCGCTCTCGATGTTCGACAAGGCTGTTTCGTTCTGCGGAAATGATCTGAACTTCAAGGAGGTGGCCCAGACACTCAATGTACTGGACTACGATACATACTTTACGGTCACGAAACTGATTCTCGCCGGAGACTATCCGGGGGCGCTTCTGTTGCTGGACGATGTGTTGCGGAAAGGCTTTTCCGGGCAGACGTTTCTGACCGGGCTGAACGGTCATTTCCGCGATATTCTGATGTGCAAGTCGCCCGACACGCTGAAACTGCTGGAAGTGACGGGTTCGTTGCTGGAACGCTACAAGCAGCAGGGGGCCGACTGCGACGTGGGTTTCCTGTTCGAGGCGATCTCTCTGCTCACGGCGCTCGACGGTTCGCTCCGCACTTCATCCAACCAGCGCCTGAGCGTGGAACTGGGCCTGATGAAACTCTGCGGGCTCGGGCAAAAAAAAAATGATGCCGCAGGGTCGGTGACGGCTCCTCAGCTCCCTCCCCTGCGGAGCGATCGGAAGGTTTCCGCTCCGGCGGTCTCTCCTGCTGAACCTGTTTCTGGCGCGGATAGGGTCTCGCGGCCGGCCGCTTCTGCGGTTTCCCCGGCAATTCTGGACGAAACCGCAACTGCTCCGAGGCCTGTTCGTCCTGCCCCCGCGCCTGAACCGGCCGGTCCGGCTCCGGTCGTGCAGGCTCCACAGGAGGAGAAGCCGCAGCCGCCCGCACCCCATACGGTCCGTTCCATCTCGGGACTTTCGATCGCTTCCATCATGAATGCGTCGCGGGGCAGTTATACGGGAGAGGCCGTTCCGGACGAAAACCGTCCGGGGCAGGAGGCAGAACGGGTCGATCCGGACAGCGAGCGTAAGATCCGTGCGGCCGCGACCGGTTTCCTGCACCGGATGGAGCGGGTCCGTCCGCGGATCGCTATGGCCTTCCGGGAGATGCGGGCCGAGGGGAATACGGTGAAGGTCAGCGTGCCCAACGAGCCGCTGCGGGAGGAGATTCTGCGGAATCAGACGGAGATTCTTTCCCTGCTGATCGAAGTGGCTGCGCTGAACGGAACCGCAAAACTGGAAGTGACGGTCGTGGAGGAGGTTACGGGTCTGAAGCCTATCCGGGTGGAAGACCGGCTGAAGTTCCTGACCGAGAAGAATCCCCTGTTGGCGACGCTGCGGAAGGAGATGGATCTGGATGTGGAGTAATCCCCTAATTTTCCGGCTGTAATTTCATGCGGCGGCGATTTTTTCGTACATTTGTGCCAATGTGACTGTGCGGAGCTTTTATACGGGGCTCCGGTATGATATGATAAACGAAATGAAGATCGAACGATGAATTTTGTTGAAGAGCTTTCCTGGCGCGGCATGATCCACGATATGATGCCCGGGGCTAAGGAACAACTGGAAAAAGAGATGACGACGGCTTATGTGGGAATCGACCCTACGGCCGATTCACTCCATATCGGGCATTTGGTGAGCGTGATGATCCTCAAGCATTTCCAGCGGTGCGGACATAAGCCCATCGCGCTGGTGGGAGGTGCTACGGGCATGATCGGAGACCCGTCGGGCAAGTCGCTCGAACGGAATCTGCTGGACGAGAAGACTCTGCGCCACAACCAGGAGGCGATCAAACGGCAGCTTTCGAAGCTGATCGACTTCAATTCCGATGCTCCCAATGCGGCCGAGATGGTCAACAACTACGACTGGATGAAGGACTTTTCGTTTCTCGATTTCATCCGGGACGTGGGCAAGCTCATCACCGTCAACTACATGATGGCCAAGGATTCGGTGAAAAAGCGCTTCAACGGGGAAGGCGAAGGAATGTCCTTCACGGAGTTCACATACCAGTTGGTGCAGGGTTACGACTTTCTGCATCTCTATCAGACGAAGAACTGCAAAATCCAGTTGGGCGGTTCCGACCAGTGGGGAAATATCACTACGGGTACCGAACTGATCCGCCGCAAGCTGGGCGGAGAGGCCTATGCCATCGTCTGTCCGCTCATCAAAAAGGCGGACGGTACGAAATTCGGCAAGACCGAGTCGGGCAATATTTGGCTCGATCCCCGCTACACTTCGCCGTATAAGTTTTACCAGTTTTGGCTCAACACGAGCGACGAGGATGCCAAACGCTATATCAAGATTTTCACGCTGCTCGACCGGGAGACGGTCGAAGGACTGATCGCCGAACACGACCAGGCGCCGCACCTGCGTATCCTGCAGAAACGGCTGGCCAGGGAGGTGACCTGCATGATCCATTCCGAAGAGGAGTTCCGCAAGGCGGAGGAGGCCTCCGCGATCCTGTTCGGCGGGGCGACGGCCGATGCGCTGCGCAACCTGGACGAGGAGACGCTCCTGCAGGTGTTCGACGGGGTTCCCCAGTTCGCGCTGCCGGTCGGAGCGATCACGCCGGAGCGCGGCATTTCGTTCGTCGATCTGTGCGGCGGAGAGTTGCAGGTATTCCCCTCGAAAGGCGAGACCCGCAAGCTGATCCAGGGCGGAGGCGTATCGCTCAACAAGGAGAAGGTGGCCGCGCCCGACCGGATGGTGACCGAAGCCGATCTGATCGCCGGCAGGTACCTGGTGGTGCAGAAGGGGAAAAAGAATTATTATCTGATTATCCGTCAATAGCGTTCGATGACACTGATAAAACCGAAGGATTACCGCAATCTGCTGGGGTCGGTCGAGCAGACCGAGAAGGCGATCAAGCACCTGAAGGATATGTTTCAGGAGAATCTTTCCGCCCAGCTGGCCCTGTTGAGGGTTACCGCGCCGATGGTGGTGCTTCAGGGAACGGGTATCAATGACGATCTGAACAGTGTAGAGCGGGCCGTATCCTTTCCGATCCGGGACATGGACGACCGGCGGGCCGAGGTGGTCCATTCGCTGGCCAAATGGAAACGGCTCAAGCTGGCCGAGTTGGGTACGGGGCCGGGCCGGGGCATCTATACCGACATGAACGCCCTGCGGCCCGACGAGGAGCTGGACAATATCCATTCGATTTATGTGGACCAGTGGGACTGGGAAAAGGTGATCGTTCCGGAAGAGCGCAACATCGCCTTTCTGAAACGGACGGTGCGCCGCATCTACGAGTCGATCAAGGTGACGGAGAACAAACTTTACGTGGAATTTCCCCAGCTTCGTCCCCAGCTTCCCGAGGAGATATTCTTCATTCATTCGCAACAGTTGCTCGACATGTATCCCGGCCTGTCTCCCAAGGAGCGGGAGAACGAAATCGTGCGCGAGCATAAGGCCGTGTTCGTGATCGGAATCGGACATGCCCTTTCGGACGGGACTCCCCATGACGGGCGGGCGGCCGACTACGACGACTGGAGTACACCCGACGACGAGGGGTACTACGGGCTGAACGGCGATATTCTGCTCTGGAATCCGGTGTTGGAGAGTGCTTTCGAGGTTTCGAGCATGGGTATCCGGGTGGACGCTCCGGCATTGGAGCGTCAGCTTGCCCTGCGGGGGGAGGAGTGGAAAAAGGATCTCTATTTCCACCGGAGGTTACTGGCCGGAGAGCTTCCCTGCACGATCGGCGGCGGTATCGGTCAGTCGCGCCTGTGCATGTTCCTGTTGCGCAAGGCCCATATCGGAGAGATACAGAGCAGTATCTGGCCCGAACGGATGCGTTCGGAGTGTCTGGAGGCCGGGATTGAACTGGTGTAAGGTCGCGGTTCGGAAACAAGACAAGGGGGGGCACGGAAATTTCCGTGCCCCCCCTTGTCGTTCGTATTGTGCCGAATGTCGTATGTTCCACAGTCTTTGCCGGAACGGGTGTGTCCGGACGGAATTGCGGAAGGATTTTATTTGTGCGGAACGTTGAAACGGATGTGGCCGACGATCATCGCCATGGCGCGAATCCGGCTCCGGTAGATCTCCTGCGGGACGGATTTCGGATCGTCTCCTGCCAGCCGGATCAGTTCGGGCGTGCTGCCCGGCAACAGTTCCCGTGCGGAAAGAGTCTCTTCCCCGTTGATCTCGAGTGAAAGAAGATAGGTTTCGCCGTAGGCCGGTTCTTCGTCCGGGGTGCATTTTCTGAAAAAGACGATGTCGCCTTTCCGCAGTCGGAATGCGTCGTTTTCCGGGATGCGGAGGGCGCCGTCACAGGAAGGGGCGCCCGGAATGACCAGCCGGCCGGTTGGAGCGGCCTCCCTTTCCGTCCCGGACAGAAGGGAGGAGAGGGTTTCTCCGTTCCGCAGTTCGTAAAGCGAAATCCCCTCTTCTTCTGCCGTATCGTCGGCCTGGGTCTGATAGCCGGCAGCCACGTCGCTTGCCTGGCGCAGGCGGATTGACGGTTCGTACCGGAGGCTTTCCGCGTCCGGCACCGCTGCGGGGAGCGGTTCGTCGGCCGGAGTCCATCGCTGGAACATTCCTCCCTCGCCTTCCACCAGCCAGTGGAGCGAAACGTCCGGTGCATACCTGCGGAACTTCATCAGGTTCTGTTCCGAAATGCCGCTCGGATTGCTGAACGTGTTGCGCGTGATTCCCGAATCCCTGTAAAAGGAGTACATGGACATGCCCTGGGATTCGACATATTCCACTATTCTGTGCTTAATAAGCAATTTTATTTGCCTATCCTCTTGTTTAGTCAAAATATTTTGCCTATGTTTGTGATATAAAAATCGCTTGACTTCTCAAAAATAGTAAAAATTTTGTGAAGCAATGTATTCCATGCGGCAGATCGTCCCTAACCTCGCAGGTCTGTCGCAGCCGCCGCCCCGGGAAATAATCGTTTCTTTCGGGGTGGCGGTGTTGGCTCCGTGTGGCTCTATATCTCGACCAGAGAGTTCTTGATGGCGTAGACCACCAGGTTTGCCGTGTTCTTGCAGTTGGTCTTGTCGAGGATGTTGGCGCGGTGCTTATCCACCGTCCGTTTCGAGATGAAAAGCGCATCCGCGATCTCCTGGTTGGACATTCCCTTACAGATCAGCAACAGGATTTCCAACTCCCTCTGGGAGAGGGTTTCATGGCCGAGTTCGGCGGAAGGAGCCGATTTGAGGCTCCCGACCAATGTGCGCAACAGTTCCTGGGAGAAATAGCTGCCGCCTTTGGCTACCGTCTGGATCGCCGTGGAGACTTCGTCGATGTCGGAGCTTTTCAGCAGGAAACCCTTCACGCCGATCGACACCATTTTGAAATAGTAGTCTTCGTCGCCGTGCATCGAGAGGGTGATGATTTTCAGGTCGGGTCGTTGGGCGAGCGCCCGGGTGGCTGCTTCGAAACCGTTCATGCGCGGCATGTCAATGTCCAGCAGCACGATGTCGGTGTCGAGTCCAGGCAACAGCTCCAGAAATTCGTCGCCGTCCGAGGCTTCGGCCACCACACGGCATCCGCAGCAGCTCTCCAGCAGGCCCTTGAGTCCGTTCCGGAACAAGGTGTGGTCGTCTACCAGCGCGATGTTACAGGTTATCTCCATGGTTGTGTTTTGGAAAGGTCGATCCGGATCGAGGCGCGCATGCCCTTGCCTTTGGAACTGGTGATGTCGCAGGTTCCTTTCAGGGAGTTGATCCGGGAGGTGATGTTCGAAAGTCCCATGCCGACGTCGAGCACGGCCGGCAGGTTGAATCCCTTGCCGTCGTCCGTGTACTCCAGCGAGAGGGTCTGGTTGTTGTAGAGAAGGATGAGGTCGATCCGGGTACCGCCCGAATGTTTGATGCTGTTGTTGATCAGTTCGCAGATCACCCGGTAGAGGATCACCTCCACGTCCGTGTCGAACCGTTCGGTCTTCAGGTTGGTCGTGAAATTGATTTTGATCTTGTTCAGGCCGGTCGATTTGGCGATGAAGTTGTTGATGCCCCGGGCCAGTCCGAAATCTTTCAGGATGTGGGGGCTCAGATTGTTCGATATTTCACGCAGGCTCCGGATGGCCTCTTCGATCACGTAATTCGTGTTGTCGATGATCTCCCGGTCGGCTTCCGTCTGGCTGCCGCTTTTGCCGAGGGCCGAAAGCGACATGCGGGCCGAGGAGAGCAGGGGGCCCAGTCCGTCGTGCAGCTCCTTCGAGAAACGCATCCGCTCCTTCTCCTCGGTGCGCAGCACGGTGTTGAGAATCCGTTTCTCGGTCAGCCGGCGCTGGAAATCGAGTTTGTTGATGTAGTTGAATATCTTTTTGACGTAGAAGACTCCTACGGCGAAACAGAGGGAGGTGAGGACGCCCAGCCAGATGAAGAAATCCTGCGGCAGACGCAGCTCCTTGTCGGCCACTACCTGGTAGTATTCCCCGAACCGCGTGAAAGCCATCACCGTGAGGGCGACGGTGAAGAGTATCCACGAAAAGTTGTATTTGGTGACTCGTGTCAGCCGGATGGCGGTTCCCGCGGCCAGCAACTGAAGGATGACGGAGATGATCAGCAGGATTTGCAGTACCATAGTTTCAGTGTTTTAGGATGGCTCACAACAGGGAAAACAGGGTCACGGACACCGGAACCGAAAAATCAACAACGATGCCGTGAACGATAGCAACAAAGATAAAATTTTTTCCGGAAAATTGTGCGATCACCGGCAAAGTCGTGTCCATCGTGGTGGCTCCGCCCGCGCAGATCGGGGCCAGAGGACCGAACAACCGTACCAGGACGGGGGCCAGCGTGAGAGCGGCCAGTTCCCGCAGAATGTTGGCGATCAGAGAAGTGGTTCCCAGGGCCACGCCGCTGCTCTGGCTGATCAGGATACCGGAGAGGGAGTAGTAGCCGAACCCCGATCCGACCATCAGACATTGGGTGAGCGTGCGGTCGCCGACCAATGGGCTGAGAAGGGCCACGCCGGCCCATGTCCCGAGGATGGTGGCGGCCGGTACGAGCAGTATTTTCAGCCCGCTGCTCCGCAGTTGGCGGAGGATGCCGCCTTCGCTGCCCACCGAAATGCCTACTAGGAACATCAGCAGGTAGAGCACCCGGACCGATCCCCGGTCGGCGGCGGTTGTCAGAAAGGAGAGGAGCTGTCCGGCAGTGCTTTCAGACGGAACTGCATCGTGTAATTGTCCTGCGGCAATGCCCAATGCGGCCCCGAGCAGGAAAGAGAGAAGGATTTTCAGACTGTCGTTCGATTTTTTCGGTTTTTCCGGCCCGGTTCCGGTTGCCCCGGATGAATTTTCCGGCCGGCTTTCCACCGGTGCTGAAACGGGTGCGGCGGTGGTCTCTGCTGCCGGGAAGCGCCGTTTCGGGCCGGGTGCGGCGGTCTTTTTGCATTCTGGGGGGTACGGAATGACGCAGGGAGCTTCCGTACCGGTTCCCTTTTGTTTGAAAAAGCGGGCATATACCGCTTTCGCTCCGAGCAGACTACCCAGCAGGGCGCCGACCGTGATGACGAGTGCGTCCAGTCCCAGGGAGGGGAAGTTGCCGATCACCTCCCGGTTACCGCCGACCGAAATGCCCATGCACAGCAGAAGCAGGCAGATGACGGGCAGGATCAGCCGTCCGGCCGTTCTGGCCGGCCAGCGGCGGTTGCGGAGCACGGCGCCCAGCGCCACGCCGCAGAACATGATCGAAAGGATGAGGAACATGCGGAATTCGACGAAATATTTACGGAAAGAGGCCGTCTGTAAAAGACGGCCTCTCCTGTTAGTTGTGTCCGGCCGGCGGCCGGCAGGATTATTTGGCGGAACCGCCGAAACGTTTCTCCTTGATACGCGCTTTCTTGCCGGTCAGGTCACGCAGGTAATAGATGCGTGCACGACGTACGACACCCACCTTGTTCACCTCGATGTGGTCGATGTGGGGCGAATAGAGCGGGAAGATACGCTCCACGCCTACGCCGTTGGACACCTTGCGGATGGTGAACATTTTGGTCACACCCCGGCCTTTGATCTGGATCACGACGCCGCGGAAACTCTGCAGACGCTCCTTGTTACCCTCGACGATCTTGTAGGTAACGGTGATCGTGTCGCCGCTCTTGAAAGAGGGAACCTCTTTTTCGGGCCACATGGAGGCCTCGGCGATCTTGATTAAATTCTCCTTGTTCATGGTTCGTTCGTTAAATTTGAAGTGCGGAATATTACGGACTCCTGCGTTCACATAAGAGATTCCTACACGTGGGTTGCAAAGGTAAAACCTAATTTTAAGAAAACCAAACATTTTTTAAATTTCGGGCGATTCTTTCGTATCTTTGCGGCATTATGGCGCGAAATCCGGGGCATACATTCGATACGCTGGACTATCTGGCCCGGGGTACCGCCCGTCAGCGGGAACTCTACGGGCTGATCCGGCGCAGCGGGGTGTTCGAAACTCTGGCGGAGTTTTCTCCCGTGCTGGCGGGCACCTTTCCGCTTTCGATCGAGGTGGAGGGGAGCGATCTGGACGTGTTGTGCCATGCTCCCGAACCGGTCCGGTTGCAGGAGACTCTGGAGAGGTGTTTTTCCCGCTGGGAGGGCTATGCGTGCGAACGGTTGCGGATAAAGGGTGTGGAGACGGTCGTGGGACGGTTTCGGTTCGAGGGTATGGTATTTGAGGTGTTCGGACAGCCGGTTCCGGTCCGCCGGCAGAACGGGTATCGTCATATGGTGGTCGAAGAGATGCTTTTGAGGCGGAAGGGAGGGGAGTTCCGGCACCGTATCGTGGCCCGCAAGCGGGCGGGAGAGAAGACGGAACCCGCATTCGCCGCCGAGTTGTCGCTGGAAGGAGATCCCTATGAGGCGTTGTTGGAATTGGAAAAGGAGTTGAAAGATGAATAAAGTGGAAAAGATGAAAAAACCGTTGATTTTTGTGACGAACGACGACGGGGTGGGAGCCCGGGGACTGCGTTATGCCGAGCAGGTGGCACTCAAGTTCGGGCGTGTGGTGGTGATCGCCCCCGAACGTCCGCAGTCGGGCATGGCCCATGCCATCACCATGTCCCGTCCGCTCTACCTGCGCAAGGTAAAGGAGGCCGAGGATCTGACCGTGTACGCCTGCGACGGCACTCCGGTGGATTGTGTAAAGATGGGATTCGACTATCTGTTTGCCGACGAAAAACCCGTGCTGACCATTTCCGGAATCAACCACGGGTCCAATTCGGCCATCAGCGTGATCTATTCCGGCACGATGGGTGCCGCCATCGAGGCCAGTTTCTACGGGGCTCCCTCGATCGGTCTTTCGCTGGTCGATCCCGATCCGCAAGCCGATTTCGGAGGTGCGGCCCTCTACGGAGAACGGATCGTGGCGGACGTGATGCGTGCCGGGGTGAAGTCGCCCCTCTGCCTGAACGTCAATTTTCCGGCTGTTCCGGCAGACCGTATCCGGGGTGTCCGGGTTTGCCGCCAGAACAGGGGGTATTGGAAGGAGGAGTTCTTTTGCCGGCAGGACCCTCGCGGGCGCGACTATTTCTGGCTGACCGGAAATTTTTTCAACGAGGAACCGGAAGCCACCGACACCGACGAGTGGGCGCTGGCGAACGATTATGTTTCGGTCGTGCCGATACAGGTCGACCTGACCAATTACGAACAGGTCGGGGAGCTGAAGAAAGTGATAAGGTGAGATGCTGTCCGGAGTTTGTTCCGGGAAGCGGGTATTCTTCGGGCGGATACGGAAAAGGGAGGAACTTCATGAACGTTCCTCCCTTTTTTGTCGGGGTATGTGCCGTTTTTTCCGGTCGGGCGTTCCATGTTCAGAACAGGGTCCCTTCCTGGGCGGGAGGAACGATGCCCAGATGCGTGTAGGCTAGTTCGGTCACTTCGCGTCCCCGGGGCGTCCGCTTCAAAAATCCCTCCTTGATGAGGAACGGTTCGTAGACCTCTTCGATCGTGCCCCCCTCCTCGCCCACCGCCGTGGCGATGGTATTGATTCCCACCGGACCGCCGTTGAACTTGTGGATGATGGTCGAGAGGATTTTGTGGTCCATCCTGTCGAGCCCCCGGGCGTCGATGTTGAGTGCGCCCAGTGCGAAACGGGTGATATCCAGGTCGATCCGTCCGTCTCCCTTGACCATGGCAAAATCCCTTACGCGGCGCAGCAGCGAATTGGCGATCCGGGGCGTGCCCCGGCTGCGGAGGGCGATTTCGCGGGAGGCCTCCCCGTCGATCGGGATGTTCAGAATGGAGGCCGAACGGTGGATAATGCCCGCCAACGTGCGGGTGTCGTAGTATTCCAGGTGGCACTGGATGCCGAACCGTGCTCTCAGCGGACTGGTGAGCAGACCGCTTCGGGTGGTGGCGCCGATCAGCGTGAAGGGGTTCAGTTCGATCTGGATCGAACGGGCGCTGGGCCCCTTGTCCAGCACGATGTCGATCTTGTAGTCCTCCATGGCCGAATAGAGGTACTCCTCCACGATCGGGCTCAGCCGGTGGATTTCGTCGATGAAGAGTACGTCGCCCGGATTGAGGTTGGTGAGCAGGCCCGCCAGGTCGCCCGGCTTGTCCAGTACGGGGCCCGAAGAGACGCGGAGCGTGCCGCCCATTTCGTTGCTGATGATGCCTGCCAGGGTGGTCTTGCCCAGGCCCGGGGGGCCGTGCAGCAGGACGTGGTCGAGCGCCTCGCCGCGCATCAGGGCCGCCTTGATGAAGATCCGCAGGTTTTCGATGATCTTGTCCTGGCCGTTGAAACTGTCGAGTTCCTGCGGACGGATTTTGTTTTCGAATTCCAGATCGGTTTCGGTCCCGCGCAATATCTTGTTGCTTTCACTCATAGCGGAAAAAGGGGTCCGGAATCACTTTTTCGCAGGTTTTCCGGACGAATTTTTCGGCAAATTACTCATTTTTTTCAAATCCTTCAGGTCGATCTCCTGAAAATTTTCTCCGGCCGGGAGTTTCGGTGCCCGTTTCTTCCCGTGTACCATGGAGTTGAAGCGATAGGAGAACCGGGCGAGAATGTAGCGGCCCAGCGTGTTGGTCCGCACGTCGTTCACGCGATCGTCGTAGACGTAGTGCAGCAGGTTGCGGTTCTGGTTCAGCAGGTCGAAAGCCGTGATGCGGAATTCGCCGTTCCGGTGGCGGAACACCTTCTTGCCGATCCCTACGTCGAGCAGGAAAAACGAACTGGTGAAGTCGGTCGAACTGGAGCTGGTGTAGTATTTCCAGGTGGCCAGCGTGTTGAACGTGAACCCGAGCGGCAGGATGACGCTCATCGAGTAGTAGAGGTTCTGGTTGAGAAACGACACGTTGTCCTTGGCCGAGTTGCGGGTGTAGTTGAAGACCGTGTTGGAGTAGAAGTTGAAATCCACGTTCTCCGAAATATTGCTGGTGATGCCGACGCGTACTCCGCCCGAATGGATGTTCGCGTAGTTGAGGTAGGTGTAGACGGAGGGGGTGCGGATGAAGTTGTAGTTCATCGAGAGGTTGACGTTGCTGCGGATGGGCTTCACGGCCATGCTGTACGTGCCCGAGGTGCGGATGGCCACGTATCCGTTCAGGTTCACGTAGCGGCGGACGAACGCACCTTCCTCTACCATGACCCCGGTGCCGGGCGTTTTTTCGGCCGAAGGATAGATCAGCGTGTCGCGGGGCATCACCTCCGTGCTGTTGGCCACGATGTTGGAGCGGGTCATGGCGTTGATCGTGATGGTGAGGTTTCTCGACTTACGGACATTCGAGCCGTTGTAGAAGATGTCCAGCGTGTGCTGGTAACCCTCTTTCAGATCGGGATTTCCGACCCGGACGTTGGTGGGCGAGTTGTTGTTGACGTAATTCTGCATCTGGTCGATGCGCGGCAGAACGGTGCGTCCTCTGTACTGTATCTTCAGGTAGCGGCTTTTCTCCAGCGAATAGCGGAACGTCAGCGTGGGCTGGACGTCGAAAAACGACTGGCTCCTTTTGTCGGGCCGGGGTTCGATCTCCTCCCGCTGCTGGCGGATGCTCTGGAAATCGACCGAGGTGTTCAGCGTGTATTTCTTGCTGTAATAGGCGTACCCGAATCCGCCTCCGAACGTGCTGTAATCGCGGTTCATGCTGTTGCACTGGGAGGAGTCCCGGATGCTGTATTCGGGAATGTGTTCCGGCTCCTTTTTGTAGCGGTTGCTGTATGCCTGTTTGTCGGTGGCTCCCCAGTCCCGGCTCATCACATAGTTGAAGAGGATGCGGTGCCGTTTGGCGAACGGTTCCGCGTAGGTGAGCCGTAGCCGGAGCAGGTTGCTCGTGGTGACCTGGTCGGTCAGACGATCGATCGGGTTGCTGCTCGGGGCCCAGTAATATTCGTTCTGTTTGTTCTTTTTGTAGCTGGCCCGCTCCAGGTCGTGCTGCAGACGGTCCTGGCTCCGGTTGCTGAAGTTGTAGGTGAGGTTGGCCGAGATGGAACGGCCTTTTTTCGAGGGGAACCGGTGGGCGAAGGTCGCGTTGCCCGCGATCGAATAGTTGAAATTGTCGGTCAGGTAATCGGTGGTGTTGCGGTTGGCCGAGTCGAGCGGGAGACCGGACTCCTTGCTTTGCAGGGTGAGCGACCGGCCCTGTTCCATGCGGTTGTTTTTCTGGATGTTGATCCGCGGCGAAAGGATGAAGGTGTTGTTGGCGTTGATCCTCCACTCCAGCCGGAAGTTAAGACGGTTGTTGTGGTTGGTGGTGAGGGAATTGTTGCGGTTCGTGACGTGTTTGCTCTGGAAAAGGCCTCGAGGATCGGGAAAATAGTCGTTTTCACTGAGGTTTTCCAACTCGTTGCGGTTGTTGTCGTAGAAATAGTTGCCCGAAAAGCGGATTTTTTTCGTTTCGGCCGAGTAGTTCGTACCGATGCCTGTGATGCGCTGTACGCCCATCGGCTGGTTTCTCAGGTTGCCGTTGTTGTCCACCTTCACTTCGTCGGCCAGTTCGTTCTGGCCGAATTTCATGGTGTTGACGTTGTTTGCCAGCGCCGTGACGGTAATCCGCTGTGCGGGCGTGAACCGGGAAAAGTTGCCGCCGGTCAGGTAGCGGAATTTGCGGTTGTTGTCGTCCAGGTCGGTTCCTCCCGATCCTTCTCCTTTGAACAGGGTGCTTTTCCCGTCTTTGGCTTTGGTGACGATGTTGATCGCTTTCTGGCTGTTGCCGTCGTCGAATCCGATCAGGCGGGACTGCTCGCTCTGTTCGTCGAAAATCTGGATGCTTTCGATGGCGTCCGCAGGCAGGTTTTTCAGTGCTGCCATCGGGTCGGTGCCGAAGAAGAGCCGTCCGTCCACGTAGATTTTGCGGATCGGTTCGCCCTGCGCCTCCACCCGGCCGTTCTGGATCACGACGCCCGGCATCTTCATCAGCAGTTCGTCAGCATCGGCGTCGGGCGTGGTTTTGAATGCGGCCGCGTTGAACTGGGTGGTGTCCGTCTTCTGGATCGACATCGGAGCTTCGCTCTGCACTACGACGGCATCTATCTGGTTGGTGTTCTCCTTCAGGTAGATATTTCCCAGGTCGAGCGTCGCCGATTTGATGGCGACCGTAATCTCTGCCGTGGCATATCCCAGAAAGACGATCTGGATCGTCCGGGTCGAACGGGGGACTTTCCCCAGCGAAAAGAGGCCCTGCGCGTCGCACATGGTGTTGACGCTTCCTCCCGGGGTCATGACCGTGGCCCCCGCGAGCGCCGTACTGTCCGTCGCCGACAGAACACGCCCCCGCAGGGTGGCGGTTTGTGCGGAGGCGGAGTACGTCAATACAGTGAACAGTAACAGGAGAAAGGTTCGTTTCATCGGGGAAAGGGGTAGTCTGTCAGTTTTCCCGCAAAGATAGGTTTTATCCGGAATAATATTACGGCTAAATGCGACTAAATACGGTTGATTTGCGAAAAGTTACTGAAAAAAGGAGGCAAAGATACGTTTTCCCCGTCTCGGATGCAGGGTAAACGCGCGGGGACGGACGGGAACGTTCCCGTTCTTTTTCGTGAAAAAAGGAACGGTTTATGCGGTAATCCGATATTCTTCCTATTTTTACGAAACGAACATGAACATCAAGAATATCCGTATGATGAAAAGAGGTTTTTTTTGCTTCGTTGCGGCGGCAGCCGCTGCGATGGCCGGATGGCCGGGAGCGGCCGGAGCCTGTACCGGTATCACGTTCAGGGCGAAAGACGGAGCCTGTGTGGTAGCCCGCACCATCGAATGGGGCGGGAGCGATCTGAACAGCCGGTATGTCGTCGTGCCGCGCGGATACACGCAGCGGTCGATGGTGCCCGGCGGTACGGACGGGATGCTTTTTTCAGCCCGTTACGGTTATGTCGGACTCTCCGTGGAGCAGGAGGAGTTCGTGGCTGAGGGACTGAACGAGACGGGTCTTTCGGCGGGTCTTTTCTATTTCCCCGGATACGGACAGTATGAAGAGTTCGATCCTGCGAAAAGATCGGCCAGTATCGCCGACCTTCAGCTCGTTTCCTGGATACTCGGCGGCTGCCGGACGGTGGAAGAGGTGAAGGAGGCAGTGGGAAAAGTGCATGTCGTCGCCGTCGATCCGCGGGCCTCCACGGCGCATTGGCGTTTCGCCGATGCGTCCGGTCGCCAGATCGTGCTGGAGATCGTCGGAGGTCGTCCCCGTTTTTATGAGAATACGCTCGGCGTACTGACCAACTCCCCGGGTTTCGAGTGGCAGTTGACCAATCTGAACAACTATGTCAACCTGTATTCCGGCTCGGCTCCGGCGCACAGGCTGGGGGCGGCGGAGCTCTCCCCTTTCGGGGCTGGGAGCGGCATGCTGGGGATTCCCGGCGACGTCACTCCGCCCTCGCGTTTCGTTCGGGCCGCCTTTTACCAGGCGACCGCGCCGCAGCCGGATTCGGCTCTGAATGCCGTTCTGCAATGTTTTCAGATTCTGAATAATTTCGATATTCCGATCGGGGTCGAATTCGCCGAGGGGAAAATCCCGGCCGATATTCCGAGTGCCACGCAGTGGACTTCAGCCACGGACATGAAGAATGGAAAGATCTATTACCGTACGATGTACAACAGTGCCATACGCAGTTTCGATCTGCGGTCGATAGATTTTTCCCGGGTGAAATACCTGTCCCGGCCATTGGATGAGGTGCGGCGGCAGCCGGTCGTCCCCGTGCCGGTCGGATAGGCCGGAAGAGCCGGGGCATCCGGTATCCGCCGGGTTTTTGCGAAAGAGTAAAACTTGTGTCCGGCGTGTCGAAAAGAGGAGAGGGGCCGTGATTCCACGGCCCCTCTCCTTACCTTATTTTGCAGGATGGACTACACCAGTCCCTGTGCCAGCATGGCGTTGGCGACCTTGATGAATCCGGCGATATTGGCTCCCTTCACGTAGTTGACGTATCCGTCGGGCTCCGTGCCGTACTTTACGCAGGCGGCGTGGATGTTGTCCATGATGGAACGGAGTTTTTCGTCCACCTCTTCGGGTGTCCATTTCAGACGGATCGAATTCTGTGTCATCTCCAGTCCGGAAGTGGCTACGCCGCCGGCGTTGGATGCCTTGCCCGGAGAGTAGAGCAGTTTCGCGTTCTGGAACACCTCGATCGCTTCGGGGGTGGAGGGCATGTTGGCTCCCTCTGCCACGCAGATGCAGCCGTTGGCCACCAGCGTTTTGGCCTCTTCGCCGTTGAGCTCGTTCTGGGTGGCGCAGGGCATGGCGATGTCGCATTTCACGCTCCACGGACGTTCGCCTTCGAAATATTGGGCTTCGGGATAACGTTCGGCGTACTCTTTGATCCGGCCGCGGAAGATGTTCTTGAGTTCCATGACATAGGCCAGTTTTTCGGCGTCGATCCCTTTCGGATCGTAAATGTATCCGTTCGAATCGGATAGCGTCACCACTTTGGCGCCGAGTTGGGTGGCCTTTTCCGTGGCGTATTGGGCCACGTTGCCCGAGCCGGAGATCGCTACGGTCTTGCCCTTGAAACTTTCGCCGCGGGTGGCGAGCATGGCCGAGGCAAAGTAGCAGGTGCCGTAACCCGTGGCCTCGGGACGCAGCGGGCTGCCGCCCCAGTCGAGGCCCTTGCCGGTCAGGGTGCCGGAAAATTCGTTACGAAGGCGTTTGTACTGGCCGAACATGAACCCGATTTCACGGCCGCCTACGCCGATGTCGCCGGCCGGTACGTCCGTATCCTGTCCGATGTGGCGCTGCAGTTCGGTCATGAAACTCTGGCAGAATTTCATCACCTCGTTGTCCGACTTGCCCTTGGGGTTGAAGTCGGAACCGCCTTTGCCGCCGCCCATGGGCAGTGTGGTGAGGCTGTTCTTGAAGGTCTGTTCGAAAGCAAGGAACTTCAGAATGCTGAGGTTGACGCTGGGATGGAACCGGATGCCTCCCTTGTAGGGGCCGATGGCGCTGTTCATCTGGATGCGGTATCCTTTGTTGATCTCCACTTCGCCCTTGTCGTTGAGCCACGGCACACGGAACATCACCACGCGTTCGGGTTCGGCGATACGCTCCAGGATCTTCATCTTCTGCAGCTGGGGATTTTCGATGATGTAGGGCGCAAGGGTCTCCACCACCTCACGGACAGCCTGGTGAAACTCCTTTTCGCCGGGGTTTTTCGCCATCAGGTTGGCCATGAATTCGTCTACGTACTTCTGTGCTTGCTTTTCCATTTTCGTCTTGTCTTATTTCGGTTTGATGCGTTCGGGACTTACAAAAGTATCGTTCCCGGCGCAGAAAAACAAATCGGGCGGGCCTGAGGAGCCCGTCGGCGTCGGGAATGTCGAAATTTCAACGGCCGATTCGGTTAAAAATCGGAGCCACAGAAAAAAAATGGGTTATGATCCCTAACCGTCCGGTCTCGAATCGGCAAAATCTGTCAATCCGGAAATTTTTTTGAAAAATTTTATACATCCCTCTCCGCAAGGGGTTTCCGTTGCTCCCGGCGGAACTTTTCGCGGATGATCTCCCCCACCGTCCGTCCCGTGATTTTGCTTTCCAGCCATGAAAGGATGTCGAGGTAGTAGAATGTCCTCCGCTCATAAGGATGGTTTTCGTACGGTTTGAGCCGCTGGTAGAGGACGCGCAGCTCGTCTTTCAGGTTGTGTGCGTAGATTGAGTTCAGCCTTTTGAGGAATGCGAGCATTTCGCGCTGCACTTCCTGCATGTCGTTCATCTTGACGATGAAGGAATAGACCGACCGGATCTGATAGTCGAGGTTGTAGTCGATGCCGGCCTCGTAGGAGGCGATCAGGTTGAGGATTTTGGCATAGCATTGGAGGTCGCGCCGGATCTGGGGGTCTTTCGTCCCTGTGATCCTTGCCAGGTATTCCATGCACTTGGAATAGTTCCCGTCCCCGAAATAGAGGCAGGCGATCTTGTAGTACATCAGCATCTTCTGGTGGAGGTTGATGTGCTTGGAATGTTTGCGGAGGAATGTCTCCACCTCTTCGACCAGGCGGATGCCCTCCCGGAAACCTCCTTCGAGGAAACAGCGGTGGATATGGCCCGTGTAGATGATCTGACGGGAAATGACCACGGCGTTTTCGTTGACCGAACCGATCTCGCGGCATTCTCTCTCGAAACGGGCCAGCGTATCGACTAGCGTGTGGTATTTGCGCATCAGGAAAAGCCCTTCCAGCAGCCTAGAGTATCCTTTCAGGTAGTTGTCGTACATGAGGGGCTTCATCTGGGGGTGGGCGTCGAACAGGGCGATCCAGCGGCAGGCATAGAGGTAACAGCGGACGAAGTCGTGGCGGATGTAGTGGAACCATGCCATGGCCTGGAAATAGTAGAACCTTTCCAGAAACGAGAGCGACCTTTCGGTGTAGACCGCCAGCCGCGGACGAAAATACTGGTCGATCAGGTCGAGGTCTTTCTGCGTGCGGACGTATCCCAGTTTCTGATAGAGGGAGAATATCTGGAGTGCCGTGCTGGAGAGGGTGTTGATGTTCTCGATCTGACGGCAGATGTCGGCGGTCTGGCGATGGAACGATTCGGCCAGCGAGGCCATGCCCCGGGAGACGTTCAGCGTCTCGATCTGTTTCTGGAAGTCGATCACGTCCAGCAGGATCGTGTGCTGCTGGGTGGCGGAGGCCTGTTCGCGGGTCTTTTCCAGAATTTTGGAACTCTGGCGGTAGAGCCCCTTGTCGTAGAGAATGCGGGCGAAATCGAGCTGTTCGCGCAGTTGGATCGGCATCGAATGCTGGACGCCGAGCAGACGCAGGCTCACCAGAATCTGTTTGTAGAGATGGGCCTTCATGTTGGGAAGCTGCTCCTTTTTGACCGGACATTTCTGGAGCACTTTCCCCTCGTCGTATTCCTCCAGTGTGTCGAGGCAGTCGAACAGGGCGATGAATTTGGCCTCCTGGTTGCCGGCCAGGCGGGTGGCGTAGAGCTTGAAATTGCGTTTTTCGGCCTTGGTCATGGATTTGATCAGGTCGAACACCGCTTCTTGTTTCTCTCCGGAGGCCATGGGTTCTGCGTGTGAATGAATGTCCGGATGCAAAAATACCGAATTATTGCGAAGAAACGAAATTTTCGAAAATTCTTCCAGTTATCCTACTTTTGTGTATCTTTGCAATTTAAACAACCGGCTATACCCGAACATTATGGCAACGACATCGAGATACGCCCGCAGGGGCGTCTCCTCCTCCAAGGAGGATGTGCACAACGCGATCCGGAAGATCGACAAAGGACTTTATCCCAAGGCATTCTGCAAGATCATCCCCGATACGCTCGGGGGAGACGATGCGTCTTGTCTGGTGATGCACGCCGACGGAGCGGGGACCAAGTCGTCGCTGGCCTACATGTACTGGAGGGAGACGGGCGACATGTCGGTGTGGAAAGGGGTCGCTCAGGACGCCATCGTGATGAACACGGACGATCTGCTCTGCGTGGGGGCTACCAGCGGGATTCTGCTCTCTTCGACCATCGGGCGCAACAAGCGGCTGATTCCGGGCGAGGTGATCTCGGCGATCATCAACGGTACGGAGGAGTTTCTGCAGTCGATGCGTGACTTGGGGGTGGAGATATGGTCGACGGGCGGTGAGACGGCCGACGTGGGCGATCTGGTGCGAACGATCATTGTGGACAGTACGGTGACGGCCCGAATGAAGCGTTCGGACGTGATTTCGAACGACCGTATCAAGGCGGGTTGTTACATCGTGGGGCTGAGTTCTTTCGGACAGGCCACCTATGAAACGGAGTATAACGGGGGAATGGGCAGCAACGGCCTTACTTCGGCGCGTCACGACGTGTTCGCCAACTATCTGGCGTCGAAATATCCGGAGAGCTACGACAACGGAGTCCCTTCCGATCTGGTCTATACCGGGAAATACCGGCTGACCGACAAGGTCGAAGTGGACGGACAGACGCTGACCATGGGCAAACTGGTGCTTTCTCCCACGCGGACCTATGCACCGATTATCCGGGAGGTGTTGCGCCATTACCGGGGCAATCTCCACGGCATGGTGCATTGCAGCGGCGGCGGCCAGACGAAAGTGTTGCATTTCATCGAGGACGTGCATGTCATCAAGGACAATCTGTTCGAGGTTCCGTTCCTGTTCCAGGCGATTCAGGAGCAGAGCGAGACGCCGTGGAGCGAAATGTACTGCGTTTTCAATATGGGACACCGCATGGAGTTGTATGTCGATCCTTCGGTGGCCAACGACATCGTGAAAATTTCGCGCGAGTTCGGTGTGGACGCCCGGATCATCGGCCGGGTCGAACCTTCCGAAACACCGATGGTGACCATCTATAAGGACGGAGAGGAGTTTTCCTATACGAAATAGTCTTTCGGAACATACGGAAACGGCGTGTCTGCGGGTGGCGGACACGCTGTTTTTCTTAGGGACCGGGTATGTTGTTGTCTGTCCTGCATCCCGCGGGAGGGGGCTGCGGGGGATTTGCCGGACCTGTTTTCCGGACGGCCTTTCCCGCTGCGCTACATGTCCGGCTGTTGCCGGTGCGTTACGAGCACTTTGTCGATGCGGGCCCCGTCCATGTCGACGATCTCCAGGTCGAATTCCCTCCACCGGAGGCGTTCACCGGTGCGGGGTATGTGCTCGAGTTCTTCGAGGATCAGCCCGCTGAGCGTGTTGTAGTCGTATTTCGGGAAAAGCTCTTCCAGATCGAAGAAAGCCAGAAAGTCGTAGAACGAGCACTGTCCGTCCACCAGGAACGAACCGTCTTCCCGCTGGACGATCTCTTGTTCCTCGTCCTTTTCGGGCATCGAACCGATCAGTCCCTCCAGAATGTCTTTCAGGGTGACGATTCCCTGAATGTCGCCGAATTCGTCACTGACCAGTCCGTATTTGATCCGTCCGTTTTTCATCTGCTCCAGAGCGTTGTAGACGCTCAGATTCTCGTGGAAATAATGCGCGGGACGAAGCAGCGAGCGCAGCCGGAAACCGGGGCGCTCCACCTCTCCGAAAAGGTCCTTGAGCCGGACGATTCCGATGATATTGCCCGGTCCGCCCTCGGTGACGGGATAGAGGTCGAAAGGATGAAGCCGCACGGTGTCGGTGATCTGCTGCGGCGTGGCGTCCGCATCGAGCGTGACCATTTCGCTGCGGTGGGTCATGATCGACTCCACCTTACGGTCGCCCAGTCCGAAAACCCGTTCCACGATATCCTGTTCCACCTCCTGAATCTCCCCGTCCGCGGTGCCTTCCTGGATGATCGCCTTGATCTCCTCCTCGGTCACTTTCTCCTCCTGGTCCTTCATGCCCAGTATGTTGAAAAAGAACGAAGTGCTTTTCGAGAGCAGCCATACGAAGGGCGAAGCGACGGCCGAAAGCAGATTCATGGGCCGGGCCACGGCTTTGGCGGCCTTTTCCGAGGCGCTCATGCCGATCCGTTTGGGGACCAGTTCGCCGAAAATGAGGGTCAGGTAGGTGACGACGATCACGATGACCGTCTTGGCGGCCGTTACTGACCATGCGGCCGGTATGCCGGCCCTGGCCAGCAGGGACCCCAGGTCCTGGGCCAGTACGTCGCCCGAGTAGATACCTGTGAGGATGCCGATCAGAGTGATGCCGATCTGGATCGTGGAGAGGAATTTATCCGGTTTGCGGGCCAGATTGAGCGCCGTGCGGGCCGACCGGTTCCCTTCGCGGGCATCAGCCTCCAGCCGGGATTTTCGGGCCGAGATCAGGGCGATCTCCGACATGGCGAATACTCCGTTGAGCAGAATCAGCAGCAGAATGACGGCTATCTCCATAAAAAGCGTTTTTAAGGTTTGCTGCCCGCGGCGGGGGAGAAGCCGCCCGCCGCGGTGCAGGTGTGACTCAGATCACGATATTGATGATTTTGCCCGGCACCACGATCACCTTACGGGGTGTTTTTCCGTCCAGGTAGCGGGCTGTGGCACTGTCGGCGAGCACCAGTTTTTCGAGCTCTCCGTTGGATATGCCCAGCGGAAGCTCCTTCTTGAAGCGGAGCTTGCCGTTGAACGACACGGGATATTCGAAGCTGTTTTCCACGAGGTATTTCTCGTCGTATTCGGGGAAACGGGCGTCGAAAATGGTTCTCGGGTGTCCGAGGGCCGTCTGCCACAACTCTTCCGTGATGTGCGGAGCGAAGGGGGAAAGCAGTACGGCGAGCGGTTCGAGAATTTCGCGCTTGTTGCAATCTCCCAGTTCGTTGAGGCAGATCATGAAGGCGCTCACCGACGTGTTGAACGAGAAGTTTTCGATATCCTCGCGGACTTTCTTGATCGTCTTGTGCAGGGTCTTCAATTCGGCCGGGGCCGCCTTTTCGTCCGAGAGGTTCAGAACCCCGTCCCGGTTGTAGAAAAGACGCCAGAAACGGCGCAGGAACTTGTGCACGCCGTCTATGCCGTTGGTGTCCCACGGTTTGGACTGTTCGAGCGGGCCGAGGAACATTTCGTACATGCGCAGCGTGTCGGCGCCGTAGTTCTCCACGATGTAGTCGGGATTCACCACGTTGTACATCGACTTCGACATCTTCTCGATGGCCCAGCCGCAGATATATTTCCCGTCTTCGAGGATGAACTCCGCATCGGCGAATTCGGGCCTCCATGCCCGGAAGGCGTCGAGATTCAGCAGGTCGTTCTTCACGATGTTCACGTCCACGTGGATCTCCTGTGTCTCGTACCGGTCTTTGAGTCCGAGCGAGACGAACTTGTTGGTGCCCACCACGCGGTAGACGAAGTTCGACCGGCCCTGGATCATGCCCTGGTTCACCAGCTTTTTGAACGGTTCGTCCTCCGCCACGTATCCCAGGTCGAAAAGGAACTTGTTCCAGAAACGGGAGTACATCAGGTGACCCGTGGCGTGTTCGATACCGCCCACGTAGAGATCTACGTCGCGCCAGTATTCGTCCGCCTCTTTCGATACGAGCGCCCGGTCGTTGTGCGGGTCCATGTAACGCAGGTAGTAGGCCGACGAGCCGGCGAATCCGGGCATCGTGCTCAGTTCGTAGGGATAACCTTCCTGCGTGGCCCAGTTGCGTACGCGGGCCAGCGGCGGCTCTCCCTGTTCGGTGGGACCGAAATTCTCGACGGGGGGCAGTTCCAGCGGCAGTTTGTCTTCGCTCAGCGGATAGGCGATGTCATTTTTATAGTAGATCGGGAAGGGTTCGCCCCAGTAGCGCTGGCGGCTGAAAATGGCATCCCGCAGGCGGTAGTTGATCCGTTTTTTGCCCAGTCCGCGCCGTTCGATTTCGGCGAACATGATCTGGATCGCCTCCTTTACTTCGAGTCCGTCGATGAAATCCGAGTTGATCAGTTTGCCCGATTTGGCGTCGTACGACTCGACCGAAAGGTCGCCGCCTTCCACGACCGGGATGATCGGCAGGCCGAAATGGCGGGCGAAAGCATAGTCTCGGCTGTCGTGGGCCGGAACCGCCATGATCGCTCCCGTACCGTAGCCGGCCAGTACGTAGTCGCTGACGTAGATCGGAATCTCCTTGAGGGTGAATGGGTTGACGGCATAGCTTCCCGTGAAGGCTCCGCTGACCCGTTTGGTTTCGGCGATGCGTTCCCGTTCGGATCGTTTTTTCGTTTGGGCGATATACTCTTCAATCTCCGTCCTGTGTTCGGGTGTGGTCAGTTCTCCGATCCATTCGTGTTCGGGGGCGATCACCATGAACGTGACGCCGAAAATGGTGTCGGGACGGGTCGTGAATATTTCGAGTTTTTTATCGCTGTCCCGGATGTCGAAGAAGACCTGGGCTCCCTCGCTGCGGCCGATCCAGTTCCGCTGGATCTCCTTGAGCGAATCGCTCCAGGCGAGGCGGTCCAGTCCCTCCAGCAGCCGCTGGGCGTAGGCCGTTACACGGAGCAGCCATTGTTTCATTCGCTTCTGCTCGACAGGATAGCCTCCGCGGACAGAGAGCCCGTCCTTCACTTCGTCGTTGGCCAGTACCGTGCCCAACTGCGGACACCAGTTGACCATCGTATCGGCGCGGAAAGCCAGCCGGTAGTTCTGGAGCACCTCTTCACGCCGCCGTTCGTCCATGGCTTTCCATTCGTCCGCGGAGAAACGCATCTCGGTCGTGCAGGCGGCATCGAGTCCTTCGGTGCCCTGTTTTTCGAAACGGGCGGTCAGTTTTTCGATCGGTTCGGCTCTGCCGGTCGTATTGTCGTAATAGTGGCCGAACATCTTCAGGAAAGCCCACTGCGTCCATTTGTAATAGCCTGGATCGCAGGTACGCACTTCGCGGTCCCAATCGAACGAAAAACCGATTTTGTCGAGCTGTTCCCGGTATCGCTCGATGTTCTGCCGGGTCGTTACGGCCGGATGCTGGCCGGTCTGGATGGCATATTGTTCCGCCGGGAGGCCGAAAGCGTCGTATCCCATCGGATGCAGTACGTTGAATCCGCACAGCCGTTTGTAGCGGGAGTAGATGTCGGAGGCGATGTAACCCAGCGGATGCCCGACGTGGAGTCCCGCACCCGAAGGATAGGGGAACATGTCCAGTACGTAGAATTTGGGCCGTGAAGGGTCGATCTCCACCCGGTAGGTTTTGCGCTCCTTCCACTCTTTCTGCCACTTCGGCTCTATCTCTCTGAAATTATATTCCATGGTGCTGTCGCGGATTTAATGGTTTGCTGTTGATTTGCAAAGATAAGTCTTTTTTCGTTATCGGGTGTCATCTGTCCGTAACAATCCATGTCCGGGCGGGATCGTCCTGCCGGATTCCGGCAGGACGATCCCCGTTTCCCGTATGTCCGGAATCGGTCGCTCCGGAAGATGCGGATGGCGGAAGCAATCGGTTGGCATTCGGGCTGTTCGTTCGGAATGGCGAAGAATGTGAAAATGCCGTAGGTGTCTGTTGTTATAGATGGTAAAAGATTGGTTATTATCTGTTTATTTGAATGGCGACCTGTTTCTAATAAGCTGATATTATAGTATTTCGGATTCTATAAATATTAATGATTGTTATTTCTGTGGAAAAGCCTCGAAAACCCCGTAAATCAGCAAAAAAAGTGTAGGAAATATATGGTAGTATCGAAATTATGCGTATCTTTGCAGTCCGTTTTGGATAATGAAAACGACAGTAATTAACTAACACAAAGGACAAAAAGTAAGTAAAATGCCAACTATTCAACAGTTAGTACGGAAAGGAAGAGTGCAGCTGGAGTTCAACAGCAAGGCTCCTGCGCTGGATGCGTGTCCGCAACGACGTGGCGTTTGCGTGCGTGTGTATACCACCACGCCCAAGAAGCCTAACTCGGCCATGCGTAAGGTGGCGAGGGTGCGTCTGACCAACGGTAAAGAGGTGAATGCCTACATTCCGGGCGAGGGCCACAACCTGCAGGAACACTCCATTGTTTTGGTTCGCGGCGGTCGTGTGAAGGATCTCCCCGGCGTTCGATACCACCTGGTTCGCGGCGCGCTGGATGCCGCAGGCGTGGACGGTCGCCGTCAGCGTCGTTCGAAGTACGGAGCCAAGCGTCCCAAGGCAGGTGCACCGGCAAAGAAGTAAGAGAAAAACACAAATTTTATCAGCAAAGTTTTAAGAAATGAGAAAAGCAAAGCCTAAAAAGCGAATTCTACTTCCAGATCCCAAGTACGGAGACGTGCTCGTGACGAGGTTCGTGAACAACCTCATGCTGGATGGTAAGAAGAGTATTGCCTACACGATTTTCTATGATGCCATGGATATCGTGGGCGAGAAGATGAAGGATGCAGAGAAGGCTCCTCTTGAAATCTGGAAACAGGCTCTGGAGAACATCACTCCCCAGGTCGAAGTGAAGTCCCGCCGTGTGGGCGGTGCCACGTTCCAGGTTCCTACCGAGGTAAGACCCGAGCGCAAGATTTCATTATCCATGAAAAACCTTGTCCTTTACTCTCGCAAGCGTCCGGGTCGTTCGATGGCCGAGAAGCTGTCGGCCGAAATCATGGCTGCCTACAATCAGGAGGGCGCCGCATACAAACGCAAGGAAGAGATGCACAGAATGGCCGAGGCCAACAAGGCGTTCGCACATTTTAGATTCTAACAGACGAAGGAGATTATATGGCAACGAGAGATCTGAAATATACGCGGAACATCGGTATCATGGCGCACATTGATGCCGGTAAGACCACTACTTCCGAGCGTATTCTGTTTTACACGGGCAAGACGCACAAGATCGGCGAGGTGCACGAGGGTGCCGCTACCATGGACTGGATGGTTCAGGAGCAGGAGCGGGGTATTACCATTACCTCGGCTGCGACGACCGCGTTCTGGCACTACAAGGATCAGACCTACCAGATCAACCTGATCGACACCCCGGGACACGTGGACTTCACCGTGGAGGTGGAGCGTGCCCTGCGCGTGCTGGACGGAGCTGTCGCTACGTTCTGTGCCGTGGGTGGCGTGGAGCCCCAGTCGGAGACCGTTTGGCGTCAGGCCGACAAATACAAGGTGCCTCGTATCGGTTACGTGAACAAGATGGACCGTACGGGTGCCGACTTCCTGGGTGTATGTGCCCAGATCAAGGAGCGCCTCGGCGCTACCGCCGTTCCGGTGGTGCTGCCGATCGGTGCCGAGGACAAGTTCGTCGGACTGGTAGACCTTATATATAATAGGGCCATCATCTATTTCGACGACAAGAATGTCCGTGACAACTTTACCTACGAGGAGATTCCCGCCGAGATGAAGGCCGAAGCCGCCGAGTGGCGGGCCAAGCTGATCGAGGAGGTGGCCACGGTGGACGAGGCCCTGATGGAGAAGTTCTTCGAAGATCCCGATTCGATCACTCCCGACGAACTGATCGCTGCGATCCGTAAGGCGACCTGCCAGATGGCCATCGTGCCGATGCTCTGCGGTTCGTCGTTCAAGAACAAGGGCGTTCAGATTCTGCTGGACTATGTGATGGCATTCCTCCCCTCTCCGCTGGATGTGGAGGCGATCGTGGGAATCAACCCCGAAACGGGCGAGGAGACCGTGCGCCATCCGTCGGAGAGCGATCCTTTCTGCGGTCTCGCATTCAAGATCGCTACCGATCCCTTCGTGGGGCGTCTGGCTTTCGTCCGTGTATATTCGGGTAAGCTCGATGCAGGCTCGTACGTCCACAACAGCCGTTCCGGAAAGAAGGAGCGTATCAGCCGCATCTACCAGATGCATGCCAACAAGCAAAACCCGATGGAGACCGTCGGCGCCGGAGACATCTGCGCTGCCGTAGGTTTCAAGGAGATCCGTACCGGAGATACCCTCTGCGATGAAAAGGCTCCTATCGCTCTCGAGTCGATGACCTTCCCCGAACCGGTGATCGGTCTGGCCGTAGAGCCCAAGACGCAGAAAGACCTCGACAAACTGGGTATCGCGCTGGGTAAACTGGCCGAGGAGGACCCCACCTTCACGGTAAAGACCGACGAGGACAGCGGACAGACCGTCATCAGCGGTATGGGTGAACTCCACCTGGAGATTATCGTAGACCGTCTGAAACGCGAATTCGGCGTAGAGATTAACCAGGGTGCACCCCAGGTGAACTACAAGGAGGCTCTGACCGCTACCGTTCAGCACCGCGAAGTGTTCAAGAAACAGACCGGTGGTCGCGGTAAGTTCGCCGACATCATTTTCGAAATCGGTCCTGCCGAGGAAGGTAAGATGGGTCTCGAGTTCATTGACAGCGTCAAGGGCGGTAATATTCCCAAAGAGTATATCCCTTCGGTGCAGAAAGGTTTCGAGGCGGCCATGGCCAACGGTGCGCTGGCCGGTTTCTCGATCGACAGCATGAAGGTGAACCTGCTCGACGGTTCGTTCCACCCCGTGGACTCTGACTCGCTTTCGTTCGAAATCTGCGCACGCAACGGTTTCCGTGCCGCCGCTCAGAAGGCCAAGCCCGTGATCAAGGAGCCTATCATGTCCGTGGAGGTGGTTACTCCCGAGGAGAACATGGGCGACATCATCGGCGACCTGAACAAACGCCGCGGACAGATCGCCGGCATGGAGTCCAAAGGTACTGCCCGTGTGGTGAAGGCCAAAGTTCCCCTGTCGGAGATGTTCGGATATGTGACCGTGCTGCGTACCATCTCTTCGGGCCGCGCCACTTCGTCGATGGAGTTCTCCCATTTCGAGGAGGTTCCTGCGAACCTGGCCAAGGAGATCATCGAGAAGAGCAGCGGTAAAAACAAAGGTGCAATAGAATAAAAACAGATCATGAGCCAGAAAATAAGAATCAAGCTTAAATCGTACGATCACAATCTGGTGGACAAATCCGCCGAGAAGATCGTAAAGACTGTGAAGACCACAGGCGCTGTGGTGAGCGGCCCGATTCCGCTGCCCACCCAGAAGAAAATCTTTACCGTAAACCGCTCGACGTTCGTGAACAAGAAGGCCCGCGAGCAGTTCCAGCTCTGCACGTTCAAGCGCATTCTGGACATTTACAGTTCGACGCCCAAGACGATCGACGCTCTGATGAAGCTCGAGCTGCCCAGCGGTGTAGAGGTGGAGATCAAGGTCTGACGGAGTTCTCCCGGAATGACGGGAGGTTGCCGGAATCCGGAGATTCCGAACAGCGCGTATGCGATACGCGGACATTCGGAATCTCCTCCCCTTCCGCTCTCTTCCGGAAAGACGGTATGTCTGCGGACATGCCACGGAAATGCGATAAACAAGGATACACACAACTACAAGTAATTTTTTTAAGACAAAAATGTCAGGACTAATTGGAAAAAAAATCGGAATGACTTCCGTTTTCAGTGCCGAGGGTAAGAATATACCATGCACTGTTATCGAGGCTGGTCCCTGCGTGGTTACGCAAATCAAGACCGTGGAAAAAGATGGTTATGCCGCGGTTCAGATTGCCTATGACGAAAAGAAGGAGAAGCACACCAGCAGTAGTTTGTTAGGCCACTTCAAGAAGGCCGGCACTACCCCCATGCGCAAACTGGTTGAGATCAAGAGTTTCGACAAGGAGCTCAACCTGGGCGACGTGATTACCCTGGACATCTTCGAGGACGACGACTGGGTCGACGTAACGGGGATATCGAAAGGTAAAGGATTTCAAGGCGTTGTGAAACGTCACGGCTTCGGCGGTGTCGGCGGTCAGACCCATGGCCAGCACAACCGTCAGCGTAAACCCGGTTCGCTGGGCGCATCGTCCTACCCTTCGCGTGTGTTCAAGGGAAAGAGACTTCCCGGACAGACGGGCGGCGAGCAGGTGAAGGTGCTCAACCTGCGGATTCTGAAGAAGATTCCGGAAAACAACCTTCTTCTCGTGAAAGGTTCCATCCCGGGAGCAAAAGGGTCGTACTTAATAATCGAAGACTAACATGGAATTAGCAATTTACAATATTTCGGGTCAGGAGACCGGTAAAAAGGCCCTCCTGAACGATGCGGTTTTTGGTATCGAGCCCAACGACCATGCGATCTACCTCGATGTGAAGCAGTATCTGGCCAATCAGCGTCAGGGAACGCACAAGTCCAAGCAGCGTAACGAAGTGGCCGGATCGACCAAGAAGCTGAAAAAGCAGAAAGGTACCGGCGGTGCCCGTGCCGGCAGCATCAAGTCGCCTCTGTTTCCGGGTGGCGGCCGGGTGTTCGGTCCCGTACCCCGCGATTACAGCTTCAAGCTCAACAAGAAGCTCAAACAGCTGGCCCGTCGCAGCGCCCTTTCCTACAAGGCCAAGAATGAGGGGATCAAGGTCGTGGAGAATTTTTCGATCGAGACTCCCAAGACCAAGACTTTCCTGGCCATGGCCAAAAGCCTGAATCTGGAAGGCAAGAAGATGCTGCTCGTGCTGCCCGAGTCGGATCACAACGTGATTCTTTCGACCCGCAACCTGCAGAACGTGAAGGTGGTCGTCGCACAGAACGTGAACACCTACGACGTGATGAATGCCGGTACGGTGCTGATGGCCGAGGGTTCGGTGAATGTTATTAACGAAATGCTAGCGTAAACACTGCAAAAATGGAAATTCTAATTAAGCCAATATTGACCGAGAAAATGACGATTCAGGGCGATAAGCTGAATCGCTACGGTTTTATCGTTGATCCCAGAGCGAACAAATTGCAGGTCAAGACTGCCGTCGAGCAGATGTACAACGTGGTTGTCACCGACGTCAACACCATCAACTACATGGGTAAGGTGAAGAGCCGTTACACCAAGGCGGGTATGCTGGTGGGCCGTACGAACAACTTCAAAAAGGCGATTGTTACGCTGAAAAACGGAGATAAGATAGATTTTTACAGTAATATCTAGAAGAGATGGCAGTAAGAAAGTTCAAACCCATTACACCGGGTACAAGACATAAGATTGTAGGCACGTTCGACGACATCACGTCGAGCAAGCCCGAAAAGTCGTTGCTGAGCCCCAAGAAAAGCACGGGCGGCCGTAACAACTCCGGTAAGATGACCATGCGCTACATCGGCGGCGGTCACAAGCAGATGTACCGTGAAGTTGACTTCAAGCGGAGCAAGGACATGCCTGCCGTGGTAAAGACTATCGAGTACGACCCGAACCGTTCGGCACGTATCGCGCTGATCGTGTATGCCGACGGACAGAAGAGCTACATCCTCGCCCCCAACGGGCTGCAGGTGGGCCAGACCGTCCGCAGCGGAGAGGGCGCCGCACCCGAAGTCGGAAACACCCTCTTCCTCGCCGATATTCCTCTGGGAACCGTCGTGCACAACATCGAACTCTACCCCGGACAGGGAGCCGTGATGGCCCGCAGTGCCGGTACCTACGCACAGTTGCTTGCGCGTGAAGGTAAATACGCTATTATCAAACTTCCTTCGGGAGAGACCCGTATGGTGCTGGTGACTTGCCGCGCGACCGTGGGTGCCGTGTCCAATCCGGACCACAGCCTCGAGCAGCACGGCAAGGCCGGTAAAAGCCGTTGGCTGGGTCGCCGTCCGCGTAACCGCGGTGTCACGATGAACCCCGTCGATCACCCGATGGGTGGTGGCGAAGGCCGTTCGTCGGGAGGACATCCCCGTTCGCGCAAAGGTCTTCTGGCTAAAGGTTACAAGACGCGTACTCCGCAGAAGGCTTCCTCCAAGTTCATCATTTCAAGAAGGAAAAAATAAATTTAAAATAGTAGCGTAATGAGCCGTTCATTAAAAAAAGGACCATTTATTGAGCCGAAACTCGAAGCGAGAGTTATCGCCCAGAATGAGAGCGGGAAAAAGGCTGTCATCAAGACCTGGTCGCGCGCGAGCATGATTTCGCCCGACTTCGTGGGACAGACCATCGCCGTCCACAACGGGAACAAGTTCATCCCCGTATATGTAACTGAAAACATGGTAGGACACAAACTCGGAGAGTTCTCTCCGACGCGTAACTTCCGTGGCCACGCAGGTAACAAGAAAAAATAGTAGGAAATGGGTGCAAGAAAAAGCATAATGGCCGAAAAACTCAAGGCCGAAAAGAAGCAGAAAGCCATCGCTGTTCTGCGTGATTGCCCGACCTCTCCCCGGAAAATGCGTCTGGTAGCCGACATCATCCGCGGTGTGGAGATCAACCGGGCACTGGGTATCCTCCGCTACTCGAAGAAGGAGGCATCGATCCGAATGGAGAAACTGTTGCGTTCTGCCATCGCCAACTGGGAGGCCAAGAACGAAGGCCAGCGTCTGGAGGATACTCCTCTGTGCGTGAAAGAGGTTTTCGTGGACGGAGGTCGGATGCTCAAACGGGTTCAGCCCGCCCCTCAGGGACGTGCACACCGTATCCGCAAGCGTTCGAACCACGTGACGGTAGTTGTTGACAAAATGGTAACCGAAGAAAAAAAGTAAGCAGATGGGACAGAAAGTTAATCCGATAGCAAACCGTCTTGGTATTATCCGGGGTTGGGATTCGAACTGGTACGGCGGCAAGGACTTTTCCGCCAAGCTGGTCGAAGACTCCAAAATCCGTAAATATCTGAACGCCCGTCTGGCCAAAGCGAGCATCTCCAAGATCATCATTGAGCGCACGCTGAAATTGGTTACCGTGACCATCTCCACCGCCCGTCCCGGCATCATCATCGGCAAGGGCGGCCAGGAGGTCGACAAGCTGAAAGAAGAGCTGAAGAAACTGACTGGCAAGGAGGTTCAGATCAATATCTTCGAGGTGAAGCGTCCTGAAATCGACGCCGTGATCGTGGGTAACAACATCGCCCGTCAGCTCGAAGGCCGCATCTCGTACCGCCGTGCTCTGAAGACCGCTATCGCTTCGACGATGCGCATGGGGGCCGAGGGCATCAAGATCCAGATTTCCGGCCGTGTGGGCGGCGCCGAAATGGCCCGCAGCGAGATGTACAAGGAAGGCCGCATTCCGCTGCATACTTTCCGTGCCGATGTGGACTATAGTCTTACCGAAGCTCTGACGAAGGTGGGTATTCTGGGCGTAAAGGTCTGGATCTGCACCGGCGAGGTGTACGGCAAGCGCGACCTGTTCGAGATGCCCGTAGCCAACATGTCCGCCCAGGGCGGTGCGTCCCGCGGCGACCGTGCCGATCGCGGCGACCGTGACCGTCGCGGCGGAGGCAGAAAGAGAAGAAACAATAACAAGTAGTGTAGGACCTTTTAAAGCGACAATATAATGTTACAGCCAAAAAAGACCAAATTTAGAAGAATGCAGAAGGGCCGCATGAAAGGTCTCGCACAGCGCGGGAACCAGCTTGCGTTCGGCTCTTTCGGCATCAAGGCTCTGGATTCGACCTGGATCACCGGCCGCCAGATAGAAGCTGCACGTCAGGCTATCGTGCGTCATATGAAACGTGAAGGTCAGATTTGGATCCGTATCTTCCCGGACAAACCGATCACCAAGAAACCCGCCGAGGTTCGTATGGGTAAAGGTAAAGGTTCGCCCGAAGGGTTCGTGGCTCCCGTTACTCCCGGCCGTATCCTGATCGAGGCCGAAGGGGTGCCCCTGGCAGTGGCTCAGGAGGCCTTGAGACTGGGTGCCCAGAAACTCCCGATCCCGACCAAGTTCATCGTAAGAAGAGATTATACCGAAAACTCAATCTAAGTCGACATGAAAACAGCTGAAATCAAAGAGCTCTCAGTAGCCGATCTGGTTGAGCGCATCGAGACCGAGAAGGCTAATCTGGTCCGCGTGAAGGTGAACCATGCCATTTCGCCGGTAGAGAATCCCAGTACCATCAAGAAAGCCCGCAGAGATATTGCACGTATGCTGACCATCCTGCGCCAAAAGCAAACCGTTAACAGTTAATTACCACTATGGAAAGAAATCTTAGAAAAGAGAGAATCGGGGTGGTTGTCAGCAACAAGATGGAGAAATCCGTCGTCGTTGCCGTTAAGAGGAAGGTAAAGCATCCGATATACGGCAAGTTCGTGAACAAGACCACGAAGTTTGTGGCCGAGGACGCCGAAAACACCTGCAATCCGGGCGATACCGTCAAACTCATGGAGACACGTCCCCTCAGCAAGACCAAGCGTTGGAGATTAGTAGAAATCATTGAAAGAGCTAAATAGTCATGATACAGCAAGAAAGTAGAATGGTTGTGGCTGACAACAGCGGTGCCAAGGAGGTTCTCTGCATCCGTGTGTTGGGCGGTACGGGCAAACGCTACGCGACCATCGGCGATAAAATAGTTGTCTCTGTCAAGAGCGCCTCTCCTTCCGGCGACATGAAGAAGGGAGCCGTTTCGAAGGCAGTGGTGGTAAGGACCAAGAAGGAGATCAGACGCGCGAACGGAAGTTACATCCGTTTTGACGACAATGCCGTCGTGCTGCTGAACAATCAGGGTGAAATGAGAGGAACGCGTATCTTCGGCCCCGTGGCCCGCGAACTGCGCGACTCTTACATGAAGATCATTTCACTTGCTCCCGAAGTATTGTAATCTGAAAAAAGAGTAAAGCAATGTCAGTGAAATTACATATCAAGAAAGGGGACACCGTTTACGTGAATGCGGGCGACAGCAAGGGCCAGCAGGGTAAGGTGCTCTCGATCGATGTCGAGAAACAGCGCGCCATAGTCGAGGGAGTGAACATGGTTTCGAAACACACCAAGCCCAGTTCGAAGAGTCCCCAGGGAGGTATCGTGAAGCAGGAGGCTCCGATACACATCTCGAATCTGCAGCCGCTGGACCCCAAGTCGGGCAAACCGACTCGTGTGGGCCGCAAGGCGAATGACAAAGGAAAATTAGTTCGTTACGCTAAAAAGTCAGGGGAGGAGATCAAATAATGGCAGCTTACCAACCGACACTCAAGACCATGTACAAGGAGCAGATCAAGGCTGCTCTGATGAAACAGTTCGGCTATACGAGCGTGATGCAGTGCCCCAAACTGGAAAAGATCGTCATCAACCAGGGTATGGGCCAGGCTGTTGCCGACAAGAAGCTGATCGAAGTAGCCCAGCAGGAGCTGACGACCATCACCGGTCAGAAAGCTGTACAGACCAAGTCGAAAAAGGACATTTCGAACTTCAAGTTGCGTAAGGGGATGCCCATCGGTGTGCGTGTGACCCTGCGTTCGGACAAGATGTACGAGTTCCTCGAAAGGCTGATCGCCGTGGCACTGCCCCGTATCCGTGACTTCAAGGGTATCAACGAGAAGTTCGACGGCCGCGGCAACTACACTCTCGGTATCGCCGAGCAGATCATCTTCCCGGAGATCGATATCGACAAGATCACCAAAATCTTCGGTATGGAGATCACGTTCGTGACCACTGCGAAGACCGACGAAGAGGCTTATGCCCTGCTCAAGGAGTTCGGACTCCCTTTCAAAAACGCTAAAAAGAACAATTAGGATATGGCTAAGGAATCGATGAAGGCACGCGAGGCGAAACGCCTCAAACTGGTGGAGCGCTATGCCGCCAAGCGTGCAGCACTGAAAGAAGCCGGCGACCAGGTGGGCCTCAGCAAACTGCCCCGCAATTCGAACCCGATCCGTCTGCACAACCGCTGCAAACTGACCGGTCGTCCGAAAGGGTATATGAGACTGTTCGGTATCAGCCGCATTCAGTTCCGCGAGATGGCTTCCAAGGGGTTGATCCCCGGCGTGAAGAAGGCTTCGTGGTAGTTTTTCCGCCACGGGGAAAGTCCAATTTCCGGTCCTTTATCCGAGTCCTGAGAGACGGTTTGCAGAGGTAAACCGCCCTTCAGGATTCGGCATAATTCCGAATTTGAACTTTTTACGGGGAAAAATGCGTGGAAAACGGGATAAAAAGATTAAATTTGCACGTTTTTAACTTTTATTAACCAATTTTTTAATAGTAAAATGACTGATCCGATAGCAGATTTTCTAACGAGGATTAGAAATGCGGTGAAAGCCAACCACAAAGTGGTTGAAGCTCCCGCTTCGAAGATCAAGCAGGAGATTACGAAGATCCTGTACGATCAGGGCTACATTTTGGCCTACAAATTTGAAAACGATGCCAAGGGCCATCCGTCGATCAAGATCGCCCTGAAGTATCATCCCGAGACCAAGACCAACGCCATCAAGGATCTGCGGCGCGTGAGCCGTCCCGGTCTGCGCCGGTACGCGAGCGTCGATCAGATGCCCAAGGTGCTCAACGGTCTGGGTATCGCCATTCTTTCGACCTCCAAAGGCGTGATGACCGACAAGAAGGCGCGCGTGGAGAACGTCGGCGGCGAGGTATTGTGCTATGTTTATTAATGCTTAAAAAGATCAATAATGTCAAGAATTGGAAAATTACCTGTAAACCTGCCCGCCGGGGTGACGGTGACCGTCTCTCCCGAGAACGTGGTTAGCGTGAAAGGACCTCTGGGCAGCCTGAGTCAGAAAGTGGACTCGGATATCACGGTTAGCGTAGAGGGAAACGTATTGACAGTAACGCGTCCTACGAACCAACCGCGCCACCGTTCGATGCACGGCCTCTACCGTGCCTTGATCCATAACATGGTCGTGGGTGTTTCGGAAGGCTACCAGATCCAGCAGGAGCTCGTGGGTGTCGGTTTCAAGGCCGAGGCCAAAGGTCAAATCCTGGAGCTCAGCCTGGGATATTCGCACGATATCCACCTGTTGCTGCCTCCTGAAATTCAGGTGACGGCCGTGACGGAGAAGAAGGGAAACCCGATCGTCACTCTCAAGAGTACGGACAAACAGCTGATCGGCCAGGTCGCTGCCAAGATCCGTTCGCTGCGCAAACCCGAACCTTACAAGGGTAAAGGTATCAAGTTCGTGGGTGAACAGCTGCGTCGCAAAGCTGGTAAATCTGCTGGTGCTAAATAGTAAAATCGTAAAATTATGTCATTGACGAAAATAGAAAGAAGAGAGAGGATCAAGCACCGTATCCGCAAGGTTGTCAACGGTACGGCCGCCATGCCTCGCATGACTGTGTTCCGTAGCAACAAGCAGATCTACGTGCAGTTCATTGATGATGTCAACGGTGTTACTCTGGCAGCGGCTTCGTCCCTGGACAAGGAGGTGGCCGAGCAGGCCAAGGGCCTGAACAAATCGCAGGTGGCCGGTCTCGTAGGCAAACTCGCTGCCGAGCGTGCCGCCACCAAGGGTATCGCGCAGGTGGCATTCGACCGTAACGGATACCTCTATCACGGAAGAGTCAAAGTGTTAGCCGACGCCGCCCGGGAAGGTGGTCTTAAATTTTAAGCGACTATGTCAAATACCAACATAAAGAAAGTCAGAACAAGCGACCTGGAGCTCAAAGATCGTCTGGTGAGCATCCAGCGTGTTACCAAGGTAACCAAGGGAGGTCGCACCTTCAGCTTTTCGGCCATCGTGGTGGTAGGTAACGAGAACGGCGTGGTGGGCTACGGCCTGGGCAAAGCCAGCGAAGTTACCTCGGCCATCGCCAAGGGCGTGGAGGATGCCAAGAAGAATCTGGTGAAGATTCCCGTGCTTAAGGGAACCATTCCCCACAAACAGGAGGCTCGTTACAGCGGTTCGCTGGTGATGATCCGTCCGGCCGCTCCCGGTACCGGTGTTATCGCCGGCGGTGCCATGCGTGCCGTGCTCGAGAGCGTCGGCGTACGCAATGTGCTTGCCAAGAGCAAAGGTTCTTCGAACCCTCACAACCTGGTGAAGGCCACGATCGGTGCCCTGCTCGAACTGCGCGATGCCCAGAGTGTGGCTCAGGTTCGCGGTATCTCCCTGGACAAAGTGTTTAACGGATAATCCCGCTGAAAATGGCAAAATTGAATATCACTCAGATCAAAAGCCGTATCGGCAGCACGGCCCAGCAGCGTAAGAATCTCGACGCGCTCGGCCTGCGCAGGATCAATCAGACCGTTCAGCACGAGGATTCGGCGCTGATTGCGGGGATGATCGAGAAGGTGAAGCACCTGGTGAAGGTGGAAAACGTAAAATAGTGTAAACGAATCATAGTATCAGACAATGGATCTCAGTAATTTAAAACCCGCCGAAGGGTCTAAAGGCAGAGAGAAACGAATCGGCCGGGGCCAGGGCTCGGGACGCGGTGGTACCTCCACGCGTGGTCACAAGGGAGCGCAGTCCCGTTCGGGATACTCTTCGAAACTCGGTTTCGAAGGAGGTCAGATGCCTTTGCAGAGACGCCTGCCCAAGTTCGGTTTTACCAACCTGAAAAGGGTGGAATACAAAGCTATCAACCTGGCGGTGATTGAAGAACTTGCAGCCAAGAACAATCTGAGCGCTGTCTCGGTGGATACGCTGATCGAGGCCGGTTTCGTGTCGAAAAACGATAAGGTGAAAATCCTGGGCGGCGGCACTCTGACGCGCGCGCTGGAGGTCAAAGCCCACGCTTTCTCGAAATCTGCCGCAGCGGCTATCGAAGCTCAGAAAGGTTCGGTTGTAAAACTTTAATCCTTAGCCATGAAGAAGCTGATCGAAACCATCAAGAATATATTTAAGATAGAAGAGCTGCGTAATCGTATCCTCTATACGCTGGGTCTTCTGCTTATCTATAGATTCGGTAGTTTTGTGGTGATTCCCGGGATCAATCCCGAGGCGCTGTCCGCGCTGGAGAGCCAGGTGGAAGGCAACGGTCTGATGGGCCTGCTGAACATCTTCTCCGGAGGTGCGTTTTCCAACGCTTCGATTTTCGCCCTGGGTATCATGCCCTACATCTCCGCTTCGATCGTCATCCAGTTGTTGGGTATCGTAGTTCCCTACTTCCAGAAGTTGCAGAAAGAGGGGGAGAGCGGGCGCCGCAAAATCAACCAGTGGACGAGGTATCTGACCATCATCGTCCTGCTCCTGCAGGGGCCGGCCTACCTCGCCAACCTTCATGCCCAGCTTCCCGACGCAGCATTCGTGCTGGGTCGTTCGAGTTTCCTGTTCACTGTTTCGGCCACTGTGGTGCTGATCGCCGGCACCATGTTTGTGATGTGGCTGGGCGAGAAGATCACCGATAAGGGGATCGGCAACGGTGTGTCGCTGATCATCATGGTCGGTATCATCGCCCGTCTGCCCCATGCCATGCTGGCCGAGTTCAACACCCGGTTCACGGAGGCCACCGGTGGTTTCGTGATGCTGGTTGTCGAACTGGTGATGCTGTTTCTGGTGTTTGCCGCCACGATCGCCCTGGTACAGGCCGTGCGGAAAATTCCGGTGCAGTATGCCAAGCGTATCGTGGGCAACAAACAGTACGGAGGTGTGCGTCAGTACATTCCCCTGAAGATCAATGCGGCAGGAGTCATGCCGATCATCTTCGCCCAGGCGTTGATGTTCATTCCCATGTTCTTCAGCCGCTTCGAGGCTACTCAGGGCATTGCCGCCGCCTTTGCCAACTACACGGGTTTCTGGTATAACCTGGTATTTGGACTGCTGGTGATCGCGTTTACCTATTTTTACACCGCGATTACCGTGAATCCCAACATGATGGCCGAAGATATGAAACGCAACGGCGGTTTCATTCCCGGAGTGAAACCCGGTAAGAAAACCAGCGAATATCTCGACACCATCATGACCCGGATCACCCTTCCCGGTTCCATTTTCCTGGCTATCGTGGCCATTCTGCCCGCGTTCGCCTCGAAACTGGGAATCAACCATCAGTTCGCCCTCTTCTACGGAGGTACGTCGCTGTTGATCCTGGTAGGTGTGATTCTGGACACTCTCAAGCAGATAGAGAGCTATCTACTTCTTCGTCACTACGACGGTCTGATGAAGACCGGCCGAATCAAGGGTAGAAGCTAACGGATTGCTGGAAAAGGAGTTTTTGCTGCAATGATATATTTAAAAACAAAGGAAGAGATAGAACTGCTCCGCGAGAACAATCTGCTCGTGTCGGCGACCTTGGCCGAAGTGGCCAGGGCCATCGCCCCGGGGGTGACGACGCTGGAGCTGGATGCGGTGGCTGAGAAGTTCATCCGTTCTCACGGGGCAGTTCCCGGCTTCCTTGGGTACGGCGGCTTTCCCAATACGCTCTGCGTATCGGTGAACGAACAGGTCGTGCACGGAATCCCATCCGATTACGCGTTGAAGACCGGGGATGTGGTTTCAGTGGATTGTGGTACGTTTATGAAGGGGTTTTATGGCGATTCCGCCTACACGTTCGCGGTCGGAGAGATTGATCCGAAGGTGGCGGAGCTGCTCAGAGTAACCAAAGAAGCTCTTTATAAAGGTGTCGCACAGGCCAAGGCAGGCAATCGCGTAGGCGATATTTCTGCGGCTGTGCAGGAGCACGCTGAAAGCCATGGATTTTCGGTAGTCCGCGAGCTGGTCGGGCACGGACTCGGCAGGAAAATGCACGAGGAACCGGAGGTGGCCAACTACGGAGCACGCGGCAGAGGTCCCCTGCTCAAAGAGGGGATGGTGATCTGCATAGAGCCCATGATCAATATGGGGACCAAGCAGGTCGTATTCGAACGTGACGGATGGACCGTACGCACCCGGGACCGAAAACCTTCGGCCCACTTCGAATTCGCAGTGGCCATCACGAAGGAAGGACCCGACGTGCTGACGGATTTTAAAATTATCGAGAACGCGATTAACTAAGACTCTATGGCAAAGCAAACTGCTATCGAAAAGGACGGGACGATCATCGAGGCTCTCTCCAACGCCATGTTCCGCGTGGAGTTGGACAACGGCCATGTGATCACCGCCCACATCTCCGGAAAGATGCGGATGCACTACATCAAGATCCTCCCCGGAGACAAAGTGAAAGTCGAGATGTCTCCTTACGATCTGTCGAAAGGACGTATCTCCTTCAGGTACAAATAACAAAGATGTTGAAAAATGAAAGTCAGAACATCCATCAAGAAGAGAAGTGAGGATTGCAAGATCGTGAAACGTAAGGGCAGACTTTACGTGATTTGCAAGAAGAATCCCAAACTGAAGATGCGCCAGGGATAATCGTTTAATTTAAACCACAGAGAACAAAGATTTATGGCACGTATAGTTGGTGTAGATTTACCCAAAAACAAGAGAGGCGAGATAGGTCTGACCTATGTCTACGGTATTGGAAGAAGTACCGCTCGCCAGATTCTGGACCAGGCCGGTATCAGCTACGATACCAAGGTGCAGGATTGGACTGACGACCAGGTTGCTGCGATCCGTAACATCATCGCGAGCAACGGTTACAAGGTGGAGGGCGAATGCCGTTCGCTGGTTCAGCTGAACATCAAACGACTGATGGACATCGGCTGCTACCGCGGAATTCGTCACCGTCTGGGCCTTCCCGTTCGCGGTCAGAGCACCAAGAACAATGCACGTACCCGCAAGGGAAGGAAGAAAACCGTCGCTAACAAGAAAAAAGCAACTAAGTAATTTTAGAGAGTTATGGCAAAAAAGACTGGAACAGTTAAAAAGAAGGTCGTCAAGGTTGACGCCGTGGGTGCTGCCCATGTCCACTCGACCTTCAACAACGTGATTATAACCCTCACCAACGGCGTCGGCGAAGTGATCAGCTGGAGCTCGGCCGGGAAGATGGGTTTCCGCGGTTCTAAGAAAAATACGCCCTATGCCGCTCAGACTGCCGCTCAGGATTGTGCCAAGGTGGCTTACGATATGGGTCTGCGCAAGGTGAAGGTGTATGTGAAGGGACCCGGAGCCGGCCGTGAGTCGGCGATCCGTACCATTCACGGAGCCGGTATCGAGGTGCTCGAAATCATTGATGTTACGCCGCTGCCCCACAACGGGTGCCGTCCGCCCAACCGTCGTCGCGTCTAATTTCGGCGCCGTGTGTTGCAAGTGAACATCCATGTATTTAAAAGTTAAAAGTTAAGAAAATGGCAAGATATATAGGACCAAAAACCAAAATCGCCAGAAAGTTCGGCGAAGCTATCTTCGGTGCGGATAAGGGGCTCGAGAAGAAGAACTATCCTCCCGGACAGCACGGACTCGCCCGCAAGCGCAAGAAGGTATCGGAGTACGGTACGCAGCTCAACGAGAAACAGAAGGCCAAATCGACCTATGGGATTCTGGAGAAACAGTTCCACAGAACGTTCGAAGAGGCTTCCCGTATGGGCGGTATCACGGGTGAGAACCTGCTGAAACTGCTCGAGTGCCGTCTGGACAACGTGGTGTACCGTTTGGGTATCGCTCCCACGCGTGCCGCTGCCCGTCAGTTGGTTTCGCACCGTCACATCACGGTGAACGGTGCGGTGGTGAATGTTCCCTCGTACAGTCTGAAGGTCGGCGACGTGGTGGCTGTCCGCGAGAAGTCGAAGAGTCTCGAAGTGATTCAGGATTCGCTCCAGGGCGGGCGTCGGAGCCGTTACGCATGGCTCGAATGGGACGGCAGCACCATGAGCGGCCGCTTCCTGCAGAAACCCGACCGTGCCGATATTCCCGAGAATATCAAGGAGCAGCTGATCGTCGAATTGTATTCTAAGTAGTAAATTAATCGAGAGAACAATATTATGGCAATATTAGCATTCCAGAAACCTGAGAAGGTGATCATGCTCGAATCGACCTCCACGTTCGGAAAATTCGAATTCCGTCCGTTGGAGCCCGGTTTCGGGATGACCGTCGGAAATGCCCTGCGCCGCATTCTGCTCTCCTCGCTGGAGGGGTATGCGATCACTACGGTGAAGATCGCGGGCGTCGACCACGAATTTGCCGCTATCCCCGGTGTGATGGAAGGGATGATCGACATCATCCTGAACCTGAAACAGGTGCGATTCATCAAGACCGTCGACAACGTGGACGGTGAAAAGGTGACCGTCAATGTGGCGGGTCAATCGGAACTGACCGCCGGATACATCTCCAACTTTCTCACGAATTTCAAGGTGTTGAATCCCGAGCTGGTGATCTGCCGCCTTTCGCCGGAGACCAAACTCCAGATCGACCTGACGATCGGGAAAGGGCGCGGATACGTTCCCGCAGAGGAGAACCGTCCCGCCGACGCCGAATTTGGTCTGCTGCCGATTGACTCGATTCATACGCCTATCAAAAATGTGAAGTATTCGATTGAGAACTACCGTGTCGAACAGAAGACCGACTACGAGAAACTCAATCTGGAGATCACGACCGACGGTTCGATCCATCCGAAGGATGCGCTGAAGGAGGCTGCCAAGATTCTGATCCACCACTTCATGCTCTTCTCCGACGAGAAGATCACGCTGAACATGGAAGAGAACGCCGCCGCTGAGGAGTTCGACGAAGACGTGCTGCACATGCGTCAGCTGCTGAAGACGAAGCTCTCCGATCAGGATCTTTCCGTGCGTGCGCTCAACTGTCTGAAAGCGGCGGAAGTGGACACGGTGGGCGATCTGGTGCGTTTCAACCGTAACGATCTGCTGAAGTTCCGCAACTTCGGCAAGAAATCGCTCACGGAGTTGGACGACCTGCTCGCTTCGCTCAACCTGCACTTCGGAATGGACGTATCTATCTACAAACTTGACAAGGATTAATTATGAGACATAACAAGAAATTCAACCACCTCGGCCGCCAGAGCGCACACCGTAAAGCCCTGCTCGCAAACATGGCCAGCTCGCTCGTGATGCACAAGCGGATCAACACTACGCTCGCTAAGGCGAAGGCGCTGCGGATGTATGTCGAGCCCCTGATTACCAAGTCGAAAGACGACTCTACGCACTCGCGCCGTGTCGTGTTCAGCTACCTCAAGAACAAAGAGGCCGTATCGGAGCTCTTCCGCGTGGTGGCACCCAAGATCGCCGATCGTCCGGGCGGTTATACCCGTATCCTGAAGACCGGTTTCCGCTTGGGCGATGCTGCCGAGACCTGTTTCATCGAACTGGTGGACTTCAACGAGACCTATTCGGCAGAGGCTACCGCAGCCGCCAAGACGCGTACCCGCCGCAGCCGCGGAGGTGCGAAGAAGGCTGCTGCCGCAACCGATAACGTGACCGACGCCGTAGTAGTGGAAGAGACCGCGGAGGGTGCGGAAGGCGAAGCTCCTAAAGCCGCTCCCAAGGCGGCCAAGAAGCCTGCGGCTCCCAAGGCGAAACCGGCAGCTCCCCGTACGGCAGCCCCGAAGACTTCGGGCGCCAAGAAGGTAGCTCCCCGTACTGCGGCCAGCAAAAAGGCTTAAGTGAACGGAAATATGAGCCGTTCTGCGGAACGGACGGAATAAGAGGTCTTTCGGGACCTCTTATTTTTTGTTTCGGCGGATATGATTTATTTTTGCCGGAGAGAAAAGTGGATTGCCGTTGTGTTGACGGATCCGGAGGCCATTGAGACGGTGCTGTCCGAAAGAAGCGAGGCGGAAGAGAGACGGCCCGGCCGTCTCTGCGGACCGGTATGGAAATTTGGACCGGAAGTCGGATGGAAAACTCGTATGCAGGTTGTCGGTAAGCAATCCGCTGGCTGGCAGCCGTTGTTTGGATTGAAACGATTTTTTTCGATTTTAAAGATATGATTCCGAAAATCATTCATTACTGTTGGCTGAGCGGCGAAGAGAAACCGCAGCGTATTCTCGATTGTATTGAGTCGTGGCGGAGGGTGATGCCCGATTACGAAATCGTATGCTGGGATATGGAACGGTTCGATATTCACAGCGTGCCTTGGGTGGAACAGGCCTGCAAGCACGGAAAGTGGGCTTTCGCGGCCGATTATATCCGGCTTTACGCCTTGTACCACTGTGGCGGGATCTATCTGGATTCGGATGTGCGGGTGCTGAAACGGTTCGATCCCTATCTGGAACATCGGGCCTTCGGAGGGATCGAACTGTGGGAGGATCATTTGATATGGAAGAAGAATGAAGGTACGTTCGATTCGCTGGTCATGTCGGGAAATACCGGAATCAATATCGAAGCCGCCATCATGGGGGCGGAGAAGGGCCATCCCGTGTTCCGTGCCTTTCTGGACTATTATGAGGGGCGTTCGTTCGTTCCGGAAAAGATCGGCGAATATGTCATGCCCTGGCTCCTGAGCCGGACGGCGTTCCGGTTCGGTTTCCGGAACGATGAATACCGGTATCCCCAGGTGCTGGAACACGATTACCATCTCTATCCTTACGACTATTTCACTACGCAGGGAGGGCATCCGGGTGATATGTCCGTGACGGAGAATACCGTGGCGATCCATCTGGTTTCCCTCTCCTGGTTCACGCCTGCTCCGCCGGCTCCCGCCCCGCCCCGCCGTCGACATTCCCGCTATACGGAATGGAGGTTGCATACCATCGCCTATTTCAAAAACTTATGGGACGATGTGGTCGTCCGAAAGTCCCGTTGAACGGATCCCTGTGGTGTCGGTTCCGGAAGAGTGTCATTTCGGTTTTTTTAAATTTGTTTAATAACCGGCAATGTTGTATCTTTGAAACGTTTTTCGGCCGGTTCGTCGGAAGCGGAGGCCGGAAGAAGGAAGTCGTTGAAGCAAAAGGAAACGATATAACCAATTAAAGAATTAAAGCTATGGGACAGATTGTAAATGTTCATGCCAGAGAGATCCTCGATTCGAGAGGCAATCCCACCGTAGAGGTGGAAGTGGTAACCGCCAGCGGCGCTTTCGGACGTGCCGCCGTGCCGTCGGGCGCATCGACCGGCGAGAACGAGGCTCTCGAACTGCGTGACGGCGACAAGGGCCGTTATTCGGGCAAGGGCGTGCTGAAAGCCGTTCAGAACGTGAACGAAGTGATCGCCAAGGAGATCGTGGGAATGAACGTAACGGACCAGGTGGGCATCGACAAGACGATGATCGCGCTGGACGGAACCCCGACCAAAAGCAACCTGGGTGCCAACGCCATTCTGGGTGTTTCGCTGGCCTGCGCACGTGCGGCTGCCAATCTGCTGGGCATGCCCCTTTATCGCTACATCGGCGGAACCAATGCCAAGACACTGCCCGTTCCGATGATGAACATCATCAACGGAGGGTCACACTCCGACGCTCCGATCGCCTTCCAGGAGTTCATGATCCGTCCCGTGGGAGCCTCTTCCTTCAAGGAGGGGCTGCGGATGGGTGCCGAGGTGTTCCACGCGCTGAAGAAGGTGCTGCACGACCGCGGCCTGAGCACCGCCGTAGGCGACGAGGGCGGTTTCGCTCCCGCACTGAAAGGTACGGAAGACGCGCTCGAGTCGATCATTGAGGCGATCAAGAAAGCCGGTTACAAGCCCGGACGCAAATGCGAGGGCGGCGATGTGGCCATCGGTATGGACTGCGCATCGTCCGAATTCTACAAGGACGGCATTTACGACTATACGAAGTTCGAAGGTCCCACGGGAGCCAAGCGTACTTCGGCCGAGCAGGTTGCCTATCTGGAAGAGCTCGTCGCCAAATACCCCATCGACTCGATCGAGGACGGTATGAGCGAGAACGACTGGGAAGGCTGGCAGGTGCTGACCGCTAAACTGGGCGACAAATGCCAGCTGGTGGGCGACGACCTGTTCGTGACCAACGTAGAGTTCCTGAAGAAAGGCATCGAGATGGGATGCGGTAACTCGATCCTCATCAAGGTAAACCAGATCGGCTCGCTGACCGAAACGCTGGATGCCATCGAGATGGCTCACCGTGCCGGCTATACCAGCGTGACGTCGCACCGTTCGGGCGAGACCGAGGATTCGACCATCGCCGACATTGCCGTAGCCACCAACTCGGGGCAGATCAAGACCGGTTCGCTGAGCCGTTCCGACCGTATGGCCAAGTACAACCAGCTGCTTCGTATCGAAGAGGAGCTCGGCGACGAGGCTATCTACGGCTATACCAAGATTTACCGGAAGTAGAAAAGTTTTGAAGCCACCCTTTCAGAAGGGGCGGCGGGTGAAAAATACGACAACCCTTTGTGGGTTGTCGTATTTTTTTCGGGATTGCGGTATGAAACCGCGGAGCTGTCGGTAACGCTATTCGTTTTTTTCAGTGATTACGTTGCGGATATCGGTCTGGAAATCGTCGTTAAAGGTGGGGAGGTCGACTTCGATTGCCGGCGACAGGTTGTCGAATTGGTTTCGGATGATCTTTGTCCCGCCGCAATGATGGAGCTGGATGATCGGCTGACCGCGGAAAGGATCGTCGTATGTGTCGGTTTTGATGAATTTGTTCCCTTGGATGGTCAGTCCGTACACGCCATGTCCCTGGATAAGATTGGAAAAAGACGAGGCGATGATATTGTCCGTGACGAGAATGTTTTTTTCGTAATATTCATTCTGCTTGAAAGCGAGCATCTGGGGATTGATCGAAATCAGCGGAAAATTTCCCCCTCCGTAGGAGCACTCTCCGAAACGGTTGTTCCGAATCACGACATCGCGTACGGCTCCCGATTCGAACCAGTGCAGAAGGTCGCCTTCGAGGAGGATCGCATTTTTCATGACCGATATGGTGTTGTTCTCGATCAGGCACTTCGAGGGAACGCTCAACAGGATACCCCTGGCCCTGTTGTTTTTGATCGTGTTGCCGCTGAAGAGAAATTCCGTGGGGTACCAGGAGATGTTTTCGATGCCGTCGCCGGGTTTTATCTCCCCGGACAAGGGATTTTCCGTGATGATGCGGAACAGATATTCGTTGATCTTCACGACCTCTTTTACCACGCAGGTCTGTTTGGGAAGCATGGTTTCGGCATCGACGATGCGAAGGGTGTCCGCCCGGTCGGCGAAATGGAAATCGCTCTGTTGGAAATGATTCAGCGAAGCGATGATTTCGGACCGGTTCCGGATCTCTTCGACCGAGGTGTAGGTGCCGTGGACATTGATACCGTCGTCGAGCATATTCATGAACAGACAGTCCCGTACGGTCAGTTTGCCGGCACAGTTACAGAAATGAGTGGCATCGGCCATGCTGGATACGATGCGTCCCGAGCCCTCCCGTGGCATTACCCGGATACGGTCGAGCGTGATGTCCGCACTTTTTTCCCCGATGATTCCCATGCCCGGGCAGTGATGGATGGTAATGTCCTGGAGGGTGACGTTGCGTGAGCCGCTGATGTGGATGGCCGGGGCGAGCCGGTTCTCGGACATGGCGCCCCGGAAGGTGACGATGTGTCCGGGTTCCGGCAAGGTGGCCGAACGGTCCCACTTTATCGTATAGTTCAGTTCGTTGATCTTTTCGGCATAGAGATCATCGACCGGCAGGCGTGCTGTTTCAGCCATGAAAGCCACTGCGCGCGTGGCCGGATCGAAGGTGATGTTCTGGCCCAGGTAGTCGAACTGCCAGCCGGGACCTTGGATGCGAAGCCGGCCGTCCCGATAGACGGGTTTGGAGATCGTGGTGTCGATTCTGATGCCGACCTCCTTCGTCGTTTCGTTTTTGCGGGTGATTTCGGCTTGCAGGTAAAACGGGTATTCCCAGTCTATCCGTATGTTTTTGATCGTGATGCCGCTGGATCTCTCTATCAGGAACGGTGTGATGACTCCGTGGAAGATAAATTCGGCTCCGTTGCCTTCGATCTCTACGGAATCGTATCCGACGAGCGGAAATGCGAAATAGCGATACAGGTTGGAGTGGTTCGTGATGGCATGGTATTTCCCTGCCGCGTGGTCGGGATAGAAGTGATAGATTCCCGGTTCGAACACGATTCGCAACTTTTGGGCAGGATGGTTTTCGAGTGTTTCGTATAAGATCCGGGTGTAATCCTTACGGGGATCGTCGGTGTCGGCCGGAGCGGAAATCTTTATCGACAACGGATCGGTGGCGGAACAGGCGGTCATGATCCAGCCGGCAAGAAGTGGAAAGATGATACGGGACAGTCGTTTTTTCATGGGTCGTATAGGGTTAGGGTTGATTTTTCAAAGATACGGTTTTAATCGTTCTGGTGCACAACGATTCGGCGGCTTTGTGACCGGGTGCAAGATTTATTGGGAATGGATTGTTGGGCGATAATGTATATTTGCGACAAATTAGTATCTTTGTTCCGGTATGGCTACTTCATTGTATCACGATATCATTTTCGGACCGGTGCACAGCCGCCGGCTGGGGCTTTCGCTGGGGGTGAACCTGCTTCCGCTGGAGAGTAAGCTGTGCAGTTTCGACTGCATCTACTGCGAATGCGGCTGGGCACGGCACGGTCTGTGGCCTCGCTTCAACCGGAGGGAGGACGTACGGTGTCTGCTCGGAGAGAAATTGCAGGAAATGGTGGCCGCCGGGACGCCTCCCGACGTCATCACTTTTGCCGGAAACGGCGAGCCGACCATGCACCCCGACTTTCCGGCCATTATCGACGATACGATCGCCTTGCGTGATGCGGTATGTCCCTCGGCGAAGGTCTCCGTATTGAGCAATGCCACGATGATCGGCCGCGAATCCGTACGGAAGGCACTGATGAAAGTGGACAACAATATCCTGAAACTCGATTCCGCTTTCGATGAAACGGTCCGTCTGGTCGATAATCCCAATGGCCGTTATTCGGTGGCGGAGACGGTGGAGAACATGAAACTGTTCGGGGGCCGGCTGATCGTCCAAACCATGTTCCTGCGGGGCGAGTACGGCGGGAGGCGGGTGGATAACGCCACGCCGCGCGAGGTGGATGCCTGGCTGGAGCTGATCGGTCAGATCCGTCCCCGCCAGGTGATGATCTATACGATCGACCGCGATACGCCGGCCGAGAACCTGGAAAAGGTCCCCGTGGAGGAGCTCCGCCGGATCGCCGACCGGGTCGAGGCGCTGGGAATCCCTTGCTCCGTGGCCGGATAGAACGAATATTCAACGAATCAAGAGATAGAACATGATTACTACCGAACAGATTAAAGAGCTTGTAAGGCGACAGGATTCGCTGAGGAGGCATCTTTGACATCGATAACAGGGTTATCGAATTAGAAGAAGAGGAACAGAAAACGCAGGCGCCCGACTTTTGGGACGATCCCGCCGCCGCCGAGAAACAACTCAAGGTGGTGGCTTCCCTGCGGGGTTGGATCACCGATTACCGGGAGGTGGCGTCGCTCGTGGACGATCTCCAGTTGATGCCTGACTTCGTGAAGGAGGGTGTCGCTTCGGAGGCCGAACTCGACGAATTGTACGGGCGAGCCCTTGCAAAGACCGAAGCGCTGGAGATGCGGAACATGCTGCGCAGCGAGGAGGACAAATTGGGCGCTATTCTGGAGATCAATTCCGGGGCGGGCGGTACGGAGAGTCTGGACTGGGCCGCCATGTTGCTTCGCATGTACACCCGCTGGGGCGAACTGAACGGCTACAAGGTGCGTCTGCAGGACATGCAGGAGGGCGACGAGGTGGGCGTCAAATCGGCCACGCTCGAATTCGAGGGAGAGTACGCCTACGGCTATCTCAAGAGCGAGAGCGGCGTGCACCGGCTGGTGCGACTCTCTCCGTTCAATGCCAACAACAAGCGCCAGACGACTTTCGCGTCGGTTTTCGTCTCGCCTGCCGTGGACGATACGATCGAGATCGTGGTCAATCCTGCCGATATCGAGTGGGATACCTACCGCAGCAGCGGAGCGGGCGGTCAGAACGTCAACAAGGTGGAGACGGGCGTGCGTCTGCGTCACCTTCCGTCGGGGATCGTGGTGGAGAATACCGAGACCCGTTCGCAGCTGATGAACCGCGAGAATGCCATGCGTATCCTGAAATCGCGTCTCTACCAGATCGAACTGGAGAAGCGGCGCGAGAAGCAGAACGAACTGGAGGGACAGAAGAAGAAGATCGAGTGGGGTTCCCAGATACGCAGCTATACGCTGCATCCCTACAAACTGGTGAAGGATCACCGTACCGGATACGAAACTTCCGATACCGGAGCGGTGCTCGACGGCGAGATCGACGGTTTCATCAAGAGCTACCTGATGCAGTTCGGCGGCGAGTGACACCGCCGCAGAGGAAGGCGGGGGTTCTTTCCGGCACTGTTTATGCTTTTTCATTCTAAAATGTCAGACCATGAAAAGCATCGTATTGTGCGGGACATTCGTCCTGCTGGGTTTCGTGTGCTCCTACGCCCGGGGCGGGGAGGTGGATTTGAGCGTGGTGCAGAATATCGAGGTAGACCGCTATTTCGGTACATGGTACGAAATCGCCCGTTTCGACAATGCGCTCGAACGGAATCTCGATCGCGTGACGGCCGAGTATCTGAAGAACCCGGACGGAACCGTCACCATCATCAACCGGGGTTACAAGCCCAACGGGAAACTGTGGTCGGCCGAAGGTACGATCCGCCTGCCGCCACCGCCTGTGGAGGGAAAGTTTAAGGCCGTCTATTTCCTCTGGTTCTCGATGACCTACTATATTCTGGAGCTGGATACGGAGGATTATGCCTATGCGTTGGTGGGAAGTTCTTCTCCCGACTATCTGTGGATACTGAGCCGTACGCCGACCTTGCCCCGCGAGGTGCTCGACCGTCTGTTGCAGCGGGCCCGCGAACGGGGATTCGACGTGAGCAGGCTCTATTACTGCGATCAGACCGGGCCGAATCCTCAGGCATCCACCAGTTTGTAGAGTTTGTCGCCCCGCCGGACGGGTTCCGGCGTGTGGAGGGAACAGACCTCTTTGCGGGCGACGTGCAGGACGGGTTTCTCCGCTATGCGGATGCCTGTGGCGAAACTCTCCACCACACCCGTAGTCTCTCCCAGAAAGAGGATTTCGTCCCCTTCGTCCAGACCCGAGGCTTCCGTCGTAATTTCGGCCACCTGCGGCCGCCGGAAGAAATTGGTCACCTTGCCGACGTAGACCTTACGTTTGGTGGCTGACGATCCGTACTCCCGGTTGAGTTCCACGAGTGGCGTCCCCTGATAGTATCCCTCCCAGAATCCCCGGTTGAAGACCGTGGAGAGTCTTCGCGTCCATGCCTCGCAGCGTTCCCGGGTGTAGGTGCCCTCACAGACCGCCCGCACCGCTTCGTCGTAACATTCGCAGACCCGTTTCACATACTCCGCCGAGCGTGCCCGTCCTTCGATTTTCAGAACGCGCACGCCTGCGGCGAGGAATTTGTCGAGAAAACCGATCGTGCAGAGATCTTTGGGCGAAAGCAGGTAACGGTTTTCCACCAGAATCTCTTCGCCCGTCTCGCGGTCGCGCAGTTCGTAGGAGCGGCGGCATATCTGCTGGCAAGCGCCCCGGTTGGCCGAACAGCCCGCGATGTGTTGGCTCAGATAGCATTTCCCCGATACGGCCATGCAGAGTGCGCCGTGGGCGAACATCTCGATTTTGACCCGTTCGCCGAGAGGACCCCGTATGTCCTCCTCCTCGATCGCCCGATGGATGCGTTCGATCTGGGGCAGGGAAAGTTCGCGGGCCAGTACCATCACGTCGGCCCATCGGGCGAAGTGGCGGACCGCTTCCGTGTTGCAGACGTTGAGCTGGGTGGAGACATGCACTTCCACGCCCGCTTCCCGGGCGTAGAGGATCGCCGCCATATCCGAGGCGATGACTGCCGAAATCTCCTCTTCTTTGGCCCGGTCGATCACGCGGCGCATTACGGGAAGATCTTCGTCGTAGATGATCGTGTTGACCGTCAGGTAACTTTTGAGGCCGTGCTCGCGTGTGATCGCCGCGATGCGGGTCAGGTCGTCGAGCGTGAAGTTCGACGAGGAGCGGGCCCGCATGTTGAGCCCTTCCACGCCGAAATAGACCGAATCGGCTCCCGCGGCGATGGCGGCCCGCAGCGATTCATACGATCCGGCGGGAGCCATGATTTCGATCCGGTCGCGTGTGAGAGTCGGTTTGTTTTCCATGTTCCTGCCTTTCTATTTGGCCCGTTCCAGCAGGCCGGTAGCCAGAACGTGCAGGGGAGCCGTTCTCTCTTCCGGAAGCCGGAGGGCGTCGAGCGCTTCGATGGCTGCTGCGGTATGGCGGGCGATCGCTTCCCGGGTCAGGCGGGCGATGCCCAGCCGGTCGTACACGGCTCTGACGCGGAGAATCTTTTCCGTTGTCGTCAGCGAGGCGTCCCCTGCCGTTTTTTTCAGCGTCTCCTGTTGGGCCGGAGCCGCCAGTTCCAGTGCCCGGATCATCAGAAAGGTCTTTTTCCCTTCGAGAATATCGCCGCCGATCGCCTTGCCCAGCGTTTTTTCATCGCCGTAGGTGTCCAGCAGGTCGTCCTGCAGCTGGAAAGCCAGTCCCAACTGAGTGGCGAACCGGTCGAGCTTGTCGAGGCTTTCCCCGTCCGCGCCGCCGATCATGGCTCCCAGTGCGACCGATCCGGAGAGCAGGGCGGAGGTTTTCAGCCGGATCATGTTCAGGTATTCGTCCACGCTCACCTGTTCGCGGCTTTCGAAATCCATATCGTATTGCTGTCCTTCGCACACCTCCATGGCCATGCGGTTGAACGTTTCGAGCAGGGCCGGCAGAAGCTTAGGATCGCATTGCCCGAGCAGGGTGTAGGCGTAGATCATCATGGCATCGCCCGAAAGGATGGCGGCGTTGGCTCCCCACCGGCGGTGCACCGAAGGTTTTCCACGCCGCACGTCGGCATTGTCCATGATGTCGTCGTGCAGCAGAGTGAAGTTGTGAAATACCTCGACGGCCGCCGCTGCCGGGAGTGCTTCGCGCGGTTGTTCGCTGAACAGGTTGCAGGCCATCAGCAGCAGGGTGGGACGCAGCCGCTTTCCCCCCTCCTCGAGCGAATACTCGATCGGGGCGAACAGTTCCCGGGGGTGGGGCGGGAAGACGAGCGAGGCCATGTATTGCCGGACGATGCCGGATATCTCTTCTGGTGTGTACATGATCCGAATGGTTATTCGGCGCAAAGATACGCTCTCCCGGCAAAAAAATTTTGGAAGGAGCCGAAAAAACGCTATATTTGGTTGAAATTAAAATTATTTAAAAACTCAACAACCTGAAACGGAATGAAAAAACTGGCAATCGGCGTCGATATCGGCGGCACGAATACGGCGTTCGGACTGGTGGACGACCAGGGAAACATGTATGGTGAGTCGGTCATCTCCACCCGCCAATATCCCGATTTCGATCAATACATCGAAGAGCTTTATATCGGCATCCAGTCGCTGCTCAAACAGCTGGACATCGAACATGAACTGATCGGCGTGGGTATCGGTGCCCCGAACGCCAACTACTACCGGGGTACGATCGAAAATGCGGCCAATCTGGTCTGGAAGGGGGTCGTGCCCGTGGTGGAAAAACTGCAGCGTTTTTTCCCGTCGGTTCCTGTAATCATGACCAATGACGCCAAGGCTGCGGCTGTGGGGGAAATGGTTTACGGCGGAGCGAAGGGGATGAAGGATTTCATCGTCATCACGCTGGGGACCGGGCTCGGCAGCGGATTCGTGGCCAACGGGCAGATCATCTACGGGCACGACAGTTTTGCCGGCGAGTTGGGCCACGTGATCGTCAACCATACGGGCCGCGTGTGCGGTTGCGGCCGGAAAGGGTGTCTGGAAACCTACGTTTCGGCTACCGGTATCAAACGGACGGTTTTCAAACTGCTGGCCGACCATACGGAGAACAGCGAGTTCCGCGACGTCAGCTTCAACGACCTGACGGCCGAAATGATTACCAAGGCGGCTTTGGCGGGCGACCCTCTGGCTATCGAAGCATTCGAATATACGGGAATGTTGCTGGGGAGGGCGCTGGCCAATGCCGTGACCATCACCAGTCCGGAGGCGATCTTCCTTTTCGGCGGTCTGGCCAAGGCTGGCAAGTATCTTTTCGAACCCACCAAGAAGTATATGGAAATGCACATGTTGGCCAATTTTCGCAACAAGGTGAAACTGCTTCCCTCGGGGATCGACGGAAAAAATGCCGCCATTCTGGGGGCTTCGGCTTTGATCTGGCAGCGTCTCAGAGAGAACCGGTAGGATGTGATAAGTATGTGAAAAATTGCGGACCTAAAAATAAATACGATGAAACGAGTGTTGTGGAGAGGAGCGGAATCGGTTTTGCTGCTGTCGGTGATAGCGGGATTCCTGTCCTGTGTCTCTGCGGATAAAAAGACGGCACTTGCCGTGCCTGTCCCGGACACGGTGCGGCTGTTGGACGTGCTGTGCGATTGCCGGATTCTGCAGGAGGAGATTTTCGTACCGGATCGCTTTCAGCCCGTTTCGGAGACGGGAGCGGCCGGAGCCAATCTGAAATACGAGCGGGGAGAACGTGATCGCTGGTATATTGAGGAGCAGCGTATCGCGGGGGACCGGATTGAGGCAGGGATCGTGCATCGGATGTTGGATGGCGACGATAAGGGGTTGATCGATCGGGCGGTCAGGGAGTTGGACTGGGCTTTCTCCCGTCAGGGCGAAGACGGGGGCTTTCCCGGATGTGCCGATCCGTTCCACAGCACCGAGATATTCGCCGGGTCCGTAGCGCGCGGATTGCTGTTGATCCGGCAATCGGAACTTCCCGAGTATCAGTATATAGTAGATAGGTATCTTGACCGGTTGCACAAGACCGGGTATTGGCTGGTCGATTCCGATATCGCCAGGGAAGGGAAAAAGACCAATCAGCCTTATACGCATCGTAAGCATATCATCAGCGAGGCGTTGGGGACTATTGCCTGGCTGACCGGAGACGAATATCTGTCGGACGCCGCACTGGCCTATTCCCGCGAAGGACTGGATCTGATGACGCCCGACGGGCTGAGTCCCGAGCTGGGCGGGCTGGATGCCAGTTACATGGATGCGGGAGCCATGATGGCCATGCGCTACCGTCTGGTCTGTCCTGACAGGGAGACGCGTGACAGGATCGCTTACATGGCAGGCCGGACCCTCGATTACGTGAGCGGGCGCGTGGACTCGGAAGGAAATGTCGATACGCGGGGCGATACCCGGGTGGGCGGTACGCATGTTCACCGGGACGGAAGTCCCAAGCGTTTCAATTACAGCGAGGGTATTACGGCTTTTTGCCTGGGATATTATACGATCGGCAAGCCGGCGTATCTCGATGTAGCCCGTAATATCGCCAAGTCGGGAGTCCATCGCGTTTATATGAAATGACGGAGGGCGTTTCTTTTCGTCTGCCTTGGGGCGCGGTATGATTGACAGTTGAAATATTGTGGAAAAGATTTTATCGAAAGAACTCGATTTTCCGGAAGGGGCGGTGATCCCCGTCGATAAACCGCTCGGATGGACTTCAGCCGATGTGGTGCGCAAGGTAAAGGTGCTCCTGAAGCATCTTGGGTACAGGAAAATCAAGATCGGACATGCGGGAACGCTGGACCCGCTCGCTTCGGGCGTGCTGATCCTGTGTGTCGGAAAGGCGACCAAACAGGCCGAGGCGTTGCAGGCCGAGGCGAAGGAGTATGTGGCTGAATTCACGCTGGGGGCCACTACCCCCAGTTTCGATATGGAACATCCGGTGGACCGGACTTATCCGTGGGAACATATTACCCGGGAGATGACCGAAGAGGCTCTCCGGGCTCTGTGCGGAGAGAGGTTGCAGACCCCTCCCGTCTATTCCGCCAAGATGATCGAAGGGAAGCGGGCCTACGAATATGCCCGGGCCGGCCGGGAGGTCGCCATGCGGCGTGCGCTCATCACAGTCTATTCGATGGAGATCCTGCGTTGGGCGCCCCCTGCGGTCGAAGTGCGGATCGCATGCAGCAAGGGGACTTATATCCGGTCCATCGCACAGGAATTGGGCGAAAAACTCGGAAGCGGGGCCTATCTTTCCGCTTTGTGCCGTACGCGCAGCGGGAATTTTCGGGTGGAGGAGTGTTACGCGCTGGAGGAGATCGAAAAAATTCTGGGTTCCGCGAAACAAAATTAGATTTTTCGCGTATATATTTTGTTATGCGCATGTAAAATCGAATTTCGAACGCTATGAAGCTATCCCAGTACAACTACCCCTTTTCGCCGGATATGCTGGCCAAGTATCCGACCGAGAACCGCGACGAGTCCCGCCTGATGATCGTGCACCGGGACACGGGGGAGATCGAACACCGGATTTTTAAGGATGTGATCGACTATTTCGATGAGAACGACGTCTTTATTTTCAATAATACCAAGGTTTTTCCTGCCCGTCTGTACGGCAACAAGGAGAAGACCGGCGCCGAAATCGAGATTTTCCTGCTCCGTGAGCTGAACCGCGACCTGCGCCTGTGGGACGTGCTGGTGGATCCCGCCCGGAAGATTCGGATCGGGAACAAGCTCTATTTCGGGGACGACGACCTGCTGGTGGCCGAGGTGATCGACAATACGACGTCGAGGGGTCGTACGCTGCGCTTCCTGTTCGACGGCAGTTATGAAGAGTTCAAGGCCACGCTCTACAAGATGGGTGAGACGCCGCTGCCCAAATGGGTGAGGGAAAAGGTGGAACCGATCGACGACGAACGATACCAGACCATTTTCGCCAAACACGAGGGGGCCGTGGCGGCCCCGACGGCCGGTCTCCATTTCAGCAAGCATCTGCTCAAACGGATGGAGATCAAGGGAATTCAGACGGCCGAAATCACCCTGCACGTGGGGCTCGGCAATTTCCGTACGGTGGATGTCGAAGATCTGACCAAGCATAAGATGGACTCCGAGCAGATTTTCATTCCCGAGGATGCGGCGCAGACCGTCAATCATGCCAAGGAGAAGGGACGCCGGGTTTGTGCCGTGGGGACCACGGTGATGCGGACGATCGAAAGTTCCGTTTCGACCGAAGGATTCCTCAAGCCTTACGAAGGCTGGACCAACAAGTTCATCTTTTGTCCCTACGAATTCAGCGTGGCCGATTCGATGATCAGTAATTTCCATCTGCCCTACTCCACTCAGCTGATGATGGTGGCCGCCTTCGGCGGCTACGACACGGTGATGAATGCCTACAAGGTGGCCAAAGAGGAGAAATACCGCTTCGGAACCTACGGGGATGCCATGTTGATAATCTGACGGTTGACGGTTGCGGAACGGGTGTCCCGGCAGGAGTTGTCGGAATGGTAATTTTTTAGTACCTTTGTGCATGGAAAGTCGCCGAATTAACAGAAATCATCGATGAGCAGTACCAGAATCCTTTACGTCTGCCAGGAGATCACCCCCTATCTTCCGGAGACCGAAATGTCCTCGCTGTGCCGGACACTGTCGCAGGCCATGCAGGAACGGGGTTACGAGATCCGGACGTTCATGCCGCGGTACGGCTGTATCAACGAACGCCGCAACCAGTTGCACGAGGTGATCCGCCTTTCGGGGATGAACCTGATCATCGACGACAACGACCACCAGCTCATCATCAAGGTGGCTTCGATTCCGGCCGCGCGGGTCCAGATCTATTTCATCGACAACGACGACTACTTCAGCCGCAAGGCCGTGCTGACCGATGCCGACGGGACGTGGTTCCCGGACAACGACGAAAGGGCTATTTTCTTTGCGCGCGGTGTGCTCGAGACCGTGAAGAAGTTGCGCTGGCAGCCCGATGTGGTCCATTGCCACGGGTGGTTTTCGGCGATCGTGCCCCTCTACCTGCGGGGCGCTTTCGTGGACGACCCCCTGTTCCGCGACGCGAAGATCGTCGTTTCGCTCTACGACGACGGATTCGGGGGACAGCTCGACGAGAATTTTGGAACCAAGATACAAAACGAAGGTGTCCAGAGTGATAAACTGGAATTAATCGCGCAGCCTTCATACCAAAACCTGATGAAGTTCGTTATTGATTACGCAGACGGTGTTGTCATCGAAGCGCACAATCCCGATCCCGCGGTTATGGAATATCTCGGCAAAACGGGAAAGCCCGTGCTTCCGTATCAGGACAAATCGACGGCACAATACCTTGATAATTATCAGAAATTTTATGAAGAATTGTTTTGATGCGATGAGGCGGACAACGAGATATCTGTGCGTAACGGCGATACTGTCTGTTTCGCTGTCGGCGTGTACCTCCGTGGACGATTCGCTGGGGCTGAATTTCCTGCCGGACAGTTTCCGTCCCGCCTTTGCCGTGGATACCGTTTACAGCATAGACGCCTATCTGACCCAGACCAATAAGATCCCCTCCAACAATCTGGGGGTTACCTTTCTGGGCAACACTCTGTCCGACACGTACGGCAAGACTACGGCCAGCGCCCTCATGCAGTATGTGCCCGGGGCCTTCACCGATACGGAAAACCGGTTCGGACCGAGCCCGAAGGCCGATTCGATTCAGCTCAATCTCTATGTGGGCAGTTATTCGGGCGATTCGTCCAAGACGCTGACATACAATATCTACGAGGTGAACAAACCGATTGCGATGGATTCCACCTATTACGTCGATTTTCCGGCGGAAGAGGTGATCGACCAGGAGCCCCTGTTTACCTTTACGCACAAGGCCGGTGAACATTTCCTGATTACGCTCAAGGCGGAAGAGAGCGGCGAGAAAGGCCGGGCTTTCATGCAGCGGCTGGCCGATGCTCCCGCTTCGGTCTATGAAGCGGATACCGCTTTCCTCAGCATGTTCAACGGACTTTATATCGCACCGGCCCCTGCCGATACGGAGACGGATGCGGCCCTTTCGAGTATCACGCTCGAAGAGTCCTACATGACGCTGTATACCCATTTCCGGGATACGGAGACCGACAAGGACAGCACCGTTTCGCTCAGTTACTATTTCGACGACGGAACCTACTCGTACAACACGTCCATCTCCCGGATTCTGCACGATTATGCCGGAACCGAGATCGAAACTCTGCTGAACGATACGCTGCCTTCGGATAATCCGGTCTCCACGGCTTACGTGCAGACGTTGGCCGGTGTGACGACCTATCTGCGTTTTTCCGAGCGATTGAAATCCGAGATCGAAGCACTGCGCGACAAACACGGCGAGGAGTACCGGAATGCGAGCATGGTGATCAACCAGGCCCGCCTGATCGTCGAGATGGATGAGCCTCAGCCGCCGCTGACCTGGGCCGAGTCGATGGACAAGGCTCCTTCACGCCTGGGCATGTTCTTCAACTATTCCGATCTGGACCCGATCCCGGATTACTATTACCAGTACGAACAGCAGCAGGGCGGTACGCTCGCCTACGACGGATACCTGAACCGTAGTAATTACTACTATCTGATGGACATCACCAACTATATCCAGAAGATGGTGATCGGCTGGCAACCGGGCCACACGGCCCAACAGGAGACGGTTTATCTCACGCCGGACGTCTCCCTGACCTACACTTTCGGGCAAGTGGCTCTGCGGAGTCCCGCTACGGGAGAGGGAAGGATGAAATTGATACTGACATACACTTTAATGAAATAAGTTAAAGGCGAACCTAAAGACTTCTTTAGGTTTTCGCTTTTTATGCAATAAGGGATTTATGACGGAAAATTTAGTGATCGTTGAGTCGCCGGCCAAAGCCAAGACCATCGAAAAGTTTCTCGGTAAGGAATATACGGTTAAGTCCAGTTTCGGGCATATCCGCGATCTGGCCAAGAAGGATCTGGGAATCGACATTCCGCACGGTTTCGCTCCGACCTACGAAATTTCGGACGACAAGAAAAAGGTGGTGGCCGAGCTTTCCAAACTGGCCAAAAGCGCCAAACGGGTGTGGCTCGCCTCCGATGAAGACCGCGAAGGGGAGGCTATTGCCTGGCATCTGACGCAGGTGTTGGGGCTGCCGGTGGAGGAGACCCGCCGGATCGTATTCCACGAGATCACCAAACCGGCCATTCTGGCTGCCATCGAAAAGCCCCGTACCGTGAACATGAATCTGGTCAACGCCCAGCAGGCCCGCCGGATTCTCGACCGGCTCGTCGGGTTCGAACTTTCGCCCGTGTTATGGAAAAAGGTAAAGCCTTCCCTGTCGGCCGGGCGTGTGCAGAGCGTGGCCGTGCGTCTGCTGGTGGAGCGCGAACGGGAGATCATAGGTTTCGTACCGACTCCTTATTTCAGGGTGGTGGCCCAGTTTTACGTCACTTCCGATCCGGACAAGACGCTGTTCCGTGCCGAGCTGAACCGGCGTTTCGATACGCTGGAAGAGGCCCGGGCTTTTCTCGAAAAATGCGACGGAGCCTCGTTTTCCGTGGTGAAAAGCGAGCAGAAACCGGCCGTGAAATCGCCGGCCCCTCCCTTCACCACCTCGACCCTCCAGCAGGAGGCCGCCCGCAAGTTGGGTATGTCGGTTTCCCAAACCATGTCCGTGGCACAGAAACTCTACGAGCAGGGTTCGATTACCTACATGCGTACCGACTCGGTGAATCTGGCCGCCCAGGCCATCGCCGCCTCGAAGGAGGAGATCACCAAACTGTTCGGCGAAAAATATTCCGAACCCCGTAATTTCAAGACCAAAACCAAAGGTGCGCAGGAGGCTCACGAGGCGATTCGCCCCACTTATATCAATAAAACCGAGATCGACGGGTCGCCCGCTGAAAAAAGGCTCTATGAACTGATCTGGAAACGGACGGTCGCTTCGCAGATGGCCGCTGCCCGGATCGACCGGACGACGGTGACGATCGACGTCAGCGGTGCGAAAGAGTTGTTCGTGGCTACGGGCGAGGTGATCCGTTTCGACGGTTTCCTGAGGCTCTACTCCGAAGGGGTGGACGACGAAGGGGAACAGTCGGCCGAGGGCGTGCTTCCGCGTATGGCCGTGGGCGATGCCCTGACGGATGTGAATGTCACCGCGACGCAGCGTTTCACCCAGTCGCCTCCGAGATACAGCGAGGCCTCCCTCGTCAAGCGTCTGGAGGAGTTGGGGATCGGCCGGCCTTCGACTTATGCCCCGACCATTACGACGATCATCAATCGCGGTTATGTGGTCAAACAGAACCGCGAGGGTGTCAAGCGCGAGTATCTTCAGTTGAAACTGGAAAAGGGAAAGATCACCGAGAAGACGGGTACCGAAAATGTCGGCCGGGAGAAGGGGCGTCTGGCTCCTACCGATATAGGCATGCTGGTGAACGATTATCTGGAGGCGCAGTTCAAGGCGATTCTGGATTATAATTTCACGGCCAGCGTGGAGAAGGAGTTCGACGAGATCGCCGAGGGCAAGAAGGGATGGCAGGAGATGATCCGTTCGTTCTACGACTCGTTCCATGCCACGGTCGAGGAGGCGATGGGGGCCGTTCCCCAGCATACGCACCCGGTGCGCGTGCTGGGCGTCGATCCCGCGACAGGCAAGGAGGTGTCGGCCCGTATCGGCCGTTATGGTCCGATGGTGCAGATCGGCGGAAACGAGGAGGGTGAAAAACCCCGGTATGCCAGCCTGAAAAAGGGTCAGTTGATTGCGTCCATCACGCTCGAGGAGGCGCTCGAACTCTTCTCTCTGCCCCGAGTGGCGGGTCAGATCGACGGAAAGGACGTGGTGATCGGTATCGGCAAGTTCGGTCCCTATGTCCGTTACGACGGTAAATTTACTTCGCTGGCCAGGACGGACGATCCTTATACTATTACGCTGGAGAGGGCCGTACAGCTGATCGAGGAGAAGAAGAACAAGGACGCTTCGGCGAAGACCCCGATCCGGACCTTCTCCGAGGAGCCCGATCTGCAGGTGCTCAACGGCCGTTACGGACCGTATATCGCCTACAAGGGAAAGAACTACCGGATTCCCAAAGGTGCGGTTCCGGCCGAGCTGTCGCTCGAGGAGTGCCGCCGGATCATCGAGACATCCAAAAAGTAGCCTCATCCTGCGGGCGGGGCAGGGAGCCCGGCTGTCCGCAGACAGGAAATGTGAATAAAGGGTGCTCTCAGGAGAGCACCCTTTTTCATACCCGGATGGAGGGTCTTCTTATTCCGTTTTGGAAAAGTATGCCGTCAGCAGCTCTTTGGCTGCGATGAAGGAACTTATCCGGTCCTCCAACACTTTTTGTTCGTAACCCGGCAGGGCCTTCTCCACGGCGGGATTGCGGTAAAAGTGTTCCTTCAGCGCTTCGTTGATCGTTTCGTACATCCAGTATTTGCTTTGCCGCTGGCGGTTCCGGTGGAAGTATCCGTTGTTTTTGGTGAAGGAGAGGAACTCTTCCACGCCTTCCCATACCTCCCTCAGTCCCGATTTATCCACTGCCGAGCAGGTGTAGACTTTGGGACGCCACTCGGATTCGGGGGTCGGAAAGAGCATCAGCGCATTGATGAAGTGTGTGCGTGCGATCTGCGCCTTGGCGACATTTTCGCCGTCGGCCTTGGTGATGGCCACCAGATCGGCCATCTCCATGATGCCCCGTTTGATGCCCTGCAATTCGTCGCCCGCTCCGGAAATCTGGAGCAGCATGAAGAGGTCCACCATCGAATGGACGGCCGTCTCGGATTGTCCCACGCCTACCGTCTCGATGAAGATCACGTCGAAACCGGCCGCTTCGCACAGGACGATCGTCTCGCGCGTCTTGCGGGCCACGCCGCCCAGCGATCCGGCCGACGGGGAGGGCCGGATGAAGACGTCCGGATTCGAGGATATGCTCTCCATGCGGGTTTTGTCGCCCAGGATCGATCCTCCGCTCCGCTCCGAACTGGGGTCGATGGCCAGTACCGCCAGTTTGTGCCCGTCTGCCGTGACCATGCCGCCGACCGCCTCGATGAAGGTCGATTTGCCGGCACCGGGTACACCCGTAATGCCGATGCGCACCGAACGTCCGCTGTGGGGCAGGCAGCGTTCGATGATCTCCTGCGCTTGGGTGTAGTGGGCCGGATTGTGACTTTCTATAAGCGTGATGGCCTGTGAGAGGATCGTGATATTGGATGCGAGGATGCCTTCGACATACTCGTCCGTGGTGAGCGTGTGGCGTTTTACCCGCCGGAAATGAGGATTCACCACCGGAGGCTGTTCCACGCCCGAATTGACGTTGAGGGCGCTGTCGAAATGCTCCTTGTGGTGATTTTCGTAGTGGTCTATGTGGTCGTCCGGAAAGTTGTGCTTGGGCATGGTCGTGTTACAGGTTTTGGTTGATGATCTCTTCGGTGAGGTGGGCGGAGTTGCCGAACCAGCGGGTGCGTCCTTTCGCGTCGATCAGCACGCTGAACGGAAGATAGCGTACCCCATAGGCGGAGAAGGTTTTGCCCGCGTCGTCCAGTCCCGCATAGAACAGATTGCTGCGGTCGGCCAGCGCCGGGGCCACCTTGTCGCGGGACTCGCGGGTGACGACGATGACATGGAGCTTTCCGTCGTACTTTTTGGCCAGGGCGTTCAGGTTGGGAATCCGGTCGGTGGAGGGCTTGCTGGCCGAATGGAAAAATTCCACCAGCCGGGGCATGTCTCCCTCGGCCGGGGCCTTGGACAGCCACTCCCCGATTCTGAGTTCCGGGGCGCGTTCCCCCACGATAAGTTTCTGGGCGCTAACCGTCTGGAGCAATGCCAGTGCGGCGAACGCAAACAAGGCGATCTGTTTCATGGGCCGCTCATTTTCTGCGAAGATAACAAATTATTCCGTTTCGGGCCGTATATCCGGGCTAAAGTTGTAACTTTACCCACCGTCGAAATCGTAAAACTTTCTGACCTATGCGTATAGGGTTCGATGCCAAGCGTGTCTTTTTCAACCGCAGCGGATTGGGAGCGTACAGCCGCGACAGTGTGGAACTGCTCAGCCGTTATTGTCCCGGCCACGAGTATCTGCTTTTTTCTCCGAAAGAGGGTAATCCCGTCGGATTCGCTGTGCCCGAGGGCGTGCGGACGCTCTATCCCGAAGGCGTGTCCCGGCGTTTTTCCTCCCTGTGGAGGAGTTATGCCATGAGTGGCAGCCTGCGTCGGGCAGGGTTGGACATTTATCACGGATTGAGCAACGAGCTGCCTGCCGACATCCGCCGATCGGGGGTGCGGAGCGTGGTGACGATCCACGATCTGATATTCGTGCGTTATCCCCGGCTTTACAGGCCGGCCGATCGTTGGCTGTACACCCGGAAGTATGCCGGAAGCTGCCGGAATGCCGACCGGATTATCGCCATCAGCGGCCAGACCCGGAATGACCTGGTGGAATTCTGGGGAGTCCCTTCCGAGAAAATAGACGTGGTCTACCAGGGCTGCAATCCGATTTTTTATGACCGGGCGGACGACGGGGAGCGTCGGCGCGTGCGGATGAAATACGGGCTGCCCGGACACTATCTGTTGAGTGTGGGTACCGTGGAGGAGCGCAAGAACCTGTTGCTTGCCGTGCGTGCGATCGCCGAAAACGGATTGGATACGGAACTCGTGGTGTGCGGGCGGCGGACACCCTATGCCGACCGGGTCGAAAGTTATGCCGCCGGCCACGGGCTTGCGGACCGGATTCATTTTCTGACCGGGGTCGAGACGTCCGATCTGCCTGCCCTTTACCAGATGGCGGATGCACTGGTCTACGCTTCGTTGTTCGAAGGGTTCGGCATCCCGATTCTCGAAGGGCTCAATTCGGGGATTCCGGTCATTACGACCCGGGGGGGCGTCTTTGTCGAGACGGGCGGCGATGCCTGCCTCTATGTCGATCCGGCCAGTACGGAAGAGATGGCGGATGCGATCGGGCGGGCGTTGGGCGACACTGCCCTGCGTGCGGAACTGGCCGAAAGGGGATATCGTCATGCGGCCCGTTTCCGGCAGGAGCATATCGTTGCCAGTCTGATGCGGGTTTACCAGAGTTTGTGATCGGGGGAAATCGGTCGGAAAATCCGTAAAAAAGACGAAAAAAATATGATGAAAATATTTATTAATCCGGATATTCCCTCTATCTTTGTAAGAGGCTTCCGTGTAAAGGGGAAGATGCTGAAAAACAATAAATTATATTTACATTATAAAAAATTTCAAAAATCATGAAAGTTTCACACATCGAACACATCGGGATTGCCGTCAAGAGTCTCGATGAAGCCATTCCGTACTGGGAAAACGTATTGGGCCTGAAGTGCTATAACATCGAGGAGGTCGCCGACCAGAAGGTGAAGACCGCGTTTTTCAAGGTGGGGCAGACCAAGATCGAATTGCTGGAATCGACTTCGGAAGACGGTACGATCGCCAAGTTCATCGAAAAGAAGGGGGCCGGTGTGCATCATGTGGCTTTCGCCGTGGAGGGTGTCGAGGATGCGCTGGCTGATGCCGAGAGCAAGGGCGTGCAGCTGATCGACAAGGCTCCGCGCAAGGGCGCCGAGGGGCTGAGCATCGCTTTCCTGCACCCGAAATCGACTTTCGGCGTGCTGACCGAACTGTGCGAGGATAAGAACAAGAAATAATCTGACGGGATTATGAGCAGCAATCAGGGTAAAATCGAGGAGTTGATCCGCCTGCGCGAACAGGCCAAACTGGGCGGAGGACAGAAACGGATCGACTCGCAGCATAAGAAAGGTAAATATACGGCCCGCGAGCGGATCGAAATGCTGCTGGACGAAGGCAGTTTCGAGGAGTTCGACATGTTCGTCACGCACCGTTGCCACAATTTCGGGCTGGAGAACGAGACCTATTACGGCGACGGCGTGGTGACCGGATACGGCACCGTGGACGGTCGGCTGGTCTATGTTTTCGCCCAGGATTTCACGGTCTTCGGCGGTTCGCTTTCCGAAACCTTTGCGGCCAAGATATGTAAGGTGATGGATATGGCCATGAAGGCCGGTGCTCCGCTGATCGGCATCAACGACTCCGGCGGTGCCCGTATCCAGGAGGGTGTGAACAGCCTGAGCGGCTATACGGAGATTTTCCAGCGCAACATTCTGGCTTCGGGCGTGATTCCGCAGATTTCGGCTATTTTCGGCCCTTGTGCGGGTGGTGCCGTCTATTCGCCGGCGCTGACCGATTTCATCATCATGAGCAAGGGTACGAGCTATATGTTCGTGACCGGGCCGAAGGTGGTGAAGACGGTGACGGGCGAGGAGGTAAGCCAGGAGCAGCTGGGCGGCGCTTCGATCCATGCAGCCAAAAGCGGTGTGGCCCATTTCGTGGCCGACACGGAGGAAGACGGTATGGGGCTGATTCGTAAACTGCTGAGCTATCTGCCCCAGAATAATCTGGAAGATGCCCCGCTGACCGTCTGCACCGATGATATCGACCGTCTGGAGGATGCGCTCAACGAGATCATTCCCGACAATCCGAACAAACCGTACGACGTGCTGGAAGTGATCCGCGCCGTCGTGGACAACGGGGAATTCCTCGAGAGTCAGAGCCTGTTCGCTCCCAATATCGTGACGGGTTTCGCCCGTTTCAACGGACAGAGCGTGGGAATTATCGCCAACCAGCCGAAGTATTTGGCCGGTGTGCTCGATATCAACGCTTCGCGCAAGGCCGCCCGCTTCGTGCGTTTCTGCGATGCGTTCAATATTCCGATCGTGACGCTGGTGGACGTACCGGGCTTCCTGCCGGGAACGGCCCAGGAATACGGCGGTATCATTATCCACGGGGCCAAACTGCTTTTCGCTTACGGCGAGGCGACGGTGCCCAAGGTGACGGTGATCCTGCGCAAGGCCTACGGAGGTGCCTACTGTGTGATGAGTTCCAAACATCTGCGGGGCGACATCAACTATGCATGGCCGCAGGCCGAAATCGCCGTAATGGGTCCGGCCGGAGCGATCGAGGTGCTCTCTTCGAAGGAGATCGCCGCCATCGAAGATCCGGAGGAGAAGGCCAAGTTCATGGCCGAGAAGGAGTCGGAGTACCGGCGCAAGTTCGCCAATCCGTACGTGGCTGCCAAATACGGTTATATCGACGACGTGATCGAGCCGCGCAATACCCGGTTCCGGATCATCCGCGCCCTGCAGTCGCTGGCCACCAAGAAGCTGGTCAATCCGGCCAAGAAACACTCTAATATTCCGTTGTAGGCTATGAGGAGACTGTTCGCATTAGGATTGATGCTGATGCTGGGTGCGGGCGTTTCGGCGCAGGGCATCAAGGACATCAGGATCAACGAGGTCATGGTCCGCAACGTAGACAACTATGAGGACGACTACGGAAAACGGATCGGCTGGATCGAGCTCTTCAATACCGGGTATTCGAAGGTCAACCTCGCCGGGGCCCACCTTTCGGTGAAACTGGGCGACAACCGGTACACCTACCGGATTCCTTCGGGCGATCCGCGTACGGTGGTCGCTCCCCGGGATTACGTTGTCTTTTTCTGCGACGGAACCGACACCAAGGGAACGTTCCATACCAATTTCACGCTGGACCAGACGGGTTATCTGGCCCTGTTGGATGCCAGCGGAAAGGGGAAACCGATTGATGAAATCCGTTACGAGGTTTCCGAACAGGAGCCTGACGTTTCGATCGGCGTGCTGGAAACGGACGAAGGTCCCGTATTCGGGAAACTGCCCCGGACGACGCCGGGAGCTACGAATGACGTGATCGACGAGGTGCCTAAACATGAGAAGTTCCGTCGGATGGACCCTTCGGGAATCATTATGGCCATTACGGCCATGAGCGTGGTGTTTTCGGCGCTGCTGATCCTCTATATCCTGTTCAGCCTGCTGGGCAAGACCATGAAGAAGGTGACGCAGAAGAACCAGAATGCTGCCGGCAAGGTTTCCGAACCGTTGTTGAACAAGGTGAAAGGCAATACGTTCAGCGGCGAAGCGGAAATAGCCGCCATAGCGATGGCTCTTCACATGTATCGCAGCGAGATGCACGACAAGGAGTCTACCGTACTGACCATCAACCGGGTGGCCCGGGCATACTCTCCGTGGAGTTCCAAGATCTACGGGTTACGTCAAATTCCCAATAAAAAATAAGCAGAAACAGTATGAAAACGTATAAATTCAAGATAAACGGAAACGACTACACCGTGGCGGTGAACAGCGTTGACGACAACGAGGCCAACGTGACGGTGAACGGGGTCGATTACACGGTGGAAGTGGAGGGCGTGGCCGCCAAGACCAAAACCCCGAAACTGGTGCAGAGTCCCGTCGTTCCTTCGACCGATGCGCATCCCGCCGTGGCTAAAACCGCCAAACCGCAGGCCGCCGGAGCCGGGACGCCGGTGAAGAGTCCGCTGCCGGGAGTGGTGCTGAATCTTGCCGTCAAGGTGGGTGACCACGTGTCGGTCGGCCAGCGTCTGCTGATCCTCGAGGCCATGAAGATGGAGAACAACATCGACTCCGACGTGGAAGGTATTGTGAAATCTGTCAGCGTCAACCAGGGCGATTCGGTGCTCGAAGGCGACGTGCTGATGACAATCGGTTAGGCATATGTTGGCAGAAGCAGCAAATCCGGGATTCTTCTCTTTCCTGGGGGATAATCTTCAGCAGTTCTATACTTTCACGGGTTTCGCCAACCTGACGTGGGGCCATCTGGTCATGATCGTGATCGGTATGATCTTCATCTATCTGGCGATCGCCAAACACTTCGAACCGATGCTGCTGGTTCCGATCGGGTTCGGTATCATCGTGGGAAATATCCCGTTCTTTCCCGGCATGGAGGTGGGCATCTATGAAGAGGGTTCGGTGCTCAACTACCTCTATTTCGGGGTGGTGAAAGGGGTGTATCCTCCGCTGATATTCCTCGGAATCGGTGCGATGACCGACTTCTCGGCCCTGATTTCCAATCCTAAACTGATGTTGGTGGGCGCTGCTGCGCAGTTCGGCATTTTCGCTGCCTACATGGCGGTGCTCGGATTGGGAGCGCTGGGTTTCGACTATACGGCAGCTGAGGCCGGGGCTATCGGTATCATCGGCGGTGCGGACGGTCCCACGGCCATCTTCCTGTCGAGCCGGCTGGCTCCCGACCTGATGGGTGCCATTGCTATTTCGGCGTATTCGTACATGGCGCTCGTGCCTTTGATCCAGCCGCCCGTGATGCGCCTGCTGACCACCCAGAAAGAGCGCGTGATCCATATGAAGCCGCCCCGTCAGATTTCGCAGACCGAAAAAATCCTCTTTCCGATTATCGGACTGCTCTTCACGGCTTTCCTGGTGCCTTCGGCTTTGCCCCTGCTGGGTATGCTGTTCTTCGGGAACCTGCTCAAGGAGTGCGGCGTGACGAAACGTCTGGCCAATACGGCCAGCGGCCCGATGATCGACATCGTGACGATTCTGATCGGTCTGACGGTGGGTGCCTCCACCCAGGCGACCACCTTCCTGACCTTGAAATCGGTCGGTACGTTCGCTATCGGCGCCTGTGCCTTCTTCATCGCTACGGCTTCGGGCGTGCTGTTCGTGAAGTTCATGAACCTCTTCCTGAAGGAGGGAAACAAGATCAATCCGCTGATCGGCAATGCGGGTGTTTCGGCCGTACCGCTGGCCGCACGCGTGTCGCAGGATATGGGTATCAAGTACGACAAGACCAATTACCTGTTGATGCACGCCATGGGGCCCAATGTGGCCGGTGTGATCGGAAGTGCCGTGGCGGCCGGTGTGCTGCTCAGCTTCCTGGGATAGACGGACGGAGAGATACGGAATACGGAAAGCGGCTTCGGAAAGAGGCCGCTTTTCGTATGCAGGAAAGAAGCCTTTGAAAATCGGCTCGGAAAGCCTGCATCCCGGAACTATTTCGTATATTTGCGACGGGTTCGCGCATCCTGTGCCGCAGGGCGGTTTCGTGTCCCGGCGTGCGTTCTTGACTTGCACGCGAAATTGATTATATTTGTGGAAAGAATTGAAAATCCGAAACGATGTTTGAGAATTTAACCGATAAACTGGAGCGTTCCTTTAAGATTCTGAAGGGCGAGGGGCGTATCACCGAGATCAACGTGGCCGAAACGCTGAAGGAGATTCGCCGGGCGTTGATCGACGCCGACGTCAACTATAAGGTGGCCAAATCGTTCACCGACGAAGTGAAACAGAAGGCGTTGGGGGCCGATGTGTTGAAAGCCGTAAAGCCCGGTCAGATGATGACCAAGATCGTCCGGGACGAATTGGCCCGGTTGATGGGAGGAACGATGACCGATATCCGGCTGGAGGGAAGTCCCGCCGTGGTGTTGATCGCCGGTCTGCAAGGTTCCGGTAAGACGACCTTTTCCGGGAAACTGGCCAATCTGATCAAAAGCAAGAAGGGACGCGGCGTGTTGCTCGTGGCCGGTGACGTTTACCGTCCGGCCGCCATCGAGCAGCTGAAGGTGCTCGGGAGCCAGATCGGTGTGGAGGTTTACACGGAGGAGGGGAACCGGAATCCGGTGCAGATCGCCGAGAACGCCATCAGGTATGCCCGTAGCAAGGGACTCAATACGGTGATCGTCGATACGGCCGGACGTCTGGCCGTGGACGAGGAGATGATGCAGGAGATCACGGCGATCAAGCAGGCGGTCCGGCCGAGCGAGACCCTTTTCGTCGTGGATGCCATGACGGGGCAGGATGCGGTGAATACGGCCCGTGAATTCAATGACCGTCTTGATTTCGACGGCGTGGTGCTGACCAAGCTCGACGGCGATACACGGGGCGGTGCGGCCATTTCGATCCGTGCGGTGGTTAACAAACCGTTGAAATTCATCTCTTCGGGTGAGAAGATGGATGCTTTGCAGGTGTTCCACCCGGAACGTATGGCCGACCGGATTCTCGGTATGGGTGACATCGTTTCGCTGGTAGAGCGGGCGCAGGAGCAGTACGACGAGGATGAGGCCCGCAAACTGAAAAAGAAGATCATCAAGGATCAGTTCAATTTCAACGATTTCCTTACCCAGATCGGACAGATCAAGAAGATGGGCAATCTGAAGGATCTGGCTTCGATGATTCCGGGCGTGGGCAAGGCGCTCAAGAATGTGGAGATCAGCGACGACGTCTTCAAGCAGACCGAGTCGATCATCTTTTCGATGACTCCGGCCGAGCGGGAAAATCCTTCGTTGATCAATACCAGCCGTAAGAATCGGATCGCCAAGGGCAGCGGGGTGACGATCGTGGAGGTGAACCGCCTGCTCAAGCAGTTCGAAGACACGCGCAAGATGATGAAAGCCGTGGCCGCAGGAGGAAAACCCCGGTTGAGATAACGTATGCGTATATGAAAATCAGCGTATGAAGCGGTCGTTCATTCTTTTCCTCTTCTGTATCGCCCTTCCTGTCGCGGTGTCCGCCGTCGGGGAGGAACGGGGTGGCCTGACGATCGGGGAAGCCCGGCAGATGGCGTGGATTTTCGATTCGGTGCCCGGACCTTACCGGGGTGTAATGATTTCGTTCCACGGTCTGAATAATACCAGGCTCCGTGAGGCCCCTTCCTCGGAAGAGAAGATGTTGGCGGAGAAGGGATATTTGATCGTTTATCCTTATTGTGGACCCTGGCACTGGATGAACCGGCAGGCCCGGGAGATGGTAGACGGGATTGTGGATGCCGTTTATGAAGCCTACGGGATTCCCGATTCGATCCCGTTGGTCACGACGGGCGGCAGCATGGGAGGTTTTTGCGCCATTCTGTACACCCGTTATGCACGGCGCCCGGTCAGCGCCTGTGTGGCGAACTGTCCCGTGACGGATATCAAATATCACTTTACCGAACGCCCCGATCTGCCCCGGACTTTCCGGTGTGCCTATTGGGGATATGGCAACACGTTCGAGGAGAGCATGACCGAGCATAACCCGATGGATCAGGTTCGGGAGATTCCCGATATTCCTTTCTTTATCATGCAGACTTCGGGCGACCGGTCGGTCAGCAAGGTGCATCATGCGGACCGGTTCGTGAAGGCGATGCGCGAAAGCGGACATCGTCATGTCATCTATAAGGAGATCGAAGGCGGAAGGCATTGCGGGCCGATTCCTGCCGGAATACGGCAGGAGAAGATGGATTTCCTGTTTCGCGTATTGGAACGATAAAATTTCGGGTGTGGATGCCGAATATCCATTGTGCCTGATGTAAAAAGGAGGACGTCCGCATTGCGGACGTCCTCCTTTTTGTACGGAATTCGAATTCCGGGAGACTACTACTCTTTGTCGTAACTCATTTTAGCCAGACGCTGGTAGGTTTCGTAACGCCATTTTGCATTTTCCTCGGCTGCGGCGAACAGTTCCTGTGCCTCTGCCGGGAAGGCTTTGAGCAATGACGTATAGCGAACCTCCTTGTTCAGGAAGGCCTGGAACTTGCTCCAATCGGGCTCTTTCGAGTCGTACTTGAAGGGGTTCTTGCCTTCGGCTTCCAGCTGCGGGTTGTAACGCCACAGGTGCCAGTATCCGCACTCAACAGCCTCCTTGCCGACGGTCTGCGTGCGGGTCATGCCGCCCTTGATACCGTGATTGATACAGGGAGCGTATGCGATGATGAGCGATGGGCCCGGATAGGCCTCGGCCTCTTTCAGCACCTGGAACAACTGGTTCTGGCTGCCGCCGATCGAAACCTGTGCCACATAAACGTAACCGTAGGTCATGGCGATGGCGCCGATATCCTTCTTGCGGATCCGTTTACCGGCCGAAGCGAATTTGGCCACGGCACCCACGGGGGTGGCTTTCGACGACTGTCCGCCGGTGTTGGAGTAAACCTCGGTGTCGACGATCAGAATGTTGACGTCCTGACCCGAAGCCAGTACGTGGTCCACACCGCCGAAGCCGATGTCGTAACCCCAACCGTCGCCGCCGATGATCCACTGCGACTTCTTCACGAAATATTGTTTCAGATCGAGCAGTTCCTTGCAGGTCTTGCATCCGCAGGCCTCCATCATCGGGATCAGCTTGGCACTGGCGGCAGCGCTCAGGGCGCTGTTGTCCTTGCCTTCCAGCCATTCGCCCATGGCGGCTTTCAGTTCGGCCGAGCACTCGGAGCAGTTCTCGATGGCATATTTCATCTTCTCGGCTACGCGGTCGCGCAGTTTCTCGACACCGATGTGCATACCCAGACCGAACTCGGCGTTGTCCTCGAACAGCGAGTTGGCCCATGCGGGACCCTGACCCTGAGCATTGGTGCAGTAGGGGGTCGAAGGAGCGGAACCGCTGTAAATCGAGGTACATCCCGTGGCGTTGGCTACCATCATGCGGTCGCCGAAGAGCTGGGTGATGGCCTTGATATAGGGCGTTTCGCCACAACCGGCGCAGGCTCCCGAGAATTCGAACAGGGGCTGTGCGAACTGAAGGTTTTTCACGGTCTTGGTCTTGTCCACCACGGTGTCCTTGTAACCCACCTTGTAGTTGAGGTATTCCCAGCGAACCTCCTCCTTGAGCTGCGATTCGAGCGGCTGCATTTTCAGCGCCTTGGTCGGGGCCGGGCAGACGTCCACGCAGTTGCTGCAACCCGTACAGTCGAGCGGGCTCACCTGGATGCGGAACTTGTACTCCTTGGTGGGGCCTACGCCCTGCTTGCAGGTAGTGCCTTCGGGTGCGGCGGCGGCCTCCTCCTCGGTCATAAGGAACGGACGGATGGCTGCGTGGGGGCAGACGTAGGCACACTGGTTACACTGGATACAGTTGTCCACGAGCCACTCCGGCACGTTCACGGCGATACCCCGTTTTTCGTATTGGGCGGTGCCGTTCTCCCACGTTCCGTCTTCGCGGCCGTTGAAGGCGCTCACGGGCAGGTCGTCGCCCTTGAGGGCGTTGATCGGCTCCACGATCTTGGTCACGAATTCCGTGGCGCGGGGATTGTGGAAACCTTCCATCGGCTTGTCCTCGAGGCTGGCCCATTCGGCAGGAACCTCTACCTTGATCACTTCGGCTCCGCCCTTGTCCACGGCGGCGTAGTTCATGTTCACGATGTCCTCGCCTTTCTTGCCGTAGGATTTGTAGATGGCTTTCTTCATCTCCTCGACGGCTTTGTCGAAGGGAATCACATTGGCGATCTTGAAGAAGGCCGACTGCATGATGGTGTTGGTGCGGTTGCCCAGACCCAGCTCTGCGGCGATCTTCGTGGCGTTGATGATATAGAAGTTGATCTGGTTTTCGGCCAGGTATTTCTTCATGTGGTCGGGCAGCGAAGCCTTGGTCGTCTCGGCATCGTGCACGCTGTTCAGCAGGAACGAACCGCCCTTCTTGAGACCTTTCAGTACGTCGTACTTGTCAACGTACGAGGGAACGTGGCAGGCCACGAAGTCGGGGGTGGTCACCAGATAGGGCGACGTGATGGGCTGGTCGCCGAAACGCAGGTGCGAAGAGGTGTAACCGCCCGATTTCTTCGAGTCGTACGAGAAATAGGCCTGGCAGTATTTATCGGTCGAACCGCCGATGATCTTGATCGAGTTTTTGTTGGCACCCACCGTACCGTCGGCACCCAGACCGAAGAAGAGAGCCTCGAACGTGCCGGGTTTGGCCAGCGAAATCTCCTGGCCGACGGGCAGCGACTTGAAGGTCACGTCATCGGTGATGCCGACCGTGAACTGGTTCTTCGGCTCATTGGCACGCAGGTTGGCGAATACGGCCAGCATCTGGGCCGGAGTGGTGTCTTTCGACGAAAGACCGTAACGGCCGCCGATGACCAGCGGAGCGTTTTTCTGTCCGTACAGAACGTCTTTCACGTCCAGGTAAAGCGGATCGCCGTTGGCTCCCGGTTCCTTGGTGCGGTCGAGTACGCAGATGCGTTTCACGCTGGCGGGCAGCACGTCGAGGAAATATTTGGCCGAGAACGGACGGTAGAGGTGTACGGTAATCAGACCCACCTTGTCGCCCTGTGCGTTCAGATAGTCGATCGTCTCCTTGATCGTCTCCGTAACGGAGCCCATGGCGATGACGATGTTTTCCGCATCGGGGGCCCCGTAATAGGTAAAGGGCTTGTAGGTGCGTCCGGTGATCTTGCTGATCTCCTTCATTGCCTCGGCGACCATGTCGGGCACGGCGTCGTAGAATTTGTTGGCAGCCTCGCGGGTCTGGAAATAGATGTCGGGATTCTGGGCCGTACCGCGCGTAACGGGGTGTTCGGGGTTCAGTGCACGGGCACGGAACTCGGCCAGCGCTTTTTTGTCGAGCAGGCCTTCGAGCACCTCCTGGTCCATCAGTTCGATCTTCTGGATCTCGTGGGAGGTCCGGAAACCGTCGAAGAAGTGCAGGAACGGAACGCGGGACTTGATGGCGACCAGGTGGGCGACGCCGGCCAGGTCCATCACTTCCTGAACGGAACTGGTGGCCAACATGGCGAATCCGGTCTGGCGGGTGGCCATGACGTCCTGGTGGTCGCCGAAGATGGAGAGCGACTGTGCGGCCAGTGCGCGCGCCGATACGTGGAACACGCCCGGGAGCAGCTCGCCCGAAATCTTGTACATGTTGGGGATCATCAGCAGCAGACCCTGCGATGCGGTGAAGGTCGTGGTCAGCGCACCCGACTGCAGCGAACCGTGAACGGCTCCTGCGGCACCTGCCTCCGACTGCATTTCGACCACCTTGACGGTCTCGCCGAAGATGTTCTTGCGACCGCCGGCCGCCCATTCGTCCACGTATTCGGCCATCGTGGACGACGGTGTGATGGGGTAAATAGCAGCTACCTCGCTGAACATGTAGGCGATGTGGGCTGCGGCGTAGTTACCGTCACACGTAATGAATTTTTTCTGTCCCATCTTAATTTTTAGAATAAGATTTGCTTTTATTGAGTTGCGTTTTTACGATAATTTACCGATAGCACTCTCCGGTACGATATTCGCGGATACGTACCTGCGACCGCAAAGATAGCGTTTTTTCCTGTAATTTTCCTATCCCTGGAGGGATAATTTCGGGCCCGGCCGGCGGGAAACGCTCTTTTTTGCGGAAATTCGGTTAAATTTGCAACGGAATTTTCAGCCCGGCTGCGGTCCGGGAATTGCCGATGAAGTATCTGGGACGCATAGTGGTCTATTTCACGCTCTTTTTTCTCTCCTTTTCGGTGAGTTATGTGCTGATGCTGCGGCTGGTGCCGGTCACTTTCACCCCGCTGAAGATCATCAGGCTGTTCGAAAACGCGTCCGACGAAGGAGTCCGGATCGACTCGCGCTGGCGGCCGCTCCACCGGATCAACATGTCAATGGTCAAGGCGGTGATGGCTTCCGAAGACAATAATTTTCTGATCCATCACGGATTCGACTGGGAGGCGATCGACAAGGCGCTGGAACACAACCGCCGCAAGGACCGTAAGAGGAAGCTGGGAGCCAGCACGATCAGTCAGCAGACGGCCAAGAATGTCTTCTGCTATCCCGACCGGACATGGCTGCGCAAGGGGGTTGAGGGGTGGTTCACCGTGCTGATCGAACTGTTCTGGAACAAACAGAGGATCGTGGAGGTCTACCTGAACGTGATCGAGACCCATCCGAACGTGTACGGAGTGGAGGCGGCAGCCCGGCGTTTTTTCGACAAGGAGGCCGAGCATCTGAACAACTACGATGCGGCGATGATCGCCACGGTCCTGCCCAATCCCCGGCGTATGAATCTGGCGGCTCCGTCCGCCTACATGGTGCGGCGGTCGGCGGCCATCCGGTCGCTGATGAGGAAACTGCCGCCCGTGGATTTCGAGCATCCGGTCGATCCGTCCGCTCCGAAAAAGAGACAGAAACGATGATAACCTACGAAAGACATACGCTCGCCAACGGGCTTACGGTGCTGGCCCACCGGGAGAAGTTTTCCCGGATGGCCGCCGTCAACATGCTCTACCGGGTGGGGGCCCGCGATGAAGATCCGCACCGCACGGGGTTCGCCCACCTGTTCGAGCACCTGATGTTCCGGGGAACGGGGCAGGTGCCCGACTTCGACGTGCCGGTCCAGATGGCCAGCGGGGAGAACAACGCCTTTACCAACAACGACTACACGGATTATTACATCACGCTTCCGGTGGACAACACGGAGACCGCCCTGTGGCTGGAATCCGACCGGATGACGGGACTTGCAATCGACCGGAAGAATCTGGAGGCGGAAAAGAAAGTGGTGATCGAGGAGTACAAGCAGCGTTATCTGAACCAGCCTTACGGTGATCTCTGGCTGTTGCTGCGGGCGCTCGCGTTCAAGGAGCATCCCTACCGGTGGGCGACCATCGGGCTCACGCCGGAACACATCGCGGGGGCGACGCTCCGGGAGGTCAGGGAGTTCTATCGCCGTTTTTACAATCCTTCGAATGCGATTCTTTCGGTGGCGGCCGATCTCGATCCGGAACGGGTCTTCGCATTGGCCGAAAAGTGGTTCGGTCCCCTTCCCGACGTGTCGTATCCGAAGCCGGAGATTCCGCAGGAACCGCTCCAGACCGTTTCCCGCAGGCTGGAGGTGGTAAGGGATGTGCCGGCCACGGTGGTGACGGTCGCTTTCAGGATGTGCGGCCGTACGGGGAAGGATTTCTATCCGTTGGACATGATTTCCGATCTGCTGGCCGGGGGAACGTCCTCGCGGCTGTACCGTCGACTGGTGCAGGAAGGACGGCTGTTCGCCAGCGCCAATGCCTACGTGACGGGAGACGTGGACCCCGGACTTTTCGTGGTGACGGGCAATCTGTTGCCCGGAGTGGAGCCGGAGGCGGCCGAAGCGGCCCTGTGGGAGCAGTTGGAGTCGCTGAAACGGGAACCCGTCGGGGCGGCAGAGGCGGAGAAGGTGAAGAACAAGTTCGAGGCGAACACCACCTTCGGCGAGATCAATGTGATGAACAAGGCGATGAACCTCGGGTTTTACGAAATGCTGGGCGACCTGCCGCTGATCAACCGGGAGGTGGAGATATACCGGTCGCTCACCCCGGAGCGGCTGATGGAGTGTGCTGCGGAGGTGTTCGTGCCGGAATGCAGTTCGACGCTCGTTTACCGGGCGTCCGGCGACGGGGTGCCCGCGGATGCGAAAACGGAAACGGAATGAAAGGAAAAGAGAATACGACGGGGGCCGGACGTCCGGTGCCTCCTGCGATCGTGACGCCCGGCCGGGCCGAGATGCCGCCGGTTTGCGAAGACGTGCTGGACAACGGCGTGCGGCTCTATATGGTCGATATTCCCGGACAGGAGGTGGTCCGCGTCAGCTTCGTGTTCCGGGCGGGAACCTCGTTGCAGGAGGTGCCCTTCTCCGCTTCGGCGGCGGTGAATCTGCTCAGCGAGGGATCGCGCAGGTCTACGGCGGCACAGATCGCCGAACGGCTCGACTTTTACGGCTCCTATTACGAAGTGAGCACCGACCGGGATTATGCCGTGGTGACTTTCTGTTCGCTTTCGCGTTTCTTCGCGGAGACGATGGAGGTCGCAGAGGAGATCCTGCTGGCTCCGGAGTTCCCGCAGGACGAAGTGCGGACATATTGTTCCAAACAGAAACAGCGTCTTGCTGTGGAGCGGACGAAGGTGGCTTTCCAGGCACGGGAGCTCTTTTCCCGGACGCTGTTCGGGGCGGAACATCCGTACGGGGTATCTTCGCCGGCCGAACGGTACGATACGCTCGGAAGGGACGACCTGATCCGCTTTTACCGCAGGTACTACACGGGGAGGAACTGTTTTGCGGTAGCCAGCGGCGACGTGAATCCCGATGCCCGGCGGCGGATCGCCGCGCTGGCCGGAAAACTGCCGGCGGGGGATGCGGCCGGGCTTTCCGGAATGGCGGAACCCGTCTCTCTCCGCTATGCTTTCGGCAGCCATCCGGGAGCCCTGCAATCGGCCCTGCGGGTGGGTACACGCCTGTTTCCCCGGACCCATCCCGATTTCATCCCGATGCAGGTGGTGACCACCGTTCTGGGCGGCTATTTCGGTTCGAGGCTGGTGCGCAACCTGCGGGAGGAGCGGGGATATACCTACGGGGTCTTCGCGGGTATGGTCAACCTGGAGTACGAAGGATATATGGCGATAGCGACCGAAGTGGCCGCAGCGGCTGCGGAGGACGCCGTGGATCAGATATTCCGCGAAATGGAGCGGCTTCGGAACGAAGCGGTGGAGGAACGGGAACTGCAGATGGTAAAGAACATCGTGGCCGGAGAGGTGATGCGGATTCTTGACGGTCCGTTCGGAATTGCGGACGTCACTATTGAAAATGTGCAGAACGGGACGGACAACGGCTACATCGGCCGTTTTCTGGAGCGGGTGCGCAGCACGACGCCCGAAGAGGTGTTGGCCACGGCCCGCAAATATTTGGTTCCGGAGCGTTTTACGACCGTGGTCGTCGGGGATGCCGACCCCTCCCGCGCCGGAAAGGCGTGGGGGCGTTCGTAGCGAGGGGAGGCGGATGCCGGTTCACCTGCTGAATCGGGCGTTTTGCCTGAAATTGTTCGGTGGCGGATGGACATTTTTGCCGGAAAATGTTTACATTGCAGTTAAATTTAAACGACTGTGCCGACAAAACCCTCTGCCCTATGAAAACATCCGTCCGGTTCCTGTTGCTCTGTGCCCTGTTTTTCGGTGTCCTTGCCGTGCAGGCACGTCCTCCGAAGGCTTCCCGTGCCGCGGCGAAACCGTCGGCGAAAGAGATTCCGGCCGATACGGCGGTCTCCGAAGCTCCGGAGAGTTTCGGACAGCGCGTTTTCGACGGATTCATGAAATTCTATGGACGGGGGGTGTCGGAGAAACTCTATCTGCAGACCGACAAACCCTATTACAGCGCCGGAGAGAATATCTGGTTCAAGGGATTTCTGGTGAACGCCATTACGCTGACCCCCACTTCGGCTTCCAGGTACATCTATGTGGAGCTGATCGACCGACGCGATTCGCTCGTCCAGCGTGTGAAGATCAAGGCGGACGAGTGGGGATTCCACAACTGTCTGAAACTGTCGCCCGACCTCCCGTGGGGCGATTACTGTCTGAGGGCTTATACACAGTGGATGCAGAACGACGGACCCGATTATTTTTTCGAGCGCAACATACGGATCGTCAATCCGATCGACGATGCCGTCAATCTCGCCGTGGACTACGGATGGACGGCCGACAGTCTGGTCGAGGTACGGTGCCGGCTGACCAACAGCGCGCTCGACCCGTTGGCCGGGCAGCGGCTCGTTTACAGCACCTGTTTCGGGGGTCGGGAACGGAATTACAATCAGAGGACGGACGACCGGGGGGAGTTCCGCATCTCGTTCGCCCCGCCCGCCGACAGTCTGGAAAATTCGATCCGTTTCGTCATAGACGAACCCGACCGCCATTTCGACCGGACGGTCTACCTTCCTGCGTTCAGCGATGATTTCGATGTGCAGTTCTTCCCGGAAGGAGGGCATCTGATTCCGGGTCCGGCGCAACTCGTGGCCTTCAAGGCGATCGGAAGCAACGGACTGGGTGTCGGGGTGAAAGGACGACTTCTCTCCGAGGAGGGCGAGGAGATCGCGGAACTGGAGTCCGAGCATCTCGGGATGGGCCGGTTCAACATATTGGCCCAGCAGGGGAAGAGGTATTATGCCGAGCTTACTTCGGAGGGCGGGAAGACCAAGCGGTTCGAACTGCCACCCGTGGCCGCTTCGGGATGCTCCCTTCGGGTCGCGCAGATGCGGGGCCGGTTGCTGTATCAGGTTTATGCGACTCCGGACGTGGACCTGTCACGGTTGGGACTGATCGTACATTCGAGGGGGAAGATCATGGTGGCGCTGGATCGCGTCGGCGGTGAAGGAGCCAAGGCGATCGGTACGGAACAGTTACCGGAAGGCATCACGCATTTCGCACTGGTGGACAAGGTGACGGGTGCCCCCGTCTCCGAACGGCTGGTATTCGTCCGCAAGAGGGGAGCCGCGGCTGCCGTGACCGCGGACAAACCGGACTATTACAAACGGGAGCGGGTCGAGCTGAAACTGAAAGTGACCGACAGCCAGGGAAATCCGGCCGTAGGAACGTTCGCTCTTTCGGTGACGGACCGTCATGCCGTGGTGCAGGATTCGACACAGGAGAATATCCTTTCGGGCCTCTTGCTCTCTTCCGATCTGAAAGGGTATGTCGAGAGTCCCGGATGGTATTTTCGGAACGATGCACCTGAAACGCTGCGGTGTCTCGATCTGCTGATGCTGACGCAGGGGTGGACGCGGTTCTCCCTGCCGGAGATACTGAAAGGGGATCTGCCTCCGAAACGTTTTGCGGTGGAGGAGAGCCAGTCCATTTCGGGTTCCATCACGGGATTTTTCGGCGGAGCCGCCAAACGTCCTTCCATTCTGATCTTTTCGCCGACCACGCGTTATCTGGAAGTGTTCCAGCTGGAGGGAAGCAACCGTTTCAATATGTCGGGACTGGATTTCGCCGACAGCACGTCGTTCATCCTGCAGGCGATGAACAAGTCGGGCGGTACCCGTTCGGTCTCCCTGAACATTCGTCCGGAGGTGTTTCCCTCCCGACAGGTCCATATTCCCCGGCCGTTGGTGGGCCGGAGCGAAAGTGCGCTTCCCGAAGCGTTCCTGAACCAGTCCAAGGAGCGCTATTATTACGAAGGGGGGATGCGGGTGATCGACATGCGCGAGGTCGTGGTCACCACGCAGCGCCGGGAGAACAAGAATCTTCTCTACAACGTGAGCCCCACCCGTTCCATACCGCAGGATGTGATCGACCGTTATGTGGGGCAGGACATCTATGCCGTGCTGCAGACCCTTCCGGGAGTGCGTGTGATAGGACATGACATATCCGTGAGGAACAGTACCGATCCTCCGTTGGTCTATATCGACGAAATGGCCGTGGAGCCGGAATCGCTCGATGCGGTCAACATGGCGGACGTGCAGTCGGTCGATCTGGTGGCCGGGCCGGAGGCCGCCATCTTCGGACTCGGGGCTTCGGGCGGCGTGATTCTCATTTCGCTCAAGGACGGGGCCTCGGTCTCTTCGTCGGTATCGGCGCTCCCTTCGCTGGCGAAGGTGCAGCATTTGGGATACAAAAAACCGGAACAGTTCTATCAGCCCAAATATGAAGTGGCTGAAGTGCGCGAGAGCCGGACGCCCGACCTGCGTACCACGATCTGCTGGGACCCCCGGATCAAAACCGATTCCACCGGTGTCGCCACGGTGTCGTTTTACACGGCCGACCGGCCGTCGACCTACGACGTCACACTGGAAGGCGTGACGCAGGAGGGTGAGTTGTGCCGCAGGGTCGTTTCTCTCGAACGTCGGAAGTAGCGCCGGAACGAAGGAGAGTCCGGACGAAAGAGACTGCCTTCCCGGATTGCAGTCTGGCATAAAAATTATATCTTTGGAGGTCAAAAACCTTCCGGTGTGAGATCCTCCGAAAAATCCGCACGCGTACGGCCTCCGCAGGGCAGCCCGCTCGGCAAGATCCGATTGAGCAATGCGCTCTATCCGGTCCTCATCGGACTGGCCGTGGTGGCTTATATGTTCTACCGGGATTTCGATCCCGCCGTTTTCCGGGACATTCGCGTGACGGGTTGGACCGTTTTCTGGCTGGCGGTCGCCGTGCTGTTTATTATGGGACGCGATGCGGGCTACATGATCCGTATCCGGGTGCTGAGCGGCGGACATCTCTCCTGGCGGCAGGCGTTCCGGATCATCATGCTTTGGGAGTTTACCTCGGCCATCACCCCGTCGGCCGTTGGGGGAACCAGTGTGGCGGTCATCTACGTACACAAGGAGGGGATCAGCGTGGGGCGCAGCTCGGCTATCGTGATGCTGACCTCTTTTCTGGACGAAGTCTATTTCATCGTGATGTTTCCTCTGCTGATGGCGGTCGTGGGATTCGACAATCTGTTCGACATCGTGGCCGGAGGCGGAGTGGTGACCAAAGGGCTCGTCACGTTTGCGCTGGTCGGGTATTTTCTGAAATTCGGGTACGTGCTGCTGCTTTCCTACGGGCTTTTCTTCAATCCGCAGGGACTCAAGTGGCTGCTCATGCGGATATTCCGGCTCCGGTGGCTGCGCCGCTGGTACCGGGCCGCCTATCACGTGGGCGAGGATATCGTGCTCAGCTCCTACGAAATCCGGCGTTACGGATTCCGTTTCTGGCTGAAAAGCGGACTGGCCACCTTTCTCTCCTGGAGCTCCCGTTATCTGGTGGCCAACGCCCTCGTCATGGCCTTTTTCTCGGTGAGCGACCAGTTCCTGCTCTTCGCCCGCCAGCTGGTCATGTGGATCATGATGCTTGTGATGCCCACGCCGGGAGGGAGCGGATTCGCCGAGTACGTCTTTACGAACTATTGCAGCGACCTGATTGCCGTTCCGGCCGCCCTGCAACTGGGTGCGGCCACACTGATCGCCGTGTTGTGGCGGCTGGTGACCTACTATCCCTATCTGGTTGCCGGGGCGATCATATTTCCCCGCTGGCTGAAACGTAATTTTTCGAAAGGAAAGTGATACGGACATAAACCGAAAGCGGCCGGAATAAGTTCCGGCCGCTTTCGTATGCGATAGGGTGACGGATTCTCAATGCCAGTCTACGGTCTTGATGTCCTTGATCCGGAGTTGGGGGGTTACGGTGCCCCGGTAGTGGTTTTCCACCACGCAGTAGCAGACATCGACCGGTTTTCCGCTGCGAATCCATTCGTAATGGGTCGGTTGCTGGAAGGCGATCGCCCCGATCGTGGTGTTGGGCTTTTCACCCTGCATCAGGTCCATGCGCAGGTGTTCGCATTCGGCGCCTACGAGACGGGCATCGCCGCGGTTGCTGACCCCTTTGGTGACGAACACGGGGGCCGTGTTGCCCGGGCCGAAGGGCTGGAAACGGCACAGGTCGCGCCGGAAAGTCGGCGTGATGTCGCTGAAGAGCAGCGGTGCGTCGATCTCCACCTGCGGAATCAGCATCTGCGGGTCGATGTGTTCTTCGACATAGGCGTTGAAGCGGCGGGTGAACTCTTCCACATTTTCCGGTTTCATCGTCAGTCCGGCAGCATACATGTGTCCCCCGAAATTCTCCAGCAGGTCGGCACAGGACTCCACGGCCTGGTAGAGGTCGAAACCGGGTACGCTGCGGGCCGAGCCCGTGGCGAATCCGTTGCTTTTGGTCAGCACGACGGTGGGACGGTAGTAGGTCTCGATCAGCCGCGAGGCGACGATGCCTACGATGCCCTTCATCCATCCCGGATTGTAGATCACCGTGCTTTTGAGCTTTTTCAGATGGGGATTGCTCTCGATGTAGTCGTGTGCCTGCTGGGTGATCGACCGGTCGATGTTTTTACGGTCCTGGTTGCAGGTGTCGATGAAACTGCCGAACTCCTCGGCCATGTTCTCATCCCGTTCGATCAGCATTTTCACTGCGGAATGGCCGCCCGAGGGGACCGGGTGTTCGCCGTCGGACTCGACTTCCATCCGGCCGGCCGCATTGATCCGGGGGCCGATCTTGAAGACGATGTCGTCGATGGTGATGGTGTGGGTATCCAGTCCGCAGATTTTGATGATCGAATGGAGCCCTTTACCCGGTTTGGTGTTGAGGCGTTCCAGTCCGTAGTGAGCCAGAATGCGGTTCTCGCCGGTAAGAGGCACGATGTCCGAGGCGATGCTCACGACGACCAGGTCGAGCAGTCGTTCCACTTCCGAAAAGGGTAGTCCCTTGTACAGGCAGTATCCCTGCATCATTTTGAAACCTACTCCGCATCCCGAAAGTTCCTTGAACGGATAGGGGCAGTCGGCCCGTTTGGGGTCGAGCACGGCTACCGCTTCAGGGATCTTCTCGCCCGGAAGGTGGTGATCGCAGATGATGAAATCAATCCCTTTTTCGGCGGCATAGGCGACTTTTTCGACGGCTTTGATTCCGCAGTCGAGCGTGATGATGAGCGACACGCCCTTGCGGTGGGCCAGGTCGATCCCCTTGACCGAAATACCGTACCCTTCGGTGTAGCGGTCGGGGATATAGAACATCAGATCGGTATGGCCCAGCCGGCGCAGGAAACTGTAAACGAGTGCTACCGCCGTGGTTCCGTCCACGTCGTAGTCTCCGTACACCATGATCTTCTCATGGTGTTCCACAGCCTGCGCAATGCGTTCCACGGCCCGGTCCATATCCTTCATCAGGAACGGATCGTGCAGGTCCTCCAACCGGGGGTTGAAAAACCGCTGAGCCTCGTCCAAAGTCTCTATGCCACGCTGAACCAACAGGTTAGCGAGCACGGGTGCGATCCCCAGCGCAGCGCTCATCTGAGCCACCTTCCGGGGGTCCCCCTGCTCCTTCATAACCCAACGTTTTGCTATTGGCATACTCGTTATTATTTATTATTTTTATATTTATAATCTTCTCAAAATGACGGACGAAAGAGGCTTTGACCTCTTTCATCTCCACCTTGTGGCCCAGCTCCTTTTCCAGGGAGGTGACTCCCCGGTCGGTGAACCCGCAGGGATTGATGTATCCGAAATAATCCAGCTGCGTGTTGACATTCAGGGCAAACCCGTGCATGGTCACGAAACGGGAACTGCGTACGCCGATCGCACATATTTTGCGCAGCGGACCTCCGGTTGCCGGCTCCGTTCCCTCCTGCGGGACTGCGTCTCCGAGCCATACGCCCGTAGCTCCCGCGACTCTTCCTCCGTGCACGCCGAAATCGGCGATCGTGTCGATCACGCACTGTTCGAGCGCGTGCACATACTCTTTCAGCCCCAGATTCAGCCTTTGCAGGTCCAGAATCGGGTAACCGACCAGTTGGCCGGGACCGTGATAGGTGATGTCGCCGCCCCGGTCGATCCGGAACAGTTCGGCCCCTATGCGGGCGAGGAATGTCTCGTTCACGAGCAGGTTCTCCGCGTGCCCGCTTTTACCCAACGTATAGACGTGGGGATGTTCGCACAGGAGCAGGCGTGCCGATTGCGAAATGGCACTTCCCGGAACGCTTTTGGCGGCGATCAGGGCTTCAAAGAACTTCTGCTGGAGTTCCCAGCACTCTTTGTATCCGACCAGGCCCAGATCTGTATGGATAACGGATTCCACGGGCCTCTTATTTTAGTTTTCCGCAACGCAGCGCCTCTTCCGCCAGGTAGGAGGAACGCACGAGCGGAGCGCTGGCCACGTAGCCGAAGCCCCGTGCGAGCGCCTGTTCGCGGTAATATTCGAATTTTTCGGGAGTGACGTATTCCGCCACCGGTACATGGGTCAGCGTCGGCCGCAGGTACTGTCCGAGCGTGACGATGCGGCAGCCGGCAGCGGCCAGATCGTCCAGTGTTTCCAGAATCTCCTTTTCGGTTTCGCCCAGCCCGAGCATCAGTCCGCTTTTGGTAAGAGCCCCGCAGGAAGCCATATAGGTGAGTGTCTTCATGCTGGTGGCATAGGTGGCACGACTGCGTACGGCAGGGGTGATCCTCCGGACGGTTTCGATGTTGTGTCCTGCGATATCGGGACGTGCCTCCAATACGATGTCCAGCAGCTCCTCTTTTGCGTCCAGATCGGGAATGAGGACTTCCACGGTGGTTTCCGGATTCATCGCTCGGACAGCCCGGATCACGGCGGCCCAATGGGAGGCTCCGCCGTCGGGCAGGTCGTCGCGTGTCACGGAGGTAATAACGGCATGACGCAACCCCATCAGACGGATGGAGTCGGCAACCCGTTCGGGTTCTCGGCTGTCGATCGGTAACGGTTTCCCTCCCTGTGTGGCACAGAATTTACAATGTCTGGTACAAATGTCGCCCAGAATCATCAACGTGGCCGTACGCCGGCTCCAGCACTCGGCTTTATTGGGACACATTCCGCTGCTGCAAATGGTATGCAGCGCATGTTTTTCGACGATTCGCGCTACGTCGGCAAACGAGTCGTTTCCGTGGAGCCGGATTTTGAGCCAGGAGGGTTTTTTCGGAGTCGTTACCTTGTCATAGGCATCAGGCATTTCTGGTTTATTATTTTCCAATTGATACAAAAGTAATAAATTTTTTCAGCATTGCCTACAGCCTTTTTCCATAATGGCGCTCCGTTTCGGAGGTCGGAGTGAAAAACTCCGCCGCGGATACCCTCTGAGCCGCCTGAGCGTGCGGTGGATTCCGATTTTTTCCCGAAATTTTTTTCTCTTTTTTATTTTCCTGTCATGGGGGAATAAAAAAAGCCCCGGAATATTCCGGGGCTTTTGTCGGGTACGACGGAACTATCGTTTGGCCGTCAGACTGTTGTATTCGTCGAGCGACCCCACTACGAGGTTGTCGTAGTCGCGGATACCGGTTCCTGCCGGAATCAGGTGACCGCAGATGACGTTCTCCTTCAGTTTTTCCAGCGGGTCTACCTTGCCGTAAATCGCGGCCTCGTTCAGCACTTTGGTCGTCTCCTGGAACGAAGCGGCCGACATGAAACTGCTGGTCTGCAGGGCAGCACGGGTGATACCCTGCAACACCTGATTCGACGTGGCGGGAATGATGTCGCGCACCTCGACCGGTTTCATATCCTTGCGCTTGAGCACGGAGTTCTCGTCGCGGAGTTTGCGTACCGAGATGATCTGTCCCGGCTGGACATTCTGCGAATCGCCCGCATCGGTTACGACCACCTTGTCGTAAAGTTCGTCGTTCACTTCCATGAACTCCCACTTGTCCACGATCTGCTCTTCGAGGAAACGCGTGTCGCCCGGGTCCTGAATCTGTACCTTGTTCATCATCTGGCGTACGATCACCTCGAAATGCTTGTCGTTGATCTTCACGCCCTGCATACGGTACACTTCCTGTACCTCGTTCACGATGTACTCCTGTACTTTCGTAGGACCCTGGATGGCCAGAATGTCGCTCGGAGTGATCGCCCCGTCCGACAGGGGCATACCCGCACGGACATAGTCGTTCTCCTGGACCAGAATCTGACGCGACAGGGGCACCAGATAGCGTTTGATGTCGCCGCCTTTGGATGTGACGATGATCTCGCGGTTACCGCGTTTGATCTTGCCGAACGAGATTTCGCCGTCGATCTCGGAAACGATGGCGGGATTCGACGGATTGCGGGCCTCGAACAACTCCGTAACTCGGGGGAGACCTCCCGTGATATCGCCTGCCTTACCGATGGCGCGCGGGATCTTGATCAGCACGTCTCCGGCCTTGATTTTGGCATTCTCCTTCACCACGATGTGGGCGCTTACGGGCAGGTTGTACTGCTTCTGCTCCTCGCCGCTCTTGTCGAGGATCTTGATGACGGGGTTCTTGGTCTTGTCTCTCGACTCGATGATCACCTTTTCGCGCAGGCCGGTCTGTTCGTCGGCCTCTTCGCGGTAGGTGACGCCCTCGATGATATTCTCGAAGCTGATCTTACCTTCGTATTCGGAGATGATTACGGCGTTGTAGGGGTCCCATTCGCAGACGCGGTCGCCTTTTTTCACCATATCGCCGTCGTGCATGAAGAGCACGGCGCCATAAGGAAGCGCATGCGTATAGAGGGTGATGCCCGTGTTGACGTCCACGATGCGGAGTTCCGACAGGCGGCTGATAACCACTTCGACCTCTTCGCCCGCGTCGTTCTTGCTCTTTACCACACGGAGCTCGTCGATTTCCAGACGGCCGTCGTAGCGTGAAACCACGCTGTTGTCCACAGCCACGCCGCCGGCCACACCGCCGACGTGGAACGTACGCAGGGTCAGCTGGGTACCGGGTTCGCCGATACTCTGGGCGGCGATGACGCCGACCACCTCTCCTTTCTGTACCATGCGGCCCGTCGCCAGGTTGCGTCCGTAACACTTGGCGCATACGCCCTTGCGGGATTCGCAGGTGAGCACCGAACGGATCTCGACCTGTTCCACCGGCGATTTTTCGATGGCTTCGGCGATGTCTTCCGTGATCTCTTCGCCCGCGTGGACCATCACCTCGCCCGTGAGCGGATGCACCACGTCCTGCAGAGCTACCCGGCCGAGGATGCGCTCGTAGAGCGTCTGCACCACATCTTCGTTCCGTTTGATGGCCGTAGCCGTCAGACCGCGCAGCGTGCCGCAATCCTCCTCGTTGATGATCACGTCCTGAGCCACGTCCACCAGACGGCGGGTCAGATAACCGGCGTCGGCAGTTTTCAGCGCGGTGTCGGCCAGACCCTTGCGGGCACCGTGGGTAGAGATGAAGTACTCCAGCACGGAGAGGCCCTCCTTGAAGTTCGAGAGGATCGGGTTCTCGATGACCTGACCTCCCTCGGCTCCCGATTTCTGAGGCTTGGCCATCAGACCTCGCATACCGGAAAGCTGACGGATCTGCTCTTTCGAACCGCGGGCTCCCGAGTCCAGCATCATGTAAACGGGATTGAATCCGTCCTGATCGGCGATCAGGTGGTCGAGCACCGTTTTGGTCAGTTTCGAATTGATATTGGTCCAGATGTCGATGATCTGGTTATAACGTTCGTTGTTGGTGATCAGACCGGCGTTGTAGCTCTCCATCACCTCGTCCACCCGTTCGTATCCCTCGTGAACCAGCGACTCCTTTTCTTCGGGGATCAGCACGGCGTCCAGGTTGAACGACAGACCGCCCTGGAAGGCCATCCGGTAGCCCAGGTTCTTGATGTCGTCCAGGAAGTCGGCCGCCTTGTCGGCTCCGGCCTTCTTCATCACCAGACCGATGATGTCGCGCAGCGACTTTTTCGTCAGCAGCGTGTTGATATAGCCTACTTCCTTCGGTACCACCTGGTTGAAAAGGATTCGGCCTACGGTCGTTTCGATCAGTTCGCGTTTCAGCGTTCCATCCTCGGCTACGGCGTTGTCCACCATCACCTTCACTTTGGCGTGCAGGTCGGCGCGTTTTTCGTTGTAGGCGATGATCGCCTCCTCTGCGCCGTAAAACACCTGTCCTTCACCCTTGACCCCCTTCTTGGGCTTGGTGATGTAGTAGAGTCCGAGCACCATGTCCTGCGAAGGAACGGTAATGGGGGCGCCGTTGGCGGGGTTGAGAATGTTGTGCGAACCGAGCATCAGCAACTGGGCTTCCAGAATGGCGGCGTTTCCGAGCGGAAGGTGCACGGCCATCTGGTCGCCGTCGAAGTCGGCGTTGAATGCCGTACAGGCCAGCGGGTGCAGCTGCAGTGCCTTGCCCTCGATCAGCTTGGGCTGGAAGGCCTGGATGCCGAGACGGTGCAGCGTCGGGGCACGGTTCATCAGCACGGGATGTCCTTTGATGACGTTCTCCAGAATATCCCAGATCACGGGGTCCTTGCGGTCTATGATCTTCTTGGCCGACTTGACAGTCTTGACGATGCCCCTTTCGATCAGCTTGCGGATCACGAACGGCTTGTAGAGTTCGGCCGCCATATCTTTGGGAATACCCATTTCGTGCATCCTCAGTTCGGGACCCACGACGATTACCGAACGGGCCGAGTAGTCGACACGTTTACCGAGCAGGTTCTGGCGGAAACGTCCCTGTTTACCCTTGAGCGAGTCGCTCAGCGACTTGAGCGGGCGGTTGCTTTCCGTCTTTACGGCGTTGCTCTTGCGCGAGTTGTCGAAGAGCGAATCGACAGCCTCCTGCAGCATACGTTTCTCGTTGCGCAGGATCACCTCCGGAGCCTTGATCTCGATCAGCCGTTTCAGACGGTTGTTGCGGATGATGACCCGGCGGTAGAGGTCGTTCAGGTCGCTCGTGGCGAAACGGCCTCCGTCCAGCGGCACTAGCGGCCGCAGTTCGGGTGGGATCACGGGGATCACCTTCAGCACCATCCACTCCGGTTTGTTGATCTCTTTCGAGGAACGGAACGCCTCGACGATGTGCAGGCGCTTCAGTGCCTCCGATTTACGCTGCTGCGAGGTCTCGGTGTTGGCCTTGTGACGCAACTGATAGGAGAGTGCGTCCAAGTCGAGTTTCTGGAGCAGGGTGTAGATCGCTTCGGCTCCCATCTGGGCGATGAACTTGTTGGGATCGCTGTCGTCCAACTGGGCATTCCCTTTGGGAAGGGATGCCAGCACGTCCAGATACTCTTTTTCCGCAAGCAGATCCAGGTCGTTCACCCCGCTGGCAGCGGCGGCTCCCGCCTGTACCACGATATAGCGTTCGTAGTAGATGATCGCCTCGAGTTTTTTGCTCGGTATCCCCAACAGATAGCCGATTTTCGAGGGAAGCGAACGGAAATACCAGATGTGGACCACCGGAACCACCAGCGAGATATGTCCCATCCGCTCGCGGCGCACCTTTTTCTCGGTCACCTCCACACCGCACCGGTCGCAGACGATCCCCTTGTAACGGATACGTTTGTATTTTCCGCAATGGCATTCGTAATCCTTCACAGGCCCGAAGATCCGCTCGCAGAAGAGGCCGTCCCGTTCGGGCTTGTAGGTACGGTAGTTGATCGTCTCGGGCTTCAGCACCTCACCGCTCGAATTTTCCAGAATCTCCTCGGGAGATGCCAGTCCGATCGATATTTTGTTGAAGCTGACGTTCGCCTTGTTATCTTTCTTGAATGACATATACTTTACTGTTTATTTTTTCAAACTTTAGTCCAACTTCACGCTGATGGCCAGACCCCGCAGTTCGTGCAGCAGCACGTTGAGCGACTCGGGAATGCCCGGCGTGGGAAGGTTGTCTCCCTTGACGATCGCCTCATACGCCTTGGCGCGTCCCATCACGTCGTCGGACTTGATGGTCAGGATCTCCTGCAGGATGTTGGCGGCGCCGAAGGCTTCCAGCGCCCACACCTCCATCTCTCCGAAACGCTGGCCTCCGAACTGGGCCTTACCGCCCAGAGGCTGCTGCGTGATGAGCGAGTAGGGACCGATCGAACGGGCGTGCATCTTGTCGTCGATCATGTGGCCCAGTTTCAGCATGTAGATCACGCCCACCGTAGCCGGCTGGTCGAACATTTCGCCCGTGCCGCCGTCGTAGAGGTAGGTGCGGCCGCTGCGCGGTACGCCCGCCTTGGCCGTGTATTCGTTGATCTCGTCCAGCGTGGCACCGTCGAAAATCGGGGTGGCGAACTTCAGACCCAATTCCTTGCCGGCCCATCCGAGCACGGTTTCGTAAATCTGTCCCAGGTTCATACGCGAAGGTACGCCCAGCGGGTTCAGCACGATGTCCACGATCGTTCCGTCTTCGAGGAACGGCATGTCCTCATCCCGGACGATCTTGGCCACGATACCTTTGTTACCGTGGCGGCCGGCCATCTTGTCACCCACTTTCAGCTTGCGCTTCTTGGCGATGTAGACCTTGGCCAGCTGGATGATGCCTGCCGGAAGTTCGTCCCCGTTGGTGATGTTGTATTTTTCACGTTTGACGTGCGCGTCGAACTCCTTGAATTTGATCGTGTAGTTGTTCACGGCCTGCTCGATGAGCATGTCGGTGTGCGCGTCTCCCGTCCACTTCTCGGTGCTGAGGTTCATGTAGTCGATGTCGGCGAGCATCTTCTGGGTGAACTTGGCTCCTTTCGGTACCAGCTCCACGCCGAAGTAGTCCTTGATGCCGACGGTCGTCTTGTCCTTGAGCAGCGTCCACAGTTTCTCGACCAGACGGTCCTTGAGCTGGGTCGTGTCGGCGACGAACTGGGCATCCAGCTTCTCCAGCTGGGCCTTTTCGGCCTGCTTGCCTTTCTTCGAGTCCTTATTGGCACGGCTGAACAGTTTCTTGTCGATCACCACGCCGTAGAGCGACGGCTGCGCTTTCAGCGAAGCGTCCTTCACGTCGCCCGCCTTGTCGCCGAAAATGGCCCGGAGCAGTTTCTCCTCGGGCGAAGGATCGCTCTCTCCCTTCGGCGTGATCTTGCCGATCAGGATGTCGCCCGGTTTGACGTTGGCTCCGATGCGGATGATACCATTCTCGTCCAGATCCTTCGTGGCGTCTTCGCTCACGTTGGGAATGTCCGAAGTGAGCTCTTCCACACCGCGTTTGGTGTCGCGCACCTCCATGATGTATTCGTCCACATGTACCGAGGTGAAAATATCCTCGCGTACGATGCGCTCCGAGATCACGATGGCATCCTCGAAGTTGTATCCTTTCCAGGGCATGAAGGCCACCTTCAGGTTGCGGCCGATGGCCAGTTCCCCGTTCTGGGTCGAATAGCCTTCGGTCATGATCTGTCCCTTGACCACTTTGTCGCCCGTCATGACGATGGGCTTCAGCGTCACGGAGGTGTTCTGGTTGGTCTTGCGGTAACGCGGCAACTTGTAAACCGTCACTTCCGGATCGAAGCTCACCAGAATTTCGTCCGGAGTCCGTTCGTATTTGACATGGATTTCGCTTGCGTCGGCGAATACCACTTCGCCGTCGCGTTCGGCCACGATCTGAATCCGGCTGTCGCTGATCATATCCTTTTCCAGACCGGTTCCCACGATCGGTGCTTCGCACGTGATCAGGGGCACGGCCTGACGCATCATGTTCGATCCCATCAGGGCCCGGTTGGCGTCGTCGTGTTCGAGGAAGGGGATCAGACTGGCGGCGATCGAAGCGATCTGATTCGGTGCCACGTCCATCAGGTTCACCTCCTTGTCCGTTACCACGGGGAAGTCTCCTTCCGACCGGGCCTTGATGCGGTCCGGTTCGAGGAAATGGCCCTCGTCATCCAGCGGCGCGTTGGCCTGTGCGATGATCAGTCCCTCCTCCTCTTCGGCGCTCAGGTAGGAGATGCCTTTGTCCGTCAGGTCCACTTTCCCCTCCGTCACTTTCCGGTAGGGCGTTTCGATGAATCCCATGTCGCTCACTTTCGCAAAGACGCAGAGCGAAGAGATCAGACCGATGTTCGGACCTTCGGGAGTCTCGATCGGGCAGAGACGGCCGTAATGGGTATAGTGTACGTCCCGCACCTCGAAACCGGCCCGTTCGCGCGAAAGACCGCCGGGACCCAGAGCCGACAGACGGCGTTTGTGCGTCATTTCGGCCAGCGGGTTGGTCTGGTCCATGAACTGCGAAAGCTGGTTGGTCCCGAAGAACGAGTTGATGACGCTCGAAAGCGTCTTGGCGTTGATCAGATCTACCGGGGTGAAGACCTCGTTGTCACGCACGTTCATCCGCTCGCGGATAGTGCGGGCCATGCGGACGAAGCCCACGCTGAACTGGTTCGACAACTGTTCGCCCACCGTGCGGACACGGCGGTTGCTCAGGTGGTCGATGTCGTCCACGTCGGTCTTGGAGTTGATCAGCGAAATCAGGTACTTGATGATTGCGATGATATCCTCCTTGGTCAGAATCCGCACCGAAGGGTCGATGTCCAACCCCAGTTTCTTGTTGATGCGGAAACGGCCCACGTCGCCCAGGTCATACCGCTTGTCCGAGAAGAACAGCTTCTCGATCACGTCGCGGGCTGTGGCCTCGTCGGGCGGCTCGGAGTTGCGCAGCTGGCGGTAGATATATACCACGGCCTCTTTTTCCGAGTTGCAGGGGTCTTTCTGCAGGGTATTGTATACGATGGAGTAATCGACGCCGCTCTGGTTGTCCTTATGCAGGAGAATACTTTTGGCGCCGCTCTCGATGATGTCGTCGATATGCTCTTCCGTGAGTTCGGTCTCGCGGTCGATAATCACTTCATTACGTTCGATGGATACCACTTCGCCGGTGTCCTCGTCCACGAAATCCTCCACCCACGTTTTCAGGACACGTGCGGCGAGTTTTCTGCCAACCGCCTTTTTCAGGGTGGATTTGCTCACCTTCACTTCATCGGCCAGGTCGAATATCTCCAGAATCTGACGGTCGCTCTCGAAACAGATGGCACGGAGGAGAGTGGTTACCGGCAGTTTCTTTTTCCGGTCGATATAGGCGTACATCACGTTATTGATGTCCGTGGCGAATTCGATCCAGGAGCCTTTGAACGGAATGATACGGGCCGAATAGAGTTTCGTTCCGTTGGTGTGCATGCTCTGTCCGAAAAATACGCCGGGCGAGCGGTGTAGCTGGGATACGATCACGCGTTCCGCTCCGTTGATGACGAAGGTTCCGCGGGGAGTCATGTAGGGAATCGTCCCGAAATAGACGTCCTGCACCACGGTGTCGAAATCCTCGTGCTCCGAATCCGTACAGTAGAGCTTGAGTTTGGCTTTCAGTGGTACGCTATAGGTGAGTCCGCGTTCCAGACACTCTTCGATCGAGTAACGGGGCGGATCGATGTAATAATCTATAAATTCCAGAACGAAATTGTTCCGTGTATCGGTAATGGGGAAATTTTCCATGAACACCTTGTAGAGGCCTTCGTTCTTGCGGTTTTCGGCGGTGGTGTCTAACTGGAAAAAATCTTGAAATGATTTCAACTGTATCTCCAGGAAATCAGGATAGTGCATCCTGTTTTTTACTGAAGAGAAGTTAATTCTTTGATTATTCGCTTTTTGGGACATCGTATCCTGAGATTAAAGTTGAAGTGGCGGAAAAGCGTCCGGATTTCGCAATTCGGTTCGTCTTCCGAAGATAAAACCTTGCTGAGGCAAGGTTGCGGGGGGAGGAAAGTTCAGGAAAGGGCGGAAGTAAGGGCCGGAAGCTGGACTTTTCTTAAATACTGCAATTCGATAAACGAAGAAAAGGCATAGAGCTTATCTGCATAAGCTCTATACCCGATATGTTCTGAATTATAAGTATTTGCTACTTAACTTCAACTTCAGCTCCTGCTTCTTCCAGTTGTGCTTTGATGGACTCGGCCTCCTCTTTGGAAACGCCCTCCTTCACGGCTTTGGGAGCACCGTCAACCATGTCTTTGGCCTCTTTCAGACCCAGACCGGTGATGTCCTTAACGGCCTTCACAACCTGGAGTTTAGCCTGTCCGGCGTTCTTCAGGATCACGTCGAAAGCGGTCTTCTCGGCAGCGGCAGCCTCGCCAGCAGCGGCGGGTGCAGCAGCAACTGCGACTGCAGCAGCAGCGGGTTCGATACCGTACTCGTCTTTCAGAATAGTGGCCAATTCATTTACTTCCTTAACTGTCAAGTTAACCAACTCCTCAGCTAATTTTTTTACATCTGCCATCGTTATAGAAATTTTTAAAATGTTTTACGAAAATGATTGTGATTAGTTTCTTTCTTCGAGCGCTTTCACGAGGCCCGCAATTTTCTGTCCTGCCGATCCCTGCAGAGCGGAAATGACGTTCTTCGCCGGGGATTGCAGCAACATGATGATATCGCCGATAAGTTCCTCTTTGCTCTTGATCTTGGAGAGTTCCTCCACCGTCTGGTCGCCCACGTAGATCGACTCCTCGACATAGGCTGCTTTCAGGATCGGTTTCGGATTCGTTTTCCGGAACTCCTTGATCAGCACTGCGGGACCCTTGTTTACGTTCGAGAACATAACGGCGGTAGCTCCTTCCAATACGCTCTTGAGCTGCTCGTCCGCCTTTTCCACCTTCTCCAGAGCCTTTTCGAACAGGGTGTTCTTAACGACTACCAGATTGATCTCCTGCTCGAAGCATTTGCGGCGCAGAGCTGCGGTCTGCTCGGCATTCAGTTCGGAGATGTCCGTCAGGTAGAAATGGGGATATTGCGTGAGTTTCTCGGCTAAGCTATTGATAATAACTGTTTTTTCTTCCCTTGTCATCGTTTCTCGATTTATTTGGTTTCAACGGATTTGGGGTCGATCTGCAAGCCGGGACTCATCGTCGACGAGAGATAGATACTCAGTACATACGTACCTTTAGCAGCGCTCGGTTTCAGTTTGTTGATCGTCTGGAGGAACTCCTTGGCGTTATCGACAATCTGATCGGCCGTGAAAGAAACCTTTCCGATCGAAGTGTGAACGATACCGAATTTGTCGACCTTGAAGTCGATCTTACCGGCTTTCACTTCGGAGACAGCCTTTCCGACCTCCATGGTCACCGTACCCGTTTTGGGATTCGGCATCAGTCCGCGGGGACCGAGGATACGGCCCAGCGCACCGACCTTGGCCATTACGTTGGGGGTGGTGATGATTACGTCGACGTCGGTCCAGCCGCCCTTGATTTTTTCGACGTATTCGTCCAGGCCCACGTAGTCGGCACCGGCCTCCTTCGCTTCGTTCTCCTTGTCGGGAGTACAAAGGACAAGCACTCTTACCTGTTTTCCCGTACCGTGCGGCAGGGTGACGACACCTCTGACCATCTGGTTGGCCTTGCGGGGGTCTACCCCCAGGCGTACGTCCACGTCAACGGAAGCATCGAATTTCGTAAAGGTAATCTCCTTCAGAAGAGCTGCCGCCTCGCTGAGCTTGTACACCTTGTCGGCTTCCACCTTGGCAAGAGCTGTCTTTCTATTTTTGGTCAGCTTACTCATTTTTCAGTAATTTAAAATTACAATTTAGGAAATTCACCAACGACATTGATGCCCATGCTGCGTGCCGTACCGGCCACCATTCGCATTGCGGACTCAAGCGTGAAGCTGTTCAGGTCGGACATTTTGTCCTTCGCGATGGCCTCCACCTGCTCCCACGTCACCTGACCCACTTTCTTGCGGTTCGGTTCGGCGGAACCCGATTTCAGACCGGCAGCCTCTTTGAGCTGTACGGCTACAGGCGGCTGCTTAACGATAAAATCGAAAGACTTATCGCTGTAAACAGTGATGATGACGGGCAACACCTTACCGGCTTTGTCCTGTGTCCGTGCATTGAACTGCTTGCAGAAGTCCATGATATTGACACCTTTGGAACCCAGAGCAGGTCCGACCGGGGGTGAAGGATTGGCAGCACCACCTTTGATCTGCAGTTTGATAAACGCAGCAACCTCTTTTGCCATAATTTTCCTTGGTTAATTATTCTTTTTCAACTTGCATAAAGCTCAACTCCATGGGAGTCTTGCGTCCGAATATCTTCACGGAGACGGTGAGCTTCTTCCTGTCGTTGTCCACGGCTTCGATCGTGCCCGAAAAACTCGAGAACGGGCCGTCGGTCACTTTCACCGTTTCGCCTACGAAGAAAGGAATCTCGTTCTCCTCCTCGCTAACGCTCATTTCGTCGACACGGCCCAGAATGCGGCTCACCTCCTGAGGGCGGAGGGGTGTAGCGATCATTTTCTGGCTCGATTCTTTGGTGTCTCCGAGGAAGCCTAAGACGTTAGGTACGTTGCGAAGAATAAACGGAATTTCTCCTACGAAAGCCGCTTCCACCAATACATACCCAGGGTACGAAACACGTTCCTTGCTGATTTTTTTACCGTTTCGGATCGAATAGACCTTCTCGGTGGGAATCAGTACCTGCGAAATGTAATCTTCCAGATGGGAGTGACGAATCTCCGATTCGATGTACTCCTTCACTTTCTTTTCCTTTCCGCCGATGGCACGTATCACATACCACTGTTTCTGCTCTTTTTCACTCATCGCCTGAGGGGTTACGAATTAGTAAAGCAGACTATATATTGCCTTCATCACGTTCTCGAAGGTCAGGTCCATGGCCAGAATCACAATGGCGAACAGCAGGGAAGCTACCATAACAACTATCGCCGAATTTTGCAACTGACTCCACGTGGGCCACGACACTTTCTGAACGAGCTCCGCATAGGATTCTTTGACGTAATTTACGATCTTCATAATTCCTGTAAATTTGGCACGAGTGGAGAGATTCGAACTCCCATCAACGGTTTTGGAGACCGCTATTCTACCCTTGAACTACACTCGTAAAAAGGAAGAGGGGCTCTTGCCGGGGGCACGGGCCCCTCTTCGGTGGAAATATCTCCTAAATTCCTATGCGGAAATTATTCGATGATCTTGGTGATCTGACCGGCACCTACCGTACGACCGCCCTCGCGGATAGCGAAACGCAGACCTACGTTCAGAGCGACGGGGTAGATCAGGGTTACGGTGATCGTCACGTTGTCGCCCGGCATTACCATGTCAACGCCTGCGGGCAGTTCCACCTCGCCCGTTACGTCCATCGTACGCAGATAGAACTGGGGACGGTATTTGTTGTGGAACGGAGTGTGACGGCCGCCTTCCTCTTTCTTCAGGATATAGACCTCGGCCTCGAACTTGGTGTGCGGGGTGATCGAACCGGGTTTGGCAACGACCATACCACGCTTAACCTCTTTCTTGTCGATACCGCGCATCAGCAGACCTACGTTGTCGCCGGCTTCGCCGCTGTCGAGCAGCTTACGGAACATCTCGACACCCGTACAGGTCGAAGTCAGCGTCTTCTCTTCCAGACCGATGATTTCGACGGGATCGCCGACTTTGATGACGCCGGTCTCGACACGTCCGGTCAGCACGGTACCGCGGCCGGTGATCGAGAATACGTCCTCGACGGGCATCAGGAAGGGTTTCTCATTGTCGCGGGGAGGAATGGGAATGTACTCGTCGACAGCGTCCATAAGCTCCATTACCTTCTCTTCCCATTTCGGATCGCCGTTCAGGGCGCCCAGAGCGGAACCGCGGATGATGGGGGCGTTGTCGCCGTCGAAGTTGTATTTGTTCAGCAGGTCACGAACCTCCATCTCGACCAGGTCGAGCATTTCGGGATCGTCAACCATGTCGCATTTGTTCAGGAATACGACGATCTTCGGAACGTTCACCTGACGGGCCAGCAGCACGTGCTCGTTGGTCTGGGGCATCGGACCGTCGGTAGCGGCTACCACGAGGATGGCACCGTCCATCTGGGCTGCACCCGTTACCATGTTCTTCACATAGTCGGCGTGTCCCGGGCAGTCTACGTGAGCGTAGTGACGGTTAGCCGTCTGGTACTCTACGTGCGAAGTGTTGATCGTGATACCGCGCTCTTTCTCCTCGGGAGCGTTGTCGATAGAGTCGAAGGAACGGAGCTCGGAGAGACCTTTCTTTGCCAGAACGGTGGTGATTGCAGCGGTAAGGGTGGTTTTACCGTGGTCAACGTGTCCGATGGTACCGATGTTTACATGCGGTTTGGACCGGTCAAATTTTTCTTTTGCCATAATCTGAAAGTTATTTAGGAATTAATTTCTGCGTATATGCTTCTCTTTTCTTTCATTTCGTTTATGGGGCGGAGAGCGTACTCTCCGCCGTTTGCGGTTTCGGTTTCCCGGTACCTGGAGCGGAAGACGAGGCTCAAACTCGCGACCCTTAGCTTGGAAGGCTAATGCTCTATCAACTGAGCTACTTCCGCTTGTGTGGGAGAAGATGGATTCGAACCACCGAAGGCGTACGCCAGCAGATTTACAGTCTGCCCCATTTGGCCACTCTGGTATTCTCCCGTATGTCTGAGAACCTTGCCGGAATCTCTCCGTCGCCGGAGCGTTTCCTTGCATTTTTTGCGGAGACCGGTCCGCTTGCGCGTTCCGCATCCCTTCCCCTTCCGAGCCGATGGAGGGATTCGAACCCACGACCAGCTGATTACAAATCAGCTGCTCTGGCCAACTGAGCTACATCGGCAGTTTACAGCATTTTAGGGCTGCAAAAATACGAATAAATTATTAATACGCAAAAAATGCGGATTAAAATTTGACGAATTTTTGCCAGAAACTCTAAAAACATCGCCGTATCGCTGACCTGTATGCAATTCAGCCATGGGCAATTTGCGTCCAAAAGTACAATTCTTTTTACAATCCGGCAACTTTTTGCGGCACTATTTTTTTAGCCGGGGGATTCCTCCTGATTTTTACGTATGCGGAATACGTCCGTTTCCCTCTCCGGAAGAGAACGAATTCCGGGGGCGAAGCGGGAAGAGTACAATGGAGCCTCTTGCGGAAGGCCCCACCTTGTGTCAGATTGTCAGAACGGCCCGCCCCCTCTCGGCCCGGGCCGGAACCCTCCCGGTCCGCCTCCGGTCTTGTTGAACCGGTAGCTGAGCGTCAGGGTGAAATAGCGGCTCATGAGCTGGCGCCAGCTGTTCAGCACATAGGATGAGTAGACCGACGAAGAGAAATCGCTGTTGCGGTTCAGAATGTCGTAAACCGTGAAACGGGCCTCCCCGCTGTTTTTCATGAACCGGTAGGAGAGTGCGGCGCTGAGCAGGTTGTTGTTCAGGTCGGCAGCTTTCGAGCTGTGGTAATAATAGTATTGGTAGGAGGTGTAGAGGGTGAAGTGACGCAGAAACCGGGCCGTGACGTTGGCCGTGGCGCGTTGCGTAAATGTCTGGTCGGTGCCTCCGGCCGTGTTGGACGAACCGATGAATCCGGTTTGCGATGCGATACGGAACTCCAGTTTGCGGGAGTTGTTGCTTTGCAGGGTCAGGTTCAGCGAGGGAGAGGAACTGAGGGTGAAGTTCTTTACGTCGCGGATGTAGGCGGGGCGCCGGGTGAACGAATAAGAGAGACTGCTCCGGAAGATGAATTTTTCGCGGAAGGCCGACCGTTCGTGTCCGCCCGAAAGATTGACCGACACGGCTCCGTCGATGTTCTCGTAAGTGGTCAGGGTCGAACCTGCCGCGGCCGTGTAGTCGTATTCCGGCAGGTAGGTCTCCTCTCCGAACAGCACCTGTTTGGTGGCCATGTCGTTCTGCGTGTAGCTGGCCGATAGGCTGAGCCGCGTTTCGGAGGCCGTTTCCGTCCTGTTTCTGAAAAAACTCATGCTGATCGAGTGGGTATAGCTCTGTTTCAGGTCGGGATTGCCCCGTTTGAGCGACATGGGGTCTTTGATGTCGAGCCAGTTTCGCATGTTCTCCAGCGACGGTTCGTCCGACGAGGTCGAGTAGCTGATGTTCCAGTTGGGTTTGCCGGAGAAAGACTCTTCGTAACGGGACGAAATGGAGAGTGAGGGCAGTACGGATACGAACGACCGTCGGTCGAACAGTTGTTCCGGAACCACTTCGTCGCGGTCCGACCACGAAGTTTTCAGCGCGACGCCGGCCCTCATCTGGAACGAAGCCTCCGGATTGTACCATTCGGCCTCCACCCCTACGTTCTGGGTGATGTAGCTGCGGGTGTATTCGTAAGTCTGGGCCGTGTCGATCTGCATGGTCAGTGTGTCGAGTGCCGTCCTCAGTTTTTTTGAGTGATCGTAGCTCAGATTGTAATTGGCTCCCATGCTGACCTGTTTGCCCAGTTTGAGGTTTGCAAAACGGACACCTCCGCCAAAGTTTTTCGTGTATCCCGAAGAGTTGGTCGTGAGATATTTCTGTGTGTTGTTCGCCGAGGATACCGTGTCCATCTGCCATCCGGTTCCTTTGTTGTCCGAATAGTTCCAGTTCACTTCAGCCATCAGCAGGGGAAGCATCTGCACGGCTCTTCTGGAACGCATGCGCATCTGGCCCGGTCCCCTCCCGCCCGGAAATCGTCCGGGGGAGAATCCTCCTCCTCCGAAACTGCGCGGTCCTCCGCCGTTCGGCGGGATCGGCGGGCCGTCCGGGCGTCCGGGGGGCTGTTCCCGATCTTTGTTTCGGGTCGTGTCGGCCGCAGTCGGCTTGGGTTTGCGCAGCGGGGTGAAGAGGGTCAGCCGGCCCGAAGAGGAAAATCCGGTCTTCTTGCTGCGGTTGCTGGTTCCGGTGCGGGTCTTCAGGGCGTCGTCCTCGCGGGAGAAGACGCTGGTGACCTGCTGGCCCGCCGAACGGTTGTCGGTCAGCGTGAAAGAGGGAAAAAACGAGAGGAACGTCCGGTTCGAGAACCTCTGGTTGAGGGAGAGGGAAAAGTTGTGGTCGTACGAGTCGGAGCGGTTGAACGAGGTGTCCCGTGTGCGGGAGATGTCCCTGCTCGCCTCGTCCGCGTTGTCTTCGAAATAGACCTTTTCGCTCACGCTGCCGCTGTTGCTGTGGTTGTTGGTGAAAGAGTACCGGAAGTTGAATCCGGGGCCTTTGCGTTTGATGAACGGGTTGTTGCGGTCGACGGACGCTTCGACCCGGTTGTTGCGGAAGTACCCGGATGAGGAGCCTCCGTGGTCGAGGAACATCCGGCGGTATCCCATCCTCTGCCGGTTCATGTTGTTGCCCTGCACGTCGGCCGTCATCACCAGTTTCTCGGAGAACTTGCGGATGTTCCCTCCGGCCAGGTAACGGTTCTGGCGCGGCGTTCCGGGTGATTTGTTCATATCCTGCCCCCACCCTCCATAGGCCTCCGCATTGTAGGCATGGCGGAACCGGCTCTTGGTCTTGATGTCCAGCACGCGCTGCTTGTCCTCGTCCTGCAGGTCGCCTTCGGGCAGCGGTTTTTCGGGATTGGCCACGTCGTAGATGTTGATCGACTTGATGTCGGATATCTTGACGTTGTCCAGCGCGTTCATCACGTTCCGTCCGAAGAGCAGTTTCCCGTCCACGAACGCCCATGTCACGTCTTTTCCCAGCGCCGTCACCTTTCCGTTGTCGTCGAGGGTGATGCCCGGCAGCTTCTCGACCAGGTCGATCGCATAGTCGTACGGTTCGGTCTTTACGGCCAGCGGGTTGTATTTGATCGTGTCCCCGGTCTGGGTCATCAGCGGGACCTTGTACTCCACCGTTACCGAGTCGATCGCATTGTCCGCTTCGGTCAGGGTGACGGTGCCCACGTCGAGTACCTGTCCCTCGATCGAGACGGGCATTTCGGCCGGCCGGTACCCGATGAAGGAGATCCGCAGCCGTGCGTTGCCGCGCGGAAGTCCCGTGATGGTGAACGCCCCTTTCGTGTCGGTCACCTTGAAGACGGAATCCCGTTCCGTCCGGACGGCGATGACGGCCCCGGCCAGCGCCGAGCGTTTGCGGCTGTCGATCACCCGTCCCTTCACGCCGCCCGAAGGCTGTTCGGCATGCAGGAGGGGGGCGGCGGCCAGTATGAGAATCGCGGAAATCAGGAAATGTCTTATCTTCATTGCAGTTGGGGAAATAGTCTCGGGTTTTTTTTATAGTCGTCCAAAGATAGGGATATTTGCCGGAATCAGAAAGAATTATCCGGTGAAACGGCAAAAACGGAAGCCGACCCGCCCGGGTCGGCTTCCGTTTTTTGATGGGTCCGGATTATTTGTTATAGCGTTCCTTGTGCTTTTCGATCTGTTTCTTCAGTGCGTCGATGGCCTCGTCCACCGACTCCTCGAAGCTCTTGCTGCGATAATCCGCGACCAGATCTCCTCCCGGAACGACGAGTTTGATCGTCACCACCTTGTTGCCCCGTTCGGTATCCTTGTCCAGCTTCATGATGACTTCGGCCGAAATGGCGTTTTCCGCAAAACGGTCCAGTTTGTTCATCTTGGCCTGAATGAATTCGATGAGTTTCTGATCTGCATCGAACTTTACGGATTGAATCTTCACGTTCATAGCTTTCTCCTCCTTAATCTTTTTTATGTGACGCCCTCGGATGGGCGGTGTTGTATGTCTCTTTCAGTCGGGCGATGCTGTTGTGCGTGTACACCTGCGTCGCCCGAAGGGAACTGTGCCCCAGCAGCTGCTGGATTTCCCGCATGTCGGCTCCTCCGTCGAGCAGGTGGGTGGCAAACGTATGCCGCAGTACGTGCGGACTGCGCTTGCCCTGTACACCCGCCGCCGCCAGTTCCGCGCGGACGATCCGGTACACCGTGCTGCGGCTGATGCGTCTCCCTTGCTTGGTTAAAAATAGGGATTTTCCTCCGGTAATGCAAATGTTTTGCCGCATAATTTCATCGAGATACTCCGAAATACGTTCCCGTACCTGCGGCATGATCGGTACGATCCGCTCCTTGTCGCCCTTGCCCCGGACTTTCAGTTCACGAAAACCGGGCGAGAAGTCGTCGGTATCGATGGCGACGAGCTCTGCCAGACGCAGACCGGTCGTGTAGAAAAACAGTACGATCAGACGGTTGCGGAGGGTGTCGAAATCGTCGGGATGCTCCGGGGATTGCCGCAGTACCTGTTCCATCCGGCTTTCTGCGATGAAAACCGGCAGCGGTTTCGGGGTTTTCATCTGTCCGATCTTCAGGAACGGATCGTGCCGGACGGCTCCCGTTTTGCGCAGATAGCGGAATAGGGCTCTCAGCGAACTGATCCTGCGGTTGATCGACGTCGCTTTCTCCCCTTCCCGGTTGAGCTCCATCATCCATCCCCGGATGTCGTCGGCAGTGACCCGTTCCGGCGAAAACTCCGGTTCCGGATCGTCCGACCGGCCCAGGCAGTACGTGACGAATCGTTCGACATCGTCGCCGTAAGCCCTTACGGTGTGCTCCGAATAGCGCCTTTCCGTACGCAGGTATTGCAGGAATTCTTCTGTCATAAGACAAAGGTAGCGAAAGTTTCGTCCCCCCGGATGTCCGGAAAGTCGCTATTTCGGACCGAAAATTCCTTCTCCGGGTTCTTTTCCCGGAGAAAGGCGGGGCGTCTGCCGGCTGCGGGCTGAAACGATTTCACCCCCGCAGCGGTGATCGGCTGCGGGGGTGATTTCCTGGCAGGGGACTGCCGGGCAGTCCCTCCGTTCCGGACGGAACGTACTACTCCTCTTCGCGCTGCATGTTCTCCACATAGATGGCGTGGAGTTTGGCGATGCGCTTGGTCACCGACGGTTTGGTGAAGTACTGGCGGTTGCGCAGTTCTTTCAGCACGCCGGTGCGTTCGTATTTCCGTTTGAATTTCTTCAGAGCGCGTTCGATGTTTTCGCCCTCTTTGATAGGCATGATAATCATGGTCGTAAAATGATATGGATTTTTACTTCGTTAAAATTCGTTTTCGCACGGCCGCCGCCCTCCCGGACGGGAACCGGAATGTTTATTGAGGGGATTCGAAAGGGGTGAAACGGAGATACGGGGAGAGCTTTTCTGCCTCCTGAACCGATAGTGTCTTGTCGTCCGTCATCTCTCCGATCGTGCGCCAACCTCCTTTCAATTGTCTCTGTTTGAGAATTTTTCTTCTTGCCAATGCGGTCAGGTACGGGTGTTCCGCCAGCCGCTTCGGGTCGGCAAAGTTAATATCAATTTTTCGAATTTCGCTACTGTCCAACGAAATTTGTTGCAAAATCATCTCGTAATTGCGTTCGGTCATGCCCGGAATCTCCTGCAGCTGCTCCGTCCGGACGAACCCTCCGAGCCGGGTGCGGTAGGCGACGATCCGTGCCGCTGTGACCGCCCCGATACCTTTCACCGTCACCAGCAGGGCCGAGTCGGCCGTGTTCAGTTCCACGCGGACGGGCTTCCTTTCGGGCGGGGGTGCGATGCGGACATACGGTTCGAGTTCCCGGAACCGGTCGCGCACCGGGTAGCACTCCGCGAACTCCTCCGCGTCCCGGAATCCTCCGATCATCTCCCGGTAGCGGAGGATCGCTTCCGTCTGGCGTTTGCTGAAGCCCAGCGAGCGGAACCCTTCCCTATCCAGCAGGTTCGGGTCGAACAGGAACAGGGAGTCGGGGCGTCTTTCTCCGTCCGTCGTTTCGGCGGTGCGATGCAGGGTCTGTCCGGTCGACGTTTCGACCCGTCCGGGTGTCCGGAACTCCGCTCCGATGACGATAAGCGGTGCGAGCCGTTCGAACATCTGCGGCGACACGGTGTAGCAGTCGGCGAAGGCTTCCGGTGTCCGGAACACCTTTCCCGCAGCCCTGTAGTTGAGGATGCCCCGGGCCTGCCTTTCGGTGAATCCGAGTCGACGGAGTTCCGGAAGGCTTACCGTGTTGGGGTCGAAAGCGAAAAGTTCTCCCCTGGCGCTGCGGTCGGCGGAATCCTTTCCTGCGGTTGTGCTGCGGTCGGGATACTGTTCCCGGCGGGCGTCGTTCAGCGAGTCGAGCACCCGGTCGGCGTAGCGGGGAAAACTCTTTTCGAAGGTCGGACGGTTGAGGGTCGAGACGAGCAGCGAAAGCAGCACGAGCAACGGCAGCAGATAGAGGATGCCTCTCTTTTCCCGGGGCGTGTAGGAAAAGAGCGCGCGGAGCATTTCGCGCACCTTTTCGCCGTATGGATTCCGGGGTTTCATCGCGTTCCAAAAATAAGCGATTAATTCCGGATTTCCATCTTCCGGACCTTCTATTTGGCCGGTGATGCAAAATAAAGTGGCCGTTTCCCGTGATTGTTAAATAAAAAACAGTAACTTTGGGCGTCTTTTCGGAAACTTACGAAACATTTCTAAATACTGTTATTATGGCAAATAATAAGGAAGAGAAGTTGTTCACCGCTTTCCCGCCCGTCACCACGGAGCAGTGGGAAGAGGTGATCACGAAGGACCTGAAAGGTGCCGACTACCAGAAAAAACTGGTATGGAGGACGGCCGAAGGTTTCAATGTCCGCCCCTACTATCGTGCGGAGGACCTGGCCGCCATTCGTCACCTGGGTTCCGAAAGCGGGGAGTTTCCCTATGTCCGCGGGACGAAGCGCTGCAATTGCTGGCGGATTCACCAGACCATTCCCGTAACCTGCCCCCAAGAGGCCAATGCGCTGGCTCTGAAATTGATCGAAGGCGGTGTGGAGTCGCTGGGCTTCAGTATCGCCGACAAGGAGTTCAGTGCCGCCGACCTCGAAACGTTGCTGGCCGGTATCGGTCTCGACCGGTACGAACTGGTGTTCTGCGGCTGCGGTGCCCGGAAAGTGGCCGAACTGGTGATCGAAAAGGCTTCGGCCGAAAAGCTCGATCCGGAGAAGGTCCGTGTTTCGTTCATTCTCGATCCGATCGTCAATAAACTGACCCTGAAGGGTTCGTTCGGATGCAGCGAAGACGGCGGCAAGGCATTCGATGCGATCGCAGGGCTGATCAGGAAGTCCGCACCTTTCAAACGGATGCGTTTCGTGGGTGTGAACGGACAGCAGTTCCACAACAGCGGTTCCACGATCGTGCAGGAGCTCGCCTTTACGCTGGCCGTAGGCCACGAGTACGTGGTGAAGCTGATGGAGGCCGGGCTCTCGGTGGACGAAGCCGCTCCCGCCATCCGTTTCAGCATGGCCGTCAGCTCCAACTACTTCATGGAGATCGCCAAGTTCCGGGCCGCCCGGATGTTGTGGGCCAATATCATGAAACCCTACAACCCCACGCGCGGCTGTGCATCGAAAATGTTCGTGCATGCCGTCACCTCCAAATGGAATCAGACCGTCTATGACGCATACGTGAACATGCTTCGCGGAACGACCGAAGCCATGAGCGCCACCATCGCCGGAGTCCACTCGCTGGAGGTGACCCCGTTCGACGCCGCCTACGAGCAGCCGACCGACTTTTCGGAGCGGATCGCCCGCAACGTGCAGCTGCTGCTCAAGAACGAGTCGCATTTCGATCAGGTGGTCGATCCGGCCGGAGGTTCCTATTATATAGAGACCCTTACGCAAAGTATCGCCGAGCAGGCATGGGCCCTGTTCAAACAGGTCGAGGAGAAGGGCGGTTACATCGCCGCTTTCAAGGAGGGCTTCGTTCAGGATGCCGTGGAAGCATCGGCTGCCAACAAGGATAAGAACGTGGCGACGCGCCGCATTTCGTTGTTGGGAACCAATCAGTTCCCCAACTTCACGGAGGTGGCCGGCGAGGCCGTGACCGAGCAGACCGTCGTGCCGGGTTCGCCCAAATGCTGCTGCAAGCATCAGGAGGCCGCCCCGTCCGTCCGTCCGTTGAAACCGTACCGGGGAGCCATGGCTTTCGAGCAGATGCGTCTGAAGGTGGACCGCAGCGGCAAGGAGCCCAAGGCCTTCATGCTGACGGCCGGTTCGCTGGCGATGGCCCGCGCCCGCGCCCAGTTCTCCTGCAACTTCTTCGCCTGCGCCGGAATCCGCGTGATCGACAATACGTTCTTCCATTCGGTGGAAGAGGGTGCGAAGGCCGCCCTTGAATCGGGCGCCGAAATTGTGGTGGTCTGCGCTTCGGACGACGACTACGCGACGCTGGCTCCGCGCGTGAAGGAGCTGATCGGCGACAAGGCCATTCTGGTGGTTGCCGGGGCTCCCGCCTGCCAGGCCGAGCTGGAGGCACAGGGAATCAAGAACTTCATCAGCGTTCGCAGCAATGTGCTCGAAACCCTGCAAAACTATCTGAAAGAACTCGGTATCTAAAAAGGAGGACAAGAACATGAGAGCAAAATTTTCTGATATGACCTATACGGGAGCTGCCGCAGCGTGCTGCAACGCGAAGAAGTGCGCCGACGGCGACCAGACCTGGATGACTCCCGAACAGATACCGGTCAAGGGAATCTACACCGCCGAAGACCTGGAGGGTATGGAGCATCTGAACTATGCTGCCGGTATCGCACCCTTCCTGCGCGGCCCTTACAGCACGATGTACGTGATGCGTCCGTGGACGATCCGCCAGTATGCCGGGTTCTCCACCGCCGCCGAGTCGAACGCCTTCTACCGCCGCAACCTGGCTTCGGGACAGAAGGGTCTGTCGGTAGCCTTCGACCTGGCTACGCACCGCGGTTACAACGCCGACCATCCGCGTGTGGTGGGCGACGTGGGCAAGGCCGGCGTGTCGATCTGTTCGGTGGAGGACATGAAGGTGCTGTTCGACGGGATTCCGCTGGACAAGATGTCCGTCTCGATGACCATGAACGGCGCCGTGCTTCCGATCCTGGCCTTCTATATCGTGGCCGGCCTGGAGCAGGGCTGCACGCTCGAACAGCTCAGCGGTACAATCCAGAATGACATCCTCAAGGAGTTCATGGTGCGTAACACCTATATTTATCCGCCCGAATTCTCGATGCGGATCATCGCCGACATCTTCGAGTACACCTCGAAGAACATGCCCAAGTTCAACTCGATCTCGATCTCCGGCTATCACATGCAGGAGGCCGGCGCTACGGCCGACATCGAGCTGGCCTATACGCTGGCCGACGGTCTGGAGTATCTGCGCACCGGAGTCAATGCCGGCATGAGCGTGGATACGTTCGCTCCCCGTCTGTCGTTCTTCTGGGCCATCGGTATGAACCACTTCATGGAGATCGCCAAGATGCGGGCCGCCCGTCTGCTTTGGGCCAAGATCGTGAAGCAGTTCGATCCGAAGAACCCCAAGTCGCTTGCCCTGCGTACTCACAGCCAGACTTCCGGCTGGTCGCTCACCGAGCAGGACCCGTTCAACAACGTGGCCCGTACGGCCATCGAGGCGATGGCTGCCGCCCTGGGACACACCCAGTCGCTGCACACCAATGCTCTCGACGAGGCGATCGCCCTGCCGACCGACTTCTCGGCCCGTATCGCGCGGAATACGCAGATTTACATTCAGGAGGAGACCGACATCTGCCGCGAGGTCGATCCGTGGGCCGGTTCCTACTACGTGGAGGAACTCACCAACGAGATCGCTCACAAGGCATGGGATCTGATCCAGGAGGTGGAAAAACTGGGCGGTATGGCCAAGGCCATCGAGACCGGTATTCCCAAAATGCGTATCGAGGAGGCTGCCGCCCGCAAGCAGGCCCGGATTGACTCGAAACACGACGTGATCGTGGGTCTGAACAAATACCGTCTGGAGAAGGAGGCGCCTATCGACATTCTGGCCGTGGACAATACGGCCGTGCGCGAGGAGCAGATCAAACGTCTGAACGACCTGCGTGCGAACCGCGACGAAAAGGCCGTGCAGGCCGCTCTGGATGCCATTACCAAGTGTGTGGAGACCAAGCAGGGCAACCTGCTCGAACTGGCCGTCGAGGCTGCCAAGGTGCGCGCTTCGCTGGGTGAGATATCCGATGCCTGCGAGAAGGTCGTAGGCCGTTACAAGGCAGTTATCCGTTCCATTTCAGGAGTATACAGTTCAGAAGTGAAAAACGACGCAGATTTCGAAAAGGCCAAACAGATGGCCGAGCGGTTCGCCAAAAAGGAGGGCCGCCAGCCCCGTATCATGATCGCCAAACTGGGACAGGACGGTCACGACCGCGGAGCCAAAGTGGTAGCCACGGGATATGCCGACATCGGTTTCGACGTGGATATGGGTCCGCTGTTCCAGACTCCGGCCGAAGCGGCCAAACAGGCCGTGGAGAACGACGTGCACGTAGTGGGCGTCTCCTCGCTGGCCGCCGGTCACCTGACGCTGGTGCCGCAGATCATCGCCGAACTCAAGAAACTGGGCCGCGAGGACATCGTGGTGATCGTGGGAGGTGTGATTCCTCATCAGGATTACGACGAACTGTACCGCGACGGTGCCGCCGCCATCTTCGGTCCCGGTACGCCGATCGCCACGGCTGCGATCCGTATCCTGGAGATTCTGCTGGACGAGTAGCATTCCGGTTCCCCGGGCGGTTCGGCCGTCCGGGGAATCCGGCGTTTTCGGATAAAAGAGACGGTATCTGAGAAAATCAGATACCGTCTCTTTTTTACGGATTTATGTCGGGCCGGCAATGCAAATCCGGGCGAAAGATGGCGTGCGAACAGGCGGAACGTCCCTGCGGTGCAGGGGTTATTCTGCGAACGGAGGTTCGCCGAGTACGGAATGTACGGCTTCGACCGCTTTGCCCACCTCCTCCGCGTCTCCGCAGATCATCAGTGTAGCGCCCCCTTCCGCACCGGCCACGCCGCCCAGCGCAGCCGGATAGACATCGACGTCGGCGAACTCCTTCAATGCCTCGATTTCGGTGTATACGTTCCCTTCCGTCAGCGTGAGCCGTACGGTGCCGGGACCCTTCTCTTTCGCGTTCTCCACTACCTCCCTATACATGCGCAGGTCTCCGGAACACTCCTTTTCCAGACCGATCGGAACGATCCAGCGCCCGATTCCCCGGTCCGTGTACCGTTTCAGCCGGGCCACCGTACCGCCGTCCGGCGCACCCGTGCAGACGGCGGCCTGTCGTTTCGCATAGTTCAGCATGTTCGCCCCCTTGAGTACGATGTCGTTTTCCGTCATGCGGGCGAGCGCTTCCTCGTAACCGATCTCCGCGGGCTTCCCTTTGATGAGCACGATCTCCGTTACCCGTTCGAGCGTATCGGCGAAGTCCTTCGTTCCGGTCGGAATGATTTTTCCCGTCACGAAACTGCCGTGCGGCGCCGAAAGGTTTGCAAGCTCCTCGGCGATGTACGTGTTCGTCGTGCCCCGGGTGATGATGAGCATGCCTTCTCCGAGGCATCGCCGGATATCTTCGTTGCGGGCGAGTCCTTTGGCGATCAGCCGTTTGCCTTCGGAGACGGTGAGCCGTACCGTGGTGACGTTCTCGTAGGCGGGAACAGTGTCCGTTTCCGCGGGTCCGTTTCCTGTACATCCGGCGAAGACCAACCCCAGCGCGAGGGCGGCCGGTTTCAAATTCTTCATGGTCGTATCGGGTTTCAGTTGGGTTCGTTCCTCGTTCCGATCCGGATGATACGGCTCTCCTCGTCTTCGATTTCGATCTCCACGACGAGCACGTCTTCGGGCAGGAGCCGTTCGATCTTTTCCGGCCATTCGATCAGGCAGATGTCCCCGCTGTCGAAATACTCTTCGTATCCGAGGTCGAAGACTTCTTCGATGCGGTTGATCCGGTAGAAGTCGAAATGGTCTATTTTCTCCCCGTCGGCCGTCATGTACTGATTGACCAGGGCGAAAGTCGGACTGGTCACCGTGTCTTCGACGCCGAGCCGGCCGGCGATCTCGCGGATCAGGGTGGTCTTCCCGGCCCCCATCGGGCCGTAAAAGGCGACGATGCGGTGGCGGCCGAGTTCCTTCACGATCTCTTCCGCCGCGTCGGGCAGGTCTCTCTGGTGGTCTATGTGCAGGGTCTTCATGTATGGGGTCTTGTGGCGGATACCTCTGCGGCTATCCTTTGGGTTTGAGTACGATGTAGGGGACCATCATCTCCTCCATCGAGATGCCTCCGTGCTGGAACGTGTTCTTGTAGTAGCGCACGAACTGGTTGGAGTTGTTGGGATAGACGAAGAAATCCCGGTTGTAGGCGAATACGTAGGTCGAGGTGATGTTGCTCTGCGGCAGCTGGGCCTCCTGCGGTTTGTTGATGACGAACATCTCCTTGGCGTTGTAGTTGAGGTTGCGTCCGGTTTTGTAACGCAGGTTGGTGGAGGTTTCGCGGTCTCCGATGATCTTCACCGGATTGTCCACCCGGATCGTGCCGTGGTCGGAGGTGATGATGACCGTGTGCCCCCTCTCCGAGAGCATTTTGAGAATGGTGAACAGGTCGGAGTGCTCGAACCACGACCGTGTGAGGGATCGGAAGGCCGCTTCGTCCTCCGTCAGTTCGCGGATGATTTCGGTCTCGGTCCGGGCGTGGGAAAGAATGTCCAGGAAGTTGTAGACGATCACCGAGAAATCGGCGTCGTACACCTTGCTGATGTTGTCGATCAGCTTGCGGCCCGCTTCGGGCCGGATGAGCTTGTCGAAAGTCATCCGGTAACTCTTGCCGTTGGTCTGCAGTTGGCGGCGCAGGAAATCCTCCTCGTACTGGTTCTTGCCCCCCTCTTCGTTGTCGTTGAGCCAGAGGTTCGGCATCAGCTTGTCGATGGCCAGCGGCATGAGCCCGGCGAAAATGGCGTTGCGGGCATACTGGGTGGCCGTGGGCAGGATGCTGCAGTAGAACTCCTCGGTAGCGATGTCGAACCAGTTGTGGAGCAGGGCGTTGATGCTGCGCCACTGATCGTAGCGGAAGTTGTCGATCAGCAGGAGCGTGGTCTTCCGGTTGCGGTCGGCTTCCGGAAAGATGTTGCTCCGCATCAGCGTGTGCGACATGACGGGCGTGTCGGCATCCTTGCGGTTGATCCAGTCCAGATAGTTTTTGCGGACGAACTTGGCGTATTCGTTGTTGGCTTCGTCTTTCTGGTAGGCGAGAATCTCCCTGATCGAATCGTCGTTCGAATCGGTGAGTTCGATCTCCCAGTTCACCAGCTTCTTGTAAATGGCGCTCCAGTCGGCGAAGGTGCGGGCGTCGGCGAACGAGGTGGAGATGCGGCCGAATTCGGCCCGGTAGTCGGCCGTGGTCTGCTCGGTGACCAGCTGCTGCTGGTGCACGTTTTTCTTGATGGACAGGAGTACCTGGTTGGGATTGACGGGCTTGATGAGGTAATCGGCGATCTTCGAACCTACGGCCTTGTCCATGATGTTCTCCTCTTCGCTCTTGGTCACCATGATGACCGGCGTGGTGGGGCGTATCTCTTTGATTTTCGGAAGCGTTTCGAGGCCCGTCATGCCGGGCATCATCTCGTCGAGGATGATCAGGTCGAACAGGTGGCTCTGGACCATCTCGATGGCGTCGTACCCGTTGTTGCAGGTCTCTACGTCGTATCCCTTGCCCTTCAGAAAAAAGATGTGGGGTTTCAGCAGCTCGATCTCGTCATCGACCCAGAGGATTTTGGCTCCGTTCATAATCGTACATTAGTTATTGGCAAAGATAAATAATCGCTTTATCTATACAATGCAAAAACGGGACAATTATTGTCTTCCCTTCCGGATATTTCCGGCGGGCGCGGAGGGGCTTTCCGCGGGCCGGTGCCGGAAAAAGACGACGGACGAGACAATAAACCGAAAAAATAATCGTTTGATTCACAGTGTATTTTGCAATAAGGCGCTGGAAAAGAAAAAAATGGGCCGGTTTTTGTTATATGCCTTATGCAGAGTGGAATATTGAACGAAATCGGGCCCGGTTTGCAAAAAATATCGCTACTCTTTTGTAAATTAAATAAATAAAAATGTATATTTGCAGTTCGTTTGACTGATAAACTTATTAAAAACTATAGACATGACAAAGGCTGATATTGTAAACGAGATTTCCAAGAGCACCGGCGTTGAAAAAGCTGTAGTGCAGGACGTTGTAGAGGCATTCATGACCAGCATCAAAGAGTCGATGACGGCTCAGAACAATGTATATCTGCGCGGTTTCGGCAGTTTCATCATCAAGAAACGCGCCCAGAAAGTGGCCCGCAACATCTCCAAGAACACGACCATTACCATCCCTGCTCACAACATTCCTGCTTTCAAGCCGGCCAAGAGTTTTGCAGCGAAAGTAAAGGGTGCTAAATAATTATTTCCAAACTTAAATTTCAAGCGTTATGCCAAGCGGTAAAAAAAGAAAAGGGCATAAGATGGCTACCCACAAGAGGAAAAAACGTCTGCGTAAAAACAGGCATAAAAAGAAAAAGTAGGTAGCTCTGTTATGTGAAGTTTTTATATGAACCTAAAGAACCGCAGGGTCCTTTAGGTTCATTGTTTTGGGCACAGGCCCAGCTCTCTCTGCCGTTCAGGCAGTCCAGACCGACGACTAATGAATAAGGAACTAATCATCAACGTGACCTCCTCAGAGATCTCGATCGCCCTGATCGAAGACAAACGGCTGGTGGAGCTCAATACGGAAAAATGCAAGACCGGCTTCGCGGTGGGGGATATCTACCTGGGGAAGGTGCGCAAGATCATGCCCGGTCTCAATGCTGCGTTCGTCAACATAGGGCACGAAAAGGATGCGTTCATCCACTACCTCGACCTGGGACCCCAGTTCGTGTCGCTGCATAAATTGGTGGGCAATCTCTCCAATAAGAAAAATACGCGTTTCGAGACGCTGAAACTCGATCCCCCCATCGGAAAGACGGGGAAGATATCCTCCCAGATCTCGGGGGGGCAGCCCATTCTGGTGCAGATCGCCAAGGAGGCCATCTCGACCAAGGGTCCCCGGCTTACTTCCGATATCTCGCTGGCCGGGCGCCACGTGGTGCTGATCCCCTTCTCGAACAAAATATCCGTTTCCCAGAAAATCCGCTCCAACGAGGAGAAAAAGAGGCTGAAGAAGATCGTAGAGGAGGTACTTCCGAAGAATTACGGGGTCATCATCCGCACGGCCGCCATCGGGAAAAGCGAAGAGGATATCCGGCACGACATAGAATCGCTCGTCAAGCGTTGGAACACGGCGCTCGAACGGGTCCGGACGCAGGCCCCTCCCTCGTTGCTGCTGGGGGAGATGAGCCGTACGACCACCATTATCCGCGATCTGCTCAACGGTTCGTTCAGCAGCATCGTGGTGGACGACGCCTCGGTGTACGAGGAGGTGAAGGAGTATATCCGCACGATCGCCCCGGAGAAGGAGAAGATCGTGAAGCTCTACAAGGGCAGCGTACCCATTTTCGACAACTACGACATATCGAAACAGATCAAATCCCTCTTCGCCAAGTACGTCTCCCTGCGCAGGGGAGCCTACCTGATTATCGAACACACGGAGGCGCTGCACGTGATCGACGTCAACAGCGGCAACCGGGCCAAGGTGGACGACGACCAGGAGCGGACGGCGATGGACGTGAACCTCGCCTCGGCGGAGGAGATCGCCCGTCAGCTCCGACTGCGGGATATGGGAGGGATCATCGTGATCGACTTCATCGACCTGCACAAGGGGGAGAACCGCCAGGCCCTTTATGAGAAGATGAAGGAGTTGATGGCGACCGACCGGGCCAAGCACACGGTGCTGCCCCTCTCGAAATTCGGCCTGATGCAGATCACCCGTCAGCGGGTGCGGCCCGAGGCGGCGCCCGAGGTGAAGGAGACCTGCCCCACCTGTCACGGAACGGGGACGATCATGCCCTCCGTGCTGCTCGACCAGCAGATCGAGAACAAGATCGCCTATTTCGCCGGCGATAAGGGAATCAAACATATCAAAGTGAAAGTGAATCCGTTCGTGGCGTCCTATCTGACCCGCGGACTGGTCAGCATCCGCATGCGCTGGGCGATGAAATACCGCTGCACGATCAAGATCGCCTCGGATCAGTCCACCGGTTTCGTGGAGACCAAGTTCTACGGCAAGGACGGCCGTGAACTGATATAGCAGGGACGGCCGGAAAGCGCCGGACGGAGGGAAAATGTGCAAGCCATGTCGCCGCAACAGGTAAACGATCTGGTCGGGCAGCTGCCCGGCGTGAAGGAGATATCGGAACATTACGAAGGCTGTGCCACCGTGAGCCTGGGCTCGCTGGTGGGTTCGGCCTTTTCGCTTGTCGCCGCATCGGTGGTGAGGGAGCGGGGCGGCGTACACGTTTTCGTCATGGAGGACCGCGATGCGGCGGCCTATCTGAGCAGCGACTTCTACCAGTTGCTCGATGCGGACCGTGTGCTCTTTTTCCCGACGGGATACAAACGGTCGATCCAGTTCGGACAGGAGGACCCTTCGGGCATCGTCCAGCGGACGGCGGCGCTCAATGCGGTGAAAAATTTCGGCGGCGAGGGTTATCTGGTGCTCTGTACCTATCCCGAGGCGCTGGCCGAGAAGGTGGTGGGCATGGAGGAGCTGCGGCGCACCGTGCTGCAGGTGGGCGTCGGGGACCGTCTCTCCCCCGCGTTCGTGGAGGAGACGCTGGCCGGATACGGTTTCCAGCGGGTCGATTTCGTCTATGAACCGGGACAGTATTCGGTGCGGGGCGGTATTGTCGATATTTTCTCCTATTCGGAAAACCATCCTTTCCGGCTCGACTTTTTCGGCGACGAGGTGGAGTCGATCCGCCGTTTCGAGATCGCTTCGCAGCTCTCGGTGGAGAAGTTGCAGTGTGCGGAGATCGTGCCCAATCTGAAGCGGGACGATCTGGTGCCCGACCGGGTGTCGTTTCCCCGTTTCGCCGGCCGGGCCACCTACTGGGTGGCCGACCCCGACTATCTGTTCAAACGGCTGAACGACATCCGTTCCAAGATACTGAAGGAGCTGGAAGAGCCTTCGGAGATCGACGCGCTGGTGACGGGCCGCAAGGGATTCGCGGAGGACGTGTCGGCCTGCCGGATGTTCCTGCTCAAGGACAATGCGAAGGAGCGGGCGGCGGATCGGAAGATCGAATTCCGCACCGCTCCCCAGCCCCGGTTCAACAAGAATTTCGAGTTGCTGGCCGCCGATATCAACGCCAACCGGCTGAAAGGGTACCGGACGCTGATTCTCTCGGACAACAAGGCGCAGATCGAGCGCCTGCAGAATATTTTCCACTCGATCGGACAGCGGGACGTGGCCTTCGAGGCGCTTCCGCTCACCCTTCACGAGGGGTTCGTCAGCCACGACCTGCGGCTCTGTTTCTACACCGACCACCAGATTTTCGACCGCTATCACCGTTACCGCCTGCGCGGAGAGCTGGACCGCAGCGAAAGCCTTACGGTGGCCGAACTCAACGAACTGAAGGTGGGCGACTACGTGGTGCACATCGACCACGGCGTGGGCCGTTTCGGCGGTCTGGTGCGCACGGAGGAGAACGGCAAGGTGCAGGAGGCGATCAAGCTGGTGTACCGCGACAACGACGTGCTGCTGGTCAACGTACATGCTCTGCATCGCATCTCCCGCTACAAGGACCGGGACAGCGAACCGCCCAAAATCTACAAGCTGGGTTCCGGGGCGTGGCAGCGGATGAAGGCGGCCACGAAAAAGGCCGTCAAGGAGATCGCCCGCGAGTTGATAGCCCTGTATGCCCGCCGGAAGGCGACGCCCGGTTTCGCCTTCTCACCGGACAGCTATTTGCAGCACGAACTGGAAGCTTCGTTCATCTACGAGGATACGCCCGACCAGCAGAAGGCGACCGAAGCGGTCAAGCACGACATGGAGAGTCCCCAGCCGATGGACCGCCTGATCTGCGGCGACGTGGGCTTCGGCAAGACGGAGATTGCAATCCGGGCGGCGTTCAAGGCCGTGTCGGACTCCAGGCAGGTGGCGGTACTGGTGCCGACCACGATCCTGGCGCTCCAGCATTACCGCTCTTTCAGCGAGCGGCTGCGCGATTTTCCGGTGCGGATCGAACATCTCAGCCGCTCCAAAAGCGCAAAAGAGACGGCCCAGGTGCTGAAAGAGCTGGAGGAGGGAAAGATCGACATCCTGATCGGCACCCACAAGATATTGGGGAAAAACGTGCGTTTCAAATCGCTGGGACTTCTCGTCATCGACGAGGAACAGAAATTCGGCGTGGCGGCCAAGGAGAAGCTGCGCCAGATGAGCGTGAGCGTCGATACGCTGACGCTGACCGCCACTCCGATCCCCCGGACGCTCCAGTTCTCGCTGATGGGGTCGCGCGACCTTTCGGTGATCTCCACCCCGCCGCCCAACCGCCAGCCGATCGTCACCGAATCCTACACGTTCGACGAGCAGATCATCAAGGAGGCCGTGGATTACGAACTGGGCCGGGGCGGACAGGTCTATTTCGTCCATAACCGCGTGGAGGACATCCTGCAGATCGAGGCGATGATCCGCCGGCTGTGTCCCGGTGTACGGACGGTCGTCGGGCACGGGCAGATGGACCCCAAACAGCTGGAAAAGGTGGTGATGGACTTCATTTTCGGCGAATACGACGTGCTCGTCGCCACCACCATCGTGGAGAACGGCATCGACATCCCCAACGCCAACACCATCATCATCAACAATGCCCAGAATTTCGGGCTGAGCGACCTGCATCAGTTGCGCGGGCGCGTGGGGAGGTCGAACCGCAAGGCATTCTGCTACCTCCTCTCTCCGCCCGACGAACTGCTGACGGGTGAGGCGCGCCGCCGCCTGCGGGCGCTCGAGGAGTTCTCCGACCTGGGTTCCGGTTTCAATATCGCCATGCAGGATCTGGATATCCGCGGAGCGGGAAACCTGCTGGGGGCCGAGCAGAGCGGTTTTATCGCCGACATCGGTTTCGAGACCTACCAGAAAATCCTGAACGAGGCGATGGAGGAGCTGCGGGCCGAACGTCTCGTGGGCGACGGGACGCTGCCCGAAGGCGCCACCGCTCCGGCACCGGCCGCTTTCCCCGCCGCTCCGGTCAGCTATGTGAACGACTGCCAGATCGAGGTGGACAGCGAGGCCCTGATCCCGGACGGTTACGTGGGCCAGAGCGCCGAGAAGATCAGACTCTACCGGGAGCTGGACAACATCACCGACGAGGAGACCCTGCGGAAGTTCGAGGCGAACCTTACGGACCGGTTCGGTCCCGTTCCCGAACAGACGCGGACCCTGTTCCACGTGATCCGCCTGCGATGGGTGTGCATGAAGCTGGGATTCGAACGGGCGAAAGTGAAAAATGGCCTGCTGATCCTCCAGTTCATCGCCGACACCTCTTCGCCGTATTATAAAACGCCTTTTTTCATGGCACTTTTGAAGACGGTGACCGCGGGCGGGGCAAAATTTGTTTTCCGCCAGAACAATAATAAGCTGGGTTTGACAGTTAGAGATGTAAAAGGCGTGGAGGATGCGTGGAAAACCCTGGGCCGGCTGGAGGCCGAAGCGGAAGAGGTTCAGTAGTTTGATGCCGGTTTTCTTGTTTACTTTATAACTTATGAATATCTTTGCAGGCGTATGAACCTGGCAATAGACATAGGCAATACCCTCGCCAAAATGGCCGTTATCGAGGCGGGCCAGGTGGTCGATACGTTCAAGTTCGAAGGCGTGGGAGAGCGGGAGGTGGCTTCCGTGCTGGAGAGTTATCCGGGCGTGGAGGCGGCCGTGCTGGTCTCTTCGCGCGGCGACGTGGCCGGAATCGAGGCATTCCTCAGGAAACGTGCGGGCCGGTATCTGCGGTTCGACCACACGGTGCCCGTGCCGTTGAAGAACCTCTACCGGACGCCCGGCACGCTGGGCTGCGACCGGCTGGCGGCGGCCGTGGGGGCCAATGCCCTCTATCCGGAGAGCAACGTGCTGATCGTCGATTTCGGCACCGCCATCACGGTGGACATGGTTTCGGCCGCCGGGGAGTTCCTGGGGGGCAATATCTCCCCCGGAGCGGCTTCGCGCTTCCGGGCCCTGCACGAATACACCTGTTCGCTGCCCCTGCGGGCGCTCAGGCCGGGGGAGACCGAACTGCTGGGACGGGATACCTTTTCGGCGATCGAGAGCGGCGTAATCGACGGTATCGTCTACGAAATAGAGGGATACATCGGACGGCTTTCCGCACGGTATCCCGATTTGAGGATAATTTTTACGGGAGGAGACGGAAATTTTTTTGCTAAACGAGTAAAAAATCCGATATTTGCAACCTACGACCTGGTTGTGTACGGGTTGAACCGAATTTTGGAATACAATGCAGATTAGAAAGAGGATCATGAAGGTGGTGGTGCTGGCGCTCGCACTTCCGGCAGGGGCTTGGGCCCAGAGCAGCAGCATCAACGCTTTTTCGCCCTATACTTGCTACGGGCTGGGCGATATGTCCACCCCGGGAACGGCATATCTCCGTTCGATGGGCGGCATCGGGGTCGCATTCCGCAACCAGGTGATGATCAACTATATGAACCCAGCTTCGTACAGTGCGGTGCAGCCGAAGTCGTTCCTGTTCAACTTCGGGATGGAGGGGCAGAACTTCTATCTGAAGACCGGGGAGTCGAAGAACAGTTACAATACGTTCAACGTTCGGGATGTGGGCATCGCCTTTCCGATCGCGCGCCGGCTCGGTTTCGGTCTCAGCGTGACGCCGCTGAGCAACGTGGGGTACCGCATGGAGGAGACGGTCACCGATCCCGATATTCTGGCTACGGTGGGGCAGGTCAAGTACAAGTATTCCGGGGAAGGCGGCCTCACCCAGTTCAAGGCGGGTGTCGGCATGGAGATTGCAAAGGGTCTTTCCGTAGGTGCCGAAATGATCTACTATCTGGGAAGCATCGACCGTTACATCGACCAGTATATCACTCCCATCACTTCGAGCGGCAGTTACAGCAACATGAATGCGAGCACGAAAGAGAGCGTATCCCGGATTTTCGGGAATTTCGGCATCCAGTACGATGTCCTTGCGACGGAGAAACGGATGCTGACGCTGGGTGTGACCTACCAGCTCGGCGGCGAGCTGCGCTCCGATATCACCAAATACGTGCCTTCGGGCGACATGTATGCGGACACGGTGAGTCTCGTCACCTCGAAGTCGGATTTCACGCTGCCTTCGAACCTGACCGTCGGTCTCTTCTACCAGACGGCGAAAATCGGGGTGGGGTTCGATTACAGTTACCAGAACTGGGCCGGCAAGAACAAGGCGGACGAGGTGAACGGCGTGAAGTTCGTGGATACCCACAGCATCAAGGTGGGCGGCCAGTACACGCCGGACTGGGGAGATATCCGTCATTTTTACAGACGGCTCACCTATCGCGCGGGATTCCGGTACAGCACCTACTACATGCAGCTGAAGGGACAGAACATCAGCGATAAGGCGGTGACTGTCGGCGTGGGTATTCCGATCAACATGAAGCGTCTCTCCAACATCAACGTGGGGGCCGAGTATGGCGTGAGGGGGAACACCCGCCGCGGTATGATCCGGGAGAACTACTTCAAGTTCTCGATCGGGCTGAGCCTCTTCGGAGAGGACTTCTGGTTCGTGAAGCCGAAATACGATTAAAACTAATTAATATCACTTACTTACACGAAATGAAACGATTGGATTTGAAACTGGTATTGGCTTTGGCGCTCACCTCGCTGAGTGCAGGTGCTTTTGCCCAGGCTTATCTGGAAGATCCCCGTTATGGGGCCACTCCCGAGGAGAGGAAGCAGAATGTGCTGATCCTCAATTTCTTTAACGATACATACAACAACAAGAACTACGACGGTGCGGTGCAGTATCTCCAGCAGCTGATGGAGAAGGCTCCCAAGGCGACGCAGAATATCTATATCAAAGGCGCCGATATTTACCGCAATAAAATTCTGCGGGCCACGTCGCTCGAGCAGAAGAACGTGCTCATCGACTCGCTGATGCTGATTTACGACAAGCGGATCGAGAACTTCGGGGATCACGCCACTCGCGGCAAGGGGTATATCATGGAGCTCAAGGCCCGGGAATATATCACCTACAAACCGGCGGACCGGGAGGGTATCATCAAGATGTGCCAGGACGCCATCGCCGAGAACGGCAACAACAGCGATCCCGACTTCCTGAACATCTACTTCAAGGAGTTGACGGAAGATTACAAAAATGATAATATCGAGGCAGACGTCCTGATGGACGAGTATGAGAAACTGGTGAAAATTTTCGACGTCGATCCTACGCCCGAAAAGGCCGAGGCCAAGAAGACGTTCGAGGCGCTTTTCGTTTCCAGCGGTGCCGCCAGCTGCGAGAATCTGGAGAAACTGTTCCGTCCGAGAATCGCTGTCGCTCCCACCGATACCGCCCTGCTGGACAAGACGCTGGGGCTGCTGATGGCCGGCAATTGCATTTCCGACTTCCAGCTCGAAGTGGGTGAAAAGTTTTATGCGCTGAAGCCCTCGTCGAGCACCGCGCTGGCGCTGGCTGCCGGTTTCGAGGAGAAAAAACAGTTCGACAAGGCCCTGAAATACCTGAACGAAGCGATCGCCAACGAATCCGATCCGGCGACCAAAGCCAATCTCTGCGTGCGGATCGCCGGTTCGCAGCTCGGTTCGAACAATGCCCAGGAGGCTGCCAAATTCGCCAAGGAGGCCATTGCGATCGACCCCGAGAACGGGTTCGCCTACATGATCCTCGCCCAAGCCTATACGGTGGGTTCGAATTCCTGTTCGGGTTTCGACCGTCAGAGCGTTTACTGGCTGGCCTACGATCTGTTGGCCAAAGCCTGCACGATGCTGGACGACGAGCATAAGAAAGGTACCGACGAGCAGCTGGCAAGCTACCGGGCCAATTTCCCCTCGAAGGAGGAGTGCTTCTTCCGCGGGCTCAACAACGGTGCGGCCTATACGGTGAAGTGCGGCTGGATTTCCGGTTCCACCACGGTACGGGAGGGACGATAACCGACCCTGCGGGTGAACCGTCCGACGATACATAAAAGATTCTGGGTAGCACTCCTTTTTGCGGGGAGTGCTATCTTGCTTATCTCCTGCGAACGGAAGTCCGGGGGGGCGAACGAAGACCCCGAGACGCTCATGACCCAGCAGAGCGACTCGCTCACGCTCATCGCTTCGGAGAACGGACGCAAGTCCTATCGTTTTTTCACGCCTCTCATGGAACGTTACGAGTTGGCGAAAGAGCCGTACATGGAGTTCCGCAAAGGGGTGGACGTGGTGACCTATTCCGATTCCACGGGACAGGTCGAATCGACCCTGGTAGCCGACTATGCCATATTTTTCGAAAACCAGAAGCTGTGGGAGGCGAAAGGAAACGTGGTGGCGACCAATGCCAAAGGACAGGTTCTGGAGACCCAGCAGCTTTTCTGGAACCAGAAGACGCGTAAGATCTATTCGAACGTCGATTCGAAGGTGACGCAGGGAACGGACGTGATCGTGGGGGTGGGTTTCGAGTCGGACGAGAATTTCGACGACTTCACTTTCCGGCGTCCGAAAGGGAAGGTGACGGTGGATACCGAGCCGACCCGGGGAGCCGATTCGACCGCTGTGGAGGGCCCTGCTTCGGACCTTCCCGCAGGCGACCGGAAAGCCGGGGAGCCCGTGCCGGCCAAAAGGGAGGGGAAGGAAAACCTGGTCAAGCCGCGTCCTGTCCGTCAGCAGCAAAGTCATTGAGCCACCGTTTGCGGATCGTCCGGCAAATTCCGATAATAAGATGCTTACAGTCGTTATCGTCGTCATCGCAGCACTGCTTTTCTCCGCTTTCTTTTCGGGGATGGAGATCGCTTTCGTGACCTCCAACCGGCTGAAACTGGAGATCGAGAAAAAACAGAGCCGCACGTTCGGGTATATCATCGACATCTTTACCCGGCGTCCCGGGCAGTATATCACGACCATCCTGGTGGGAAACAATATCGCGCTGGTGGTCTATTCGCTCAACATGTCGGCCCTGCTGACGATGGCGGCGCATCGTCTCGGCTGGGTGCCGGGCAGCGAGTCGATCCTGGCGGAGACGCTGATCTCCACGGTGGTCATTATCTTCACGGCGGAGTTCATTCCCAAGGCGGTCGTGAAGTCCGACCCCAATTTTTACATGAAGGCCTTCGCCGTTCCGGTCTATTTTTTTTATCTGCTCCTCTACCCGATCGCCAAACTGACCACCTGGATTTCGATCCTGTTTCTGAAAATCGTGGGACTGCCCGTGCGGAGGAACCAGACGATCCGTACGTTCGACCGGGTCGATCTGGAGCATCTGGTGGAGGAGGCGGCAGACGGGGAGAAGGACGAAGGGGGCGGACACAAAGGGGAGAACGAGTTCCGTCTGTTCCAGAATGCGCTCGATTTCTCGGACCTGCGGGTGCGGGACTGTATGGTGCCGCGCGTGGACATCGAGGCGGCCGACGTGACGGAGACGATCGGCGAGTTGACCGGGCGCTTTGTCGAGTCGCAGTATTCGCGTATTTTCATCTATGAGAATACGATCGACAACATCATCGGCTATGTCAATACGAAGAGCCTGTTCACGGGGCCCGGAAGCGTGCGCGAGGCGATGAAGCCCGTTGCCTATGTGACCGAGAGCATGCCGGCGCAGAAACTGCTCACCGGCTTCATCAAGAAGAGGCAGTCCGTGGCCGTGGTGATCGACGAGTTCGGCGGAACGGCCGGCATGGTCTCGCTCGAGGATGTGCTGGAGGAGATTTTCGGGGAGATCGAGGACGAACATGATTCGCAGGACATGGTCGAGAAGCAGGTGGGTGAGAACGAATGGATTTTCTCCTGCCGGCTGGAGGTGCGTTATCTGAACGAGAAGTACGGACTGGAGATTCCGGAGTCGGACGAGTACGACACGCTGGCCGGATATATCATCCTGCATTACGAGGGGATTCCGCCGCAGGGCGAGACGCTTGCGATCGGGAACAAGGAGATACGGATTCTGCGCAAGAGCTCCTCGCGGCTGGAGTTGGCCCGCGTGCGGATCACGGAGTAAAAAAATACGTGTCTTGGGAGGCGGAATAGTAGTTGGTATAGAGAATTTTGCTATCTTTGAGCCTTAATTAGGCCCCCGAGGGCCCCGTTTCGTGCAAAATTAAATTAAACGTTATACGAATTATGGCAACTTTAAACACATTGAGAACCCGTGGAGGAATCATCGTTTCCATCGTGATCGGTCTGGCGCTGATTGCTTTCTTGCTGGGAGACCTGCTCTCGTCCGGCACGGGGCTGATGAACGCCCGGAAGATGAAAGTGGGCGAAATCGACGGAACCACGATCGGCTATATCGAATATACGAACCGGGCCGATCTGCTGACCTCCGTGGCTCAGGCCATGTCGGGCAAGGATGCCCTGACGGCCGAGGAGCAGGACCAGACCCGCAACCTGGCCTGGGAATCGATGATTATGAAATATGCCTACCAGCCCGGTTTCGAGGAACTCGGCCTGATGGCCGGCGAGGGCGAGCAGGTGGATATGGTCAGCGGGGTCTACATCTCCCCGATCATCGGCGGAACGTTCGTCAATAGGAACGGGGTGTTCGACCCCGCCATGCTGAAGAACTTCATCGACAACGTGGATGCCGACCAGAGCGGACGTGCCGCGATGATGTGGAACTACATGAAGGAGCAGATGGTCGATCAGCGGGTGATGTCGAAATACGTGACGCTCATCACCAAGGGCCTGTTCGTGAACGATCTCGAGGTGGAACTGGGCCTGGAGGCCGCCAACCACACGTACGATGCCCGTTTCGTGATGCAGGAGTATCGCACGATTCCCGATTCGACGGTGACGGTTTCCGATTCGGAGATACGTTCCTACTACAAGTCGCACAAGAATATGTTCAAGCAGATCGCTTCGCGCGATATCGAATACGTCATGTTCGACATGCTCCCCTCGAAAGAGGACTATGCCGAGGCGGAGAAATACATCAACGAACTGGCTGCCGAATTCGCTGCCAGCGAGACCCCGATGCAGTACGCCACGCTCAATTCGGCCGAGACGCCCGACAACCGGTATTATAAGGAGTCGCAGCTGGAGCCGGCTATTGCGGCCGTCGCTTTCGGCGGGAAGGAGAAGATGTACGGTCCGGTCCTCAAGGGGGATGTTTATACGCTGGCCCGTCTTTCGGAGATCCGGAACCTGCCCGATACGATCGGGGCCAAACATATCCTACTTCCGGGCGGAGAGACGGCCAAGGCCGACAGTCTGGTCGGAGTGATCCGGAAAGGCGGCGATTTCGCCGTGCTGGCCCGCGAGAATTCGCTGGACGAAAACGCCAATATGCGGGGCGGCGATCTGGGACGTTTCGCACCCGAGCAGATGATTCCCCAGTTCAGCGAGGCCTGCCTCAAGGCCAAGGTGGGGGATATCTTCACGGTACAGACGCAGTACGGCATCCACGTGGTGCAGCTGACATACAAATCGCCGCTGGTTCCCAAGGCGCAGATGGCTACGATCACCTATCGTGTCGATCCCAGTCCGCTGACCCAGCAGACGGTGTACGGGGAGGCCAGCAAGTTCCTGACCGCCGCAGCCGGATCGGCCGAGAATTTCGAGAAGGCCGTGCAGGAATCGGCTCTTTCGAAGCGGGTGGCCCGTATCCGCAATACCGACCACAGCGTGAACGGTATCGAAAATTCGCGGGAGCTCGTGCGTTGGGCTTTCAATAACGACGAGGGTACCGTTTCGCCCATCATGGAGGTGGGCGGAGACTATGTGGTGGCCCTTCAGACCGGAGTGCGTGAGGACGGTATCGCTCCCGTGGAGCAGGTGGCGTCCGATATCCGGACGATTCTCCTGCGCGAAAAGAAAGGGGAGATGCTGGCCGCGAAGATGAAGGGCGCTTCGCTGGACGAAGTGGCCGCTTCGCTGGGGGCTCCGGTGGATACGGTCGGCAACCTGCAGTTTGGCTCGTTTTATGTGGAGGGAGCGGGTGTCGAACCTCGCCTGATCGGTGCGATCTGCGGCGGAGCCGAGCCCAATACGCTTTCCAAACCTGTCATCGGCGGTACGGGAGTCTTCCTCTTCGATGTGAATCATGTGACGACGACGGAAGATGCGACGTTCGAAAGTGAAAAGGTGCGTCTCGAAGCGATGGCTCAGGCCTATATCAACGAGCGGACCAACCAGGCGATGATCGAGGCCAGCGAAGTGAAGGACTGGCGGGTGAAGTTCTTCTAAGAGACGATAAAACGTAAGGTTATGAATACCTATTTCTATCTGGATGACGAGATGAAGCAACAGGGGCCCTGCTCCGTGGACGAGTTGCGCCGGATCGGAATCCGGCCCGGTACTAAGGTCTGGACGGCCAGTATGGCCGACTGGACGGACGCGGGTGAAGTTGAGGAGTTGGCGGCCGCCTTGTTTGCCGGTACGCCTCCTCCCGTGGCGCCGCCCGTCGTACCTCCTGCCCCTGTGCAGTCGGAGACTCAGACGGTCGTGATTCCTCCGAAGCCCGATTCGTGGCTGGCTTGGTCGATCATTTCGGCCATCCTGTGCTGCCTGCCGCTCAGCATTCCGGCCATCGTGTATGCGTCGAAGGTGGACGGACTGTGGCATGACCGGCGTTACGACGATGCGATCCGTACGGCCCGGTCCGCCAAACAGTGGACGATCGCCAGCATGATCGTGGCCGGTGCGGGATGGATACTCTATGTTTTCCTGATCGCTTTGGGCATGGGAATGGGTATGTTTCAGAGCATGTCGGCCATGTAGCGGCCGTTGCGTTGTTCCGGATATTCCGGGGCCAGGCGTTTCCGATGCGTAGAAAGACAGGCATAACGACGGCTCTCGTCATCAGCGGGGTCGTCGTTATGCTTTTTTTCGTCGATCCCCGGCAGGCATGGTGGATGCCCAAATGTCCGTTCCGGCTGCTGACGGGGTACGAATGTCCGGGGTGCGGAACCGGCCGTGCGCTGTATCATATCCTGCACGGGAAGATTGCGGAGGGATTGGCCTACAACCCGATCCTGACGGTGGCCCTTCCCTATGTCTTCCTGCTTCTGTATCTCCAATATTTCGGCGGACGGGTGCGCTTTCCCCGCCTGTACGATGTGCTGACCGGGCGCCGTGCGATCGGGATCGTCCTGACCGTGCTGGCCTTTTACTGGGTTCTGCGCAATCTGTGCGGTTTTACTGCATGCTGAGCAGGACGATGGCCGCTACGGCCACGACGATGCCGGCATAGTTGAGCGGCGACAGTTTCTCCCGGAAGGCCCAGACGCCCACGATCGTCGCGCAGACGATCGCTCCGCTGTAATAGAGCGCATAGAAGATCGACCCGTCCATGCGCGTGAGCGCGTAAAGCACGCCGATCATGCAGACCCAGTTCGTCGCCCCGAGAATCGTGCCCCACAGCAGATCGCGTCCCGTGGGAACGTACCATTTCCCGCGGCGTTCGATCAGATAATAGACGAGGCCCATCACGGCGCCTGCGACGAACATGCTGCCCATGAATATCGGGTTGTCGTCGCGGGCCGCTATCTGCACTTTCTGGATGTATTGTACCAATGTGTCATTCGTGCCGTTGAACAGGAATACGGCGATCGGCAATCCGGCCGTCCATGCGAGCGACCGCTCCTCGGTCCTGCCCGGCTCCTGCCGTTTGTAGAGTATGACGGGCATCGAGAGGATCAACAGGATCAACAGGACGATTTTGAGCGGCGTGGGTGTCTCTCCGAGCACCGCGAACGCGAAGATGACCGGAATGGCCATGGCCGCCCGACCCGAGATGGTGGTGACGGCCACGCCCGATCGTTGGGCCGACAGGGCGTAGACCATGAAGGAGAGCATGAACATGGCTCCGGTGAGCATGCCGAGCGGAAACCACGGGGCATGGACGATCTCCGCGACGGAGACCGTTTTCGGTGCGAAGAGGAAAGCCATGGCCGCCCCCACGATATAGTTCACCGTGATTCCGACCGTCCGGTCCACCCCCTTCAGCTGGAAGAGTTTCAGAATGATAGTCAGCGAGGAGGAGCCGAGTATGGCGGCGATCAGGTAGAACATGGCGGCGGCGTTTTACATGGTTGCGGTCTTATATAGGGGCGTTGTTGAAACTTTCGGCGATCTTGTCGGCGATCTGGTCCATCGCCTCGCGGATTTTGCCTCCGATCATCATCTTCATCATCATGTTCAGTTCGATGTGGAGCACCAGCCGCATGCGGGTGTCCGTATCGTCCACGGGGTGGAGCTGCAGCCAGAAAAAGAAGGGGAAAGGCGAACCTTCGTCGCCGGTCACCTTGACCAGTTTGTTCTCTTCCCGCTCCACGATCCGCAGCCGGGCCGTGAAGCCCTTCACCTTGAACGAGCAACTGTCGGCGTCGGCCTGCCACTCTTCCACCTTGTCCTGCAGGATCGGGGTGAAGTTGGAGAAGTCGGAGAGCGTGCGGTAGATGACGGCGGCGGGACGCAGTATCCTCACCTGGTGGCTTTCGTATTTTTCCATGAATCTGTCTTGTCTGGTTTCGATGCAAATAGTGTACCTGATTTCCTGTCCGGAAATGTTCCGTTTCAAGGGCGTTTCTATTGTCTCCAGGTGGAGGGAGATTCGCGCCATTCGCGGAGGGCGTCGAGCTCGTCGGGATGGACGTAACCCTGTTCGGCCGCCAGCGCGATCATGGTGGAATAGTCGCTCAGCGTGTCGAGGCGGACGCCCGCTTTTGCGAAGTTCCCGGCGGCGGTCGGGAATCCGTAGGTGAAGATGGCCAGCATGCCCAGCACCTCGCAGCCCGCGTCGCGCAGCGCTTCCACGGCGTTGAGACTGCTGCCCCCGGTGGAGACGAGGTCTTCGATGACCACCACTTTGGCTCCCGCATGGTATTCCCCCTCCACCTGGTTCGTCAGTCCGTGCGATTTAGGGGCCGACCGTACGTAGATGAACGGCTTGCCCATCTTTTCGGCGGCCAGCACGCCGTGGGCGATGGCTCCCGTGGCTACGCCGGCGATGATCTCGGCTTCGGGATAGAGCTTCGTAATCCGCTCGGCGAACGATTCGTAGATGAGTTTGCGCACCTCGGGATAGGAGAGCGTCTTGCGGTTATCGCAGTAGATAGGGGATTTCCAACCCGACGCCCATGTAAAAGGATTTGCCGGATTCAGTTTTATTGCCTTAATTTGTAACAGGCTTTGTGCTACGAGTTGCTCGGTATTCTTCATGGTTATGAATTATAGTGTCTGTTTCGAGGATAAACGGATCGGTTTCACCCGTACGGCGCCCTCTCCCGAGCCCGGTGTGGCGGTGCTGGAGGGCGGAGTTCCGCTTTCCATTGCAAAGGTGTTGCAAATTGTTGAAAATAACAAGGAGCTGAGGATAATATCGTCCGATCCCGGGCGTGATTTCGATGCTTTTTGCAACTTGTTCGCCCGTGTCGAGGCGGCGGGCGGGCTCGTGACCGATGCCGGGGGTCGGGTGTTGCTGATCTTCCGCAACGGCCGCTGGGACCTGCCCAAGGGACATCTGGAGCCGGGCGAGAGTCCTGAAACGTGTGCCCTGCGGGAGGTGGAGGAAGAGACGGGCGTGCGGGTGGCGGCTACGGGCGGATGGTTGGTCCATACCCTGCATTTCTATCAGTGGCACGGGGTATGGACGCTGAAAAGGTGCTGGTGGTACCGCATGGATGCCGGAGAGGGGTGCGGACGGCTCGCACCCCAGCGGGAGGAGGGAATCACCCGGGCCGAGTGGGTCGGGCCTGCGCGGCTTCCGGAGCTGCTTTCCGGCAGTTTCCGCTCCATCCGGGAGGTATTCGTCCGGGCGGGCTATCTGGACAGGGAGTGAAAGACAACTAACGAACAAACGCAATATGGCAGGAAATCTGAAATCATGGCTGTTGCTCTCCGTGGCTGTGGGGGCGATGGCGTCGTGCGGAACAAAAACGGAAAATATGACGACGAAGATCGACAACGGGCTGACCCCGCAGGAGAAACAGGCGGGGGTCTTTACGCCCGAGGTGATGTGGAAGATGAACCGGATCGGCTCCTCCTCCCTCTCTCCGGACGGACAGAGCGTAGTGTATACGCTGACGAAATATGACATGGCGGAGAACAGAGGCCGGACTTCGCTCTGTCTTTCTCCTGCGGCGGGAGGCGATCCCGTGGTCCTGACGGAGGCGGACGAGAATGTGGGGTCTCCCGCCTGGAGTGCGGACGGCGGTGCGGTGTGGTACGTTTCCGACCGGAGCGGCAGCGACCAGCTCTGGAAGATGGACGTCTCCTCGCGCAAGGCCGTGCAGGTATCGGACATTGCGGACGGGATCGCCGGGTTCGGGATCGCTCCGTCCGGAGACAGGGCCTACTACCTGAAACGGGTGCAGGTCGAAAAGCGCAGGTCGTCCGACATCTATCCCGATATGGGCGCTTCGAAAGCCCGTATCTACGACGATCTGATGGCTCGTCACTGGAACTATTGGGACGAAGGCGGCTACATGCACATCTTCGTGGCCGATCTGAAGGACGGCCGGCTGACCGAAGGAAAGGACATCATGGAGGGCGAACCGTGGGACGCTCCGATGGCGCCCTATTTCGACGGAGCGGAGATCGCCTGGAACCATGCCGGAACACAGCTGGCCTACACCTGCAAGAAGATGACCGGCACGGAATACGCCGTTTCGACCGATTCGGATATCTATCTCTACGACGTGGCTTCCGCTGCGACCCGCAATATCTGCAAGGGCGACGAAGAACCGCTCGATCCGCGGTTGAGAAGGATGCCCTCGATGCCCGGTTACGACAAGTATCCGGTCTTTTCGCCCGACGACAGGAAGATCGCCTTCCGCAGCATGCGCCGCCCGGGCAACGAGTCGGACAAGGAGCGTCTATTTGTATGGAACAGTGAGGACGGGTCGATGAGCGACCTGACCGCCGGATTCGACTACAATGCCTCGAACGTGGTCTGGAACGGGAACGACGAACTCTGGTTCATCGCCCCGATAGCTGCCACGCATCAGATATGTAAGGTGCCTTACCGGCCGGCAGCCGGCGATCGGCCGCACTACGATCTTCTCGAAGTGGAGACGGTGACATCGGGCGACCACGACATCAATGCCTTCACCCGTGCCGGCGACCGGATGGTGGCCGAGGTGACCACGCTTTCGATGGCGACCGAACTGTTCGGGGTCGATCCCTCCACCGGGGAAATGACCCGGTTGACCGCGGTGAACGGGGAGGTATACGACAACGTAAAGATGGGCGAAGTGCGGAAACGCTGGATGAAGACCACCGACGGCAAGCAGATGCTTACCTGGGTAGTGCTGCCTCCCGATTTCGACAGTACGAAACGCTATCCGGCCCTGCTCTACTGCCAGGGCGGTCCGCAGAGCGTGGTGAGCCAGTTCTGGAGTTACCGCTGGAACTTGCAGCTGATGGCGGCGCAGGGGTATGTGGTGGTGGCGCCCAACCGGCGCGGACTCCCTTCGTTCGGGCAGGAGTGGCTCGACCAGATTTCGGGCGATTACAGCGGACAGAATATCCGCGACTATCTGAGCGCCATCGACGACGTGGCCTCCGAACCGTGGGTGGATGAGGATCGTCTGGGCTGTGTGGGCGCCAGCTACGGCGGGTATTCGGTCTTTTTCCTGGCAGGCAACCACGACAAGCGGTTCAAGGCTTTCATCGCCCACTGCGGCATTTTCGATTTCGACAGCATGTACGGGGAGACCGAGGAACTCTGGTTCGTCAACAATGACTACGGCGGCCCCTATTGGGACAAGGGCAATGCGACGGCGCAGCGCTCCTATGCCAATTCGCCGCATAAGTTCGTGGAGAAGTGGGATACGCCGATCCTGATCTTCACGGGAGAGAAGGATTTCCGGATTCCCTATACGCAGAGCCTGGAGGCCTTCACCGCCGCCCGCGTGCGGGGGATTCCTGCACGGCTGGTGGCTTTCGAGGACGAAGCGCACCAGGTGTTCAAACCTCAGAATTCGCTGGTGTGGAACCGGGAGTTCTTCGGCTGGCTGGACAAATACCTGAAACCGGCCGGGGAGAACCGGTAGCCGGCAGGGAAAACGACAGGGGAGGTCCGGAATTCCGGACCTCCCCTGTCTGTATGGTGCCGCCGTAAGGGGTGACGGGACGTGCCGGACGCTCCGGTTTCCGTGCCGTTTCCCGGGCGGGGTTACAATTCGTGCGACAGAGGGGGGGGCGTGATGCTTCCGGCGTCGAAGTCGCCCCACCGGTCTCGGACGTAGTCGAGCGTGTGGAGCAGGTCGGGCACCTCGTTGAGGGTGACCAGTTGCAGGCGGGTGGCCTTGAAGTCGGGCAGCCCCTTGAAATAGCCGGAGAGATGGCGCCGCATCTCCAGTACGCCCACTTTGGGGCCCTTCACCTCCACCGATTTGAGCAGGTGGCGTTTGGCGATTTCCACCCGTTCCGGGACCGAGGGTTGGGGCAGCGTTTCGCCCGTTGAGAGGTAGTGGCGCACCTCCCGGAAAATCCATGGCCGGCCGTAGGTGGCCCGGCCGATCATCACGCCGTCCACTCCGTAACGGTCGAAGGCCCGGGCGGCGTCTTCGCCCGAAGAGATATCCCCGTTGCCGATGACGGGAATGTGTATCCGGGGATTGTTCTTCACCTTTCCGATCAGCGTCCAGTCGGCCACGCCGCGGTACATCTGGGCCCGCGTGCGGCCGTGGATCGTGAGGGCGGCGATGCCCACGTCCTGAAGGCGTTCGGCGATCTCTTCGATGTTGCGGTGCTCGTCGTCCCAGCCCAGCCGCGTCTTGACGGTTACGGGTGTGCGGACCGCCTCCACGATGCGCCGCGTCATCTCCACCATCAGCGGAACGTCGCGCATCATGCCGCTGCCCGCTCCGCGCCCCGCGATCTTCTTGACCGGGCAGCCGAAATTGATGTCGATCACGTCCGGACGGGCCTCCTCGGCCAGCCGGGCGGCTTCGACCATCGGCTCGACCAGATGGCCGTAGATCTGGATGCCTACGGGACGTTCCGCATCCGAAATGTTCAGTTTGGCGCGCGATTTCGCCGCATCGCGGATCAGTCCGTCCGAGGAGATGAACTCCGTGTAGACCATGTCCGCACCGAACTCCTTGCACATGTGGCGGAACGAAGGATCGGTGACGTCCTCCATCGGAGCCAGAAAGAGCGGCTTGTCGCCCAGGTCTATGTCGGCTATCTTCATGCGGCGTTATGATTTTGCCGCAAAAATAGTTATCTTTGGCGACAAAACAGCTTACAACGGTATGAATATCGAGAATTTCCTCCAGCAGCAGGCGCAGGCCGCCGTGTCGGCCCTGTATGGCGCCGATGCGTTTCCCGTCCAGATACAGAAGACCCGCAAGGAGTTCGAAGGCGACTATACGCTGGTCGTCTTCCCCCTGCTCAAGACCAGCCGCAAGGGTCCCGAGCAGACCGGCACCGAAATCGGGCAGTGGCTCGTGGACAATGTGGCGGAGATCGCCGCGTTCAACGTTATCAAGGGATTCCTGAACCTCTCGCTTTCGGGAGCGTTCTGGGGGGATCGGTTCGCCGAGATCGCGGCGGACGAACGCTTCGGGTTCGCCGGGCCGACCGGCCGCACGATCATGGTGGAGTATTCGTCGCCCAATACCAACAAACCGCTCCATCTGGGGCATATCCGCAACAACCTGCTGGGATATTCCGTGGCGCAGATTCTGGCTGCCAACGGCCACCGGGTGCTGAAGGTCAATCTGGTGAACGACCGGGGCATTCATATCTGCAAGAGCATGCTGGCCTGGAAACTCTTCGGCGGCGGGGAGACACCCGCTTCGAGCGGCATGAAGGGGGACCATCTGGTGGGGAAATACTATGTCGAGTTCGACAAGCACTATAAGGCCGAAGTGAAGGAGCTCGTGGCCGGCGGCATGGACGAGGAGGAGGCCAAGCACAAGGCTCCCCTGATGCGGCAGGCGCAGGAGATGCTGCGCAAATGGGAGGCCAAAGACCCGGAAGTGTACGGTCTGTGGCAGACGATGAACGGCTGGGTGTACGACGGGTTCGACGTGACCTACAAGGCGCTGGGCGTCGATTTCGACAAGGTGTATTACGAGTCGCAGACCTATCTGCTGGGCAAGAGCCTCGTGGAGGACGGCCTGCGGCGCGGTATCTTTTTCCGCAAGGAGGACGGGTCGGTGTGGATCGACCTCGGGGCGGACGGCCTCGACCAGAAGCTGTTGCTGCGCGGCGACGGTACTTCGGTTTACATGACCCAGGACCTGGGGACGGCCCTCAGCCGTTTCGAGGAGAACAAGCTCGACGAGATGATCTACGTGGTGGGTAACGAACAGAATTACCATTTCCAGGTGCTCAAGCTGATCCTCTCCAAATTGGGATACGACTGGGCCGATCACATCTTCCACCTCTCCTACGGGATGGTGGAGCTGCCCGAGGGAAAGATGAAGTCGCGCGAGGGGACTGTGGTGGATGCCGACGACCTGATCGCGGACATGGTGGCCACGGCCCGCGAGATGTCGCAGGAGCTGGGCAAGCTCGACGGGTGCTCCGCCGGGGAGGCCGACGCGATCAGCCGCATGGTGGGGCTCGGGGCGCTGAAGTATTTCATCCTGAAAGTCGATCCGCGCAAGACGATGCTTTTCGATCCCCGCGAGTCGATCGACTTCAACGGCAATACGGGACCTTTTATCCAGTACACGCATGCACGTATCCGCTCCATTCTGCGCAAGGCGGCCGAAGGGGGCATCGACTATGCCCGGGGCGACGTGAAAGGCGTGGAGTACCTGCCCGAGGAGATCACGCTGATCAAACAGATGGCCGATTTTCCCGCCGTGGTGCGTGCCGCGGGAGAGAGCTTCTCTCCCGCGCTGATCGCTGCTTACGTCTACGATCTGGCCAAAGCCTACAACAGTTACTATCACGACCATTCGATTCTCCGGGAGGAGAGGGACGCCGTCCGCAAAATGCGCCTGCGCCTTTGCGAAGAGGTGGCCCGCATCATCGCCACAGGCATGAAACTGCTGGGTATCGAAGTGCCGGAGCGCATGTAGCGCCGGGGCGGAATCCCGAACTTTTCGAGGCAGCTATTCGTTAACCGAATGGCTGCTTTTTGCTTCTGATTTATCGGAATTGTTAAAATATATTAATAAAAAATGAAATTAACAGAAATTTTATACCGGTTCTCGAATTAATTTATATATTAATTTGATATATTTGTCTGCATACCCCTGCATGCTTCGATTGTCTTCTCCCGGATCGGAGATGAAAATGACCGGGCCTCGAAGTGGGGATTATAAGTCGTATTGTTTGCCAAACTTAATACGGATGCTTATGAAGAAATCTATTACGCTGCTTCTCGTGTTCTGTTGCCTGCTTTCGTTGCCGTGTACGGTGACGGCATCGGGTGCGGATTCCCGGCAGGGAGAGATGCGGGATTTGAAGGGAGTCGTGGTCGATCAGCAGGGTACCCCTCTGATAGGCGTTTCAGTCGTGATCAAAGGTAAGTCGGGCGGCGGTGTGGCCACCGGTGTGAACGGTCAGTTCTCTATCCGGATACCCCGTGAAGGTGCCACCCTGCTCTTTTCGTTTATCGGCATGGAGCCCAAGACCGTGGCGGTCACGACGCAGACCACGCTGAGGGTCCAGATGAAGGAGTCGAGCGAGTCGATCGAAGAGATCACGATCGTAGGTGCCTATGGAACGATTCAGAAACGGTCGGAGATGGTCGGAAGCGCCTATCAGGTCAATGCCGACAAGCTGAAGAATCTGCCGGCCGCGCGGATCGACAAGATGCTCGAGGGACTTGTTCCCGGGTTCAATATCGAGGCTCAGAACGATTACGGGGGTGCCCGGTCGCGCTATAACCTGCGTATCCGGGGCAACACGTCGCTCAGTGCCGGCAACGAACCGCTTTGGATCGTCGACGGAGTTCCCATCTACACGGGAGACGACAACAACGCCGTTACGGGTGTACAGACTTCGGTGAGCCCGCTGTCGTACATCGACCCGGCGGACATTGAGTCCATCACCGTGCTCAAGGATGCGACGGAGACTTCGATCTACGGGGCCAACGGCTCCTCCGGCATCATTCTCGTGACGACCAAACAGGGCAAGGCGGGAGCCCCTACGCTGAACGTCTCCCTGAAATACGGCGTTTCGCTGGTGGACAAAAGCACCCGGTACAAGATTCTCAACGGGCCGGAGTATATGATGCTGGCCCGCGAGGCATGGGCCAATGCCGGATACGATTCGCGGGAATTTCCATTCCAGGACAACGATTTCAATACCTATTCCGCCACGAATACCGACTGGTACGATCTGTTTTTCGACGTGGGGCAGACCGTACAGGCGAACGTTTCGATGACCGGGGGAAATGACCGGATGCGGAATTATCTGGGCGTGAACTATTTCCGGGAAACCACCGCGCTCGAGGGAAACAGTGCCGACCGTATTTCGGCCCGTTTCGGGACGTCGTACAAACTTTCCAAACGGTTTACGTTCGATTTGAAGTCGAACATGTCTTACAACATCAACAACATTTTTTCGCTCGACAGGGACTATTACACGTTCAAACCGATCGTATCCCCCTACAACGAAGACGGCACCTACCGCCTGAAGAACAAGGAGTATACGGCCATCACGCTCGCTCCGGGCGATATAGACCCCTGGACCAACCTGCCGGTGACGTCGCGGACCACCGTCTATTGGCCGCAGGAGTATAATTTCTTCAACTCGCTGGCCGAGCGGGACGAGAATACCAACCGGCAGCGTACGTTCAACACGATCAGTTCGGCGGCCCTCAAGTACGAGTTCATTCCCGGACTGACCCTGTCGGCCTCCTTCGGCGTGCACTATATCGGCACGTACGAGGATATTTACCAAGCCCGCACCAACCTTTCCGGAATAAGCTACAAGAGGGCGGACAAGGAGGAGGATCCGGAGCGCAAGATGGTGCACACGCCGGTCGGCTACTCCCGGCGTAGCCAGGCCAATTTCCTGAACTGGATCAACAACGAACAGCTCAATTACCAGAAACGTTTCGGGAAGCACCTCCTCTCCGGGCTGGCCGGGTTCGAAATGACCAGCACGCAGCGCCAGTCTCTGGAAGCCACAGGCAACGGCTATCCCAACGACGAAATCCAGGAGGTGAACTATGCCTCCACGCGCAACGGCGGCAGCAACTCTTCCGTTTCGCGGAAAATGTCCTACATGTTCCAGGTCAAATACGCCTACGACAACCGCTATTTCCTGACGGCCAATTTCCGTTCGGACGGAACATCCGATTTCGACGAGTTCTCGCAGTGGACCAATTTCGCTTCCGCCGGCGTGTCGTGGAACGTTCACCGGGAGAAGTTTTTCAACGTGGATTTTATCAACCAACTGAAGTTGAGGGTTTCGTACGGATCGGCCGGAAACTCGAAGATCAGCAGCGCCATCTCCCGGGGGGTCTATACCACGAGTCTGACGAGCGGTTACAATGGAGAACTGGGGTCCAGGATTTCGGAGATCGCCAATCCGGGCATCGGTTGGGAGATTACCGACAAATTCAATCTGGGGTTGGATATCGGTCTGTTCGACCGCCTGAACATCAGCCTCGACTATTATAACAACATCACCCGCGATCTGATCAGCCAGCTTTATGTCTCCCGTATTATCGGCCAGAGCCGGGTGTACCGGAATGCCGGGAAAATGCGCAATATGGGTGTCGAACTCACGCTGGACTACCATGTTATCAGACAGAAGGATTGGGACTGGACGCTTTCCGCCAACCTCTCCCACAACCGGAACAAGATTCTCAAGCTGAACGACGACGGCCGTATGGTCAGTTTCGGAAATACCGCGTGGGTGGAAGGCGAGGATATGGATGCCCATATGCTGATCCGGTGGGCCGGGGTCGATCCCCGCGACGGAGCTCCGCTCTGGTACGACAAGAACGGAAACGTCACGCGGGTGTACAGCTACGACAACCGGGTGCCGTATAAAACCAAACGGCCGACGATCTACGGAGGGTTCAGCACGATGCTCCGCTGGAAAGACCTTTCGCTTTCGGCGTTCTTCAACTATTCGGTGGGGGGATATGCCAACAGCAGCCTCGCCAGCAGCGGGATGACCGACGGCCGGGATATCGTGAGCCAGAACCAGGCCGTGGAGATGCTGGACCGGTGGCAGTACCCCGGGCAGTTGGCGGCCAATCCCGTGAACATCGCCAATCTTTCGAGATACACCGCCAGTTACAACACCCGTTTCCTGTACAGCAAAACCTATCTGAGGCTTTCCAATCTGGCGCTGAGTTACAATCTGCCGGACCGGTTCTGTTCCCGGGTGGGTATCAAGGGAGCCGCCGTATCGTTCATCGGGAACAATCTTTTCCTGTGGACTCCGAGGGATTACGCCAACCGGAACAGCTACAAGACGCTGATGCAGTCGTATCCTCAGGAGAGATCGTTTATGCTGGGAATAGACCTGTCGTTCTAATTTAAGAGTAGGAATGAGTATGAAAATCATCGGAAAAATAAGCATATTGTCTCTGGCGCTCGTGCTGGCCGCCAGTTGCGATTTCCTGAACGTGAAACAGTTGGGTAGGAACGACATTCCCAAGTTCTTTTCCAACGTGGAGGGACTCCGGTCCGCCAATCTGGGCCTCTACCGTCTGTTCTACAACTTCTACAACGCCGAATATATGAAATATTCGGAGGTGGCGGCCGACATGGTCTCCCTCTCTGCCACCGCCACCGACATGAGGGATCAGTACGATTACACGTCGAATCCCAGTCAGGAGACGGGGGCCGTGGGACGTATCTGGTCGGACGGGTACGAATTGCTTTCGAATGTAAACCATCTGCTCTACTACGCTCCCGAACTGAAGACGGATTTCCCTGCCAGTGCCGAAGAGGTCGACCGGATCATGGCACAGGCGCTCTTTTTCCGGGCGATCACGCATCTGTTCATCTGCAATGCCTATGCGCAGCCGTATAACTATACGGCGGATGCCTCGCATCTGGGCATCGCTGTCGTGAACACCATCCCGTTGGTCAATGACCGTATTCTTCGCTCTCCGATCCGGGATGTGTACAAGCAGATCGTCGATGACCTGAACGAGGCGATACGCCTGTTCGGCAATTCGGCCGCGACCGACAAGTACACCGTTTCCGCACTGACCTGCAAGGCGCTTCTCGCCCGTGTCTATCTCTATATGGAGGATTGGGGAAATGCCCGGGATTACGCTTCCGAGGTGATTCAGGCCAAGTCGCTGACCCCGGCCGACCAGTATGCGGAGATGTTCGTGCAGGAGGTCGCCTCGGACGAGTCCGTGTTCCGCCTGAACGGAGACCAGATCTCCAGCCGGGGACTGAGGTCGTTCTACGAAGCCGAAGAGCAGAATGTCATGGCTTCCGGGAAGTTCCTGCAAGAGATGAATGAAAGTGACGAGAACGATGTCCGCAGGCAGCTGCTCGACGGGACTGATTTGCTCAAGTACGACTACGGCCCCGACTATGATCCTACGGCCGACGAAGAGGACCTGTTCTACTCCCCGATCGTACTGCGTGTGTCCGAAATGTACCTGATTCGCGCCGAAGCCTATTGCCGGCTGAACGAAGCGTCGCTCGCCGCTGCCGACCTGAAGGAGATCATCGCCCGGGCGGAGAATACGGAGACCGGCCGGGTGACATTGCCGGGCAGCGCGGATCAGCTTCTCGATGTTGTCAAACGGCAGCGTATTCTGGAACTGAGCCTGGAAGGGGTCCGTTTCTTCGATATCGTCCGTTACAAGGAGAATCTGGAGCGGGATGCGAAAACCACTTCCGTCGTCCGGCGGCTGAACTATCCCAACGACAAGTTCGTCCTTCCGCTCAGCAGTATCGAGGTGGAGGTCAATATCGGGATACAGCAGAATCCGGGTTATTAATCGAATCAAAGCAGAAATTATGAATAGGAAGACAGTTTTTGGAATATGGCTCTGCGTATTGGGAGCGATGTTGTGTTCTTGTGAGAAGCACGAGGTGATTTTCGATCATCCGTTTATCTATATCACCGACAATTCCACCAATACCACTTCGAGTGCCGAGGTCGACAGCGAGGGAAGTTTCGAGACGACGTATGCCGTGATTCTCAGCTCCAGGACGCTGGAAAGCGAACTGCTGGTGAATTACGACCTGGAACCGGGCAACGGCCTGCAGGAGGGAGTGGATTACGAGTTGCTCAGTCCCAAACAGCTGGTGTTTCCCGTGGGTCTCTACGTGAATGTGATCCACATCCGCTGGCTGCCCCGCCGGGTGGACGACTCCGTGGATGCCGGCGGCAGGCCTGTCAAGGACAATAGCGTGAAAATCGTGCTCAAAAGCAACAGCATGAATTTTACGATGGGTTATCCGGGACCGGACAAACTCAACAGCTATTATACGATTACCAAGGTGAATATGTAGACCCAATAAAATCCGTTGAAGATGAAAAATTGGTTGAAGTTATGCACGGTTGCGGGTTGTGCCATGTTCATGGCCGCTTGCGTTTCCGACAAGTCCGTCGATGGACGCGGGAGTGGCGACTACAAGGCTGAAATCACTTCGTTCGGTTTTTATGCCGAGGATAACGCGGGTGTGCTCGTGTTGGATTACGAGGGCGAGATCACCGGACGCGATATCGTGGTCGCTCTTCCGGAGAGTGTGGACAAAACGCAGCTCAAAGCCCGGTTTACGGTTTCGGACGGCGATATAGTCAGCGTCGGGGACGAAATTTTCGAAAGCGGGAGCACGGTGTACGATTACTCCTCGCCTGTCGACATGCTGGTTTCCGATTCCGAATCCAAATACGCCCAGGTTTTCAGCGTGAATATCACGAAGCCGGTCAACAAGGTGTGGACACACGTAGGTACGCTGAAGGCCGAGGAAAACGAGTTCACCCGGTCCGATTTCAAGATGAAACTCAATCCGGTCGATCAGTTGCCCTATTTGGTCTATTGCGTGACCGAAACGGCCAGCGATGAGGACAAACTGGCCTTCGCCAAATGGGACGGTTCCGAATTCGTCCGGATCGGGGAGGAGGCTTTTTCGACCGAAGTGGGCGGAGCCGTCGATCTGGAGTTCGATACGAAGGGTACACCGTTCGTGCTGTATGCAGACAGAGGAGCTTCCGTGTCGAATGCTCCGACCGTGATGACGTATGACGGTTCCGCCTGGAAGGTGGTCGGAACGTCGGGATTCATCCCTTATGCGGTCAATACTTCGCACGGAGCTCTTGCAGTCGATGCAACGGGCCGGATAGTCGTCGTGACTACCGGAAACGGACGTAATACGGAATATTACCGACTGGCTACGCTTTCCTCCTATTCGGGCAGCGGATGGACTTCCGGTGTCATTCCGAACCGTCCGACGACCTATACGTCGACCTACTACCAGAAAGCCAGACGATTCGGGGAAAGTGTCTATATCGGGGTCGCCAATGTCGGCACGGGCGGATTTTATTCCCTGTACAAGTGGACGAACGGAAGTGTCTCCACCTTGGTCGAGAGCGGACTGACCAATTCTTCGGCTACCAACTGGAACGATCTTGCGATTGATTTCGCGGACGACGGTACGATGTATTTCCTCTCTTCCCAGCAGGTGGACGGAGCTTACCTGTTCCAGGTGTACACCTATAAAGATGGAGAGGACAGCGCTCCCCGTCCGTTCGGCGCCTCGGTTCCGACCACTCGTTTCGGTGCCCATACCATGGCGCTGGACAGGGATGGCGTGCCCTATATCGTGTACACCCTGGGAAGCAGCGGTGCGAGGTATCTCCAGGTCGTCAGCTACGACAGGGAGCAGCGCAAATGGCTCGATCCGGTCACGGTGGATGTGGATAACGAGATCGCTTCCGAGGGCCTTTTCATTGCGTTCGATGACGAGAATGTAGGTTATCTCGGTGCGATGGGGTATGTCAAACCGTATGAATTCCGGTTATATAAATTGTTGGAAGTGGAAAGCGATACTGAATAGAATTCCGGAGAGGAAAAAAACAGACAAGGCTGTCTTTTTTAGAGACAGCCTTGTCTGTTTGAATCCGGAGGGACGGATGTGTTTTGATGAAAACGTTCGGTCCTCCGGCAACCGGGGACATGAATTTATCCGTAGATCTCCTTGCGGCCTGCCTTGAGTGTGTTTTTCATCAGCGAGATGATCGTCATGGGGCCTACGCCGCCCGGCACCGGCGTGATGTAGCTGCATTTGGGTGCCACTTCGTCGAATTTGACGTCGCCCAGCAACTTCCAGCCGCTCTTGGTCTTGTCGCTCGGGACGCGGGTGATGCCCACGTCGATCACCACGGCGCCGGGTTTGATCATGTCGGCTGTGACGAATTCCGCCTTGCCCAGCGCGGCGATCACGATGTCGCCCGAGGCGACCACCTCTTTCAGGTTTTTCGTCCGGCTGTGGCAGATCGTGACCGTGCAGTCCCATCCTTTCTGCGAGAGCAGGTTGGCGATGGGCCGGCCTACGATGTTGCTGCGTCCGATCACTACGCAGTGCTTGCCCGCCGTCTCGATCTTATAGTACCGGAGCAGGGAGAGAATGCCGTCCGGCGTGGCGGGAAGATAGGAGGGGAGGCCCGATACCATGCGGCCCGTATTGACCGGATGGAAACCGTCCACATCCTTGCGGGGGTCGATCGCTTCGATCACGGCCTGTTCCGAAATATGTCCGGGCAGAGGAAGCTGTACGATGAACCCGTCCACTTCCGGATCGCGGTTGAGCCGGTCGATTTCGGCGAGCAGCTGTTCCTGCGAGGTCTCCTCCGGCAGACGCAACACGGTGGAGCGGAAACCCACTTCCGCGCAGCATTTTTCCTTGTGTCCCACATAGGTCTGGCTGGCTCCGTCGTTTCCGACCAGTACGGCTACCAGATAGGGCGCTTTCGCCCCTTTTGCGGTCATGTCCGCCACCTCTGCGGCGATCTCCTTGCGCAGGCTGGCTGCGACTTCTTTTCCGTCTATGATTGTCATGTTTCCGTTTGGGATTACGTTAGTTTGCCAGGTAATATGCGATGGATGTGATGCCGGCTGCGGCGCAGTACAGGGCGAACCAGATCAGTTTGCCCCGCTTGACGATTCCGATCATGAAGCGGCATGCCAGATAGCCGACGACGAAAGAGGCGACGAATCCGGCGATGAGCGCCCCGGGGCCGAGACCTCCTCCGGCCGAGGCGAACTCGCCGTCCAGTAACTGCAGAAAGGTCTCCCCGATGATCGGCAGCAGCACCATCAGAAAAGAGAATTGGGCCACGCTCTCCTTGCGGTCGCCCAAAAGCAGGCCCGTGGCGATCGTCGTGCCCGAGCGGGAGAGGCCCGGCATGGCCGCACAGGCCTGACCCAGCCCGATGATGAAGGCGTCCCGGTAGGAGATTTTCTCCTTTTGACGGGGCTTATAGAAGTGGGTGAGAGCCAGCAGCACGGCCGTCAGCAGCAGCATGGCGCCGACGACGGCCAGAATGTACGGCGAGGAGAGCATTTCGTTGATCCGGTCCTTGCATGCGAATCCGACGATGCCGATGGGAATCATCGACAGCAGGATTTTCAGTACGTAGGCCATGTCGTCGTTGTAGCGTGTCGAGAAAAATCCGCGGGCCAGCCGGGCGATCTCCTGCCGGAATACGACGATGGTGCTCAGCACGGTGGCTGCATGAAGCGTGACGTCGAACGACAGGTTGTCGGGTATGGTCACGCCCAGTATCTCTTTGGCGATCTGCAGGTGCCCGCTGCTGCTGACCGGCAGGAACTCGGTCAGTCCCTGCACGGTGCCCAGCACGATCGCTTCCCATATGTCCATAGGCTATTCGTGTTTGGTTTTGTTATCCCGTTTCATGATGGCGTAGATCTCGAATGCGAAGCCGCCCAGCACGAGAATCGGGGCCAGCGTGATGCGCCGGAAACTGAACATGTCGTAGTTGAACTGGTCGGGCGAGGGGCTCGCGCCGCCCACCATCAGGATAAAGCCGAGGACGATGATCCCGAAACCGATCAGCATCAGTTTGTAATTGGCCGGGCCGAGTGCCATACGGGCCTCTTTTTCGGGAACGGCCTCCGCGGTCGTGTTTTTGGTCTTTTTCATATCGGTATGCCTGGTTTAATACATGTGGATGCGCCCGGGGGGCATTTTGATGAATTTGTTGACGGCGAAGGTCGTGAAAAGCAGCGAAATCGCTACTCCGCCCGCCAGCATGCCGCCCATGATGACGGCGATCTGGAACCGTTCGGCCACGAAGCGCACTTCCGGGATTCCCTCGCTCAGCCCGGCGACCATGCCCGCGAACATCAGCGAGGCGATGATGCCCGCGTAGATGCCCTGCAGGATGCCCGATCCGAGGAACGGCTTGAGGATGAACCAACGGGTCGCCCCGACCAGTTTCATGGTGTTGATGATGTAGCGCTTGGAGTAGATCGTCACGCGGATCGTGTTGTTGAGCAGGATCAGCGAGATGAACAGCAGCGTGCCGCCGAACAGCAGCAGGATCAGGTTGAACTTGTTGATGTTGGAGGTGATCTGTTCGATCACGTTGCGCTGATAGACCACTTCATCCACGCCGGGCCACTGCATGATCTGCGTTTCGAGCGCCCGTACGGTCTCCTTCTCCGAAGAGCGCGCGTTGAGGCTCACCTCGAAGGAGTCGGGCAGCGGGTTCTGCCGGAGGAATTCCACGAAATCGGTGCCGGCGTACTCCCTGAACTCTTCGGCAGCCTCCGCCTTGGAGACGAAGACGGCTTCGCGCACGGCGTTTTGCTTCAGCAGATTGGTCTTGATCGCCGCGGTCTGTTCGTCGGTGACGTCCGAACGCAGCATGACATAGACCGTTACGTTCTCCTTCATCCGCTGGGTCGCCAGCATGGCGTTCAGGATCAGATAGCCGACCGTTCCGAGCAGGAACAGCACCAGGGCGATGCTGACCGTGGAGACGATGTACGAATTGCGTACTTTGCGTTTGAGTCTTTTGTTGCTGTCGTGGGCCATGTTTTATCGCTGTTTAGAGTCGCGGAGAAAGTCCTCTTCGTTTCCCGGGGCGACCGTTCCCGCCGTCTGCCTCCGTTTGCGGACGATGGTCCAGCCGGCGGCTGCGGCCACTCCCGCAAAGATCAGTAACGAGAAGACCAGCGTAATATTGGAGAGCAGGTCGAAGTTCGGTGCCCGGAAACTGAATACCACCGTGTGCTCGCCTGCCGGGAGCACCATGGCCCGCAACAGGTAGTCGGCCCGGAAATAATCGGCCGGCCGGCCGTCGAGCGTCACCGTCCAGCCCTTGTCGTAGTAGATCTCGGAGAAGACGGCCAGGCCTTTCGCTCCGCTTCGGTAGGTGTAGGTCAGCCGGTTCGGACGGTAGTCGGTCAGCGTGATCGTGGCTGCGGAGTCGGCCGTGAGCCGCGTGCCTTCCAGCTCCTTTTCCACCTGCGGCCTGAACCGGATGTCCGCTACGGCCGTGGTTTTTGTGTCGAGGCTGTCCAATGCGGCGATCTCTTCGTCCGCAGTGGCGGCCCATTCGATGTCCGAGACGAACCAGGCAGCGCCGTTGGCCTCCGGATTGGACTGCACGGAGGGTCTCCCGTCCTGGCCGGGCACGATGAAGTATTTCGTGTTGAGCATGTTGTAGACCTCTCCGTGCATCTGCGACAGATGGCGGTCGATCAGGTCCTGGTAACGCTGTAGTTTGGCGCCGTGGTAACCGCCCACCGAACGGTGGAAGTAGGATGTGGTGGCATCGTTGAACGGGCTGACCGTGAAGTTGGCCACGCGATAGCCGGGCGTCGTGTCGGCCAGTATCTGCAGATCGGCCTCCGTGGGTTTAATCTCGGTCTTGCGGGGCTCCACGAACTTGCTCTGGGGCAGGTAGCGCAGGTTGACCGGGACGAGATCGGCGCAGACCAGCACGGCGAGAATGGCCACGAGCCATCCTCTGCGCAGTTTGCCGAGGGCATAGACGAGCATCGTGCCGCCCGTGAGCAGGACGAACAGCAGCGAGCGGAGCGAATCGGCCCGCAGCATGTCGGCCCTCTCCTGCACGATGGCGGCGGTCAGCTCCCCGGCCACTTTTTCATTGTTTCCCGCCATCTGCATCATCATGCCGTAGGTGTTCTCCTCGCCGAAGCGGAAGAGCGAACCTCCTCCGAGGGCGAAAAGCAGGGCGAGACCGCCCGTGACGATAAGCGTGTATTTGATGGCTTTCAGCATCCGGGGCCGTTCGATCTCCTGGTTCCAGAGTTTGCCCAACAGCAGGGCGGCGACGAAGGGAACGCTCCATTCGGCGATCACGAGGATCATCGACACCGTGCGGAACTTGTTGTAACCGGGAAAGTAGTGGAAAAAGAGCTCCGTGAACCACATCATGTTCCTGCCCCAGCTCAACAGCAGGGCCAGCACGGTGATCGCCACGATCCACCATTTGCACCGTCCCCGAAGCAGGAAAAGGCCCAGCACGCAGAGGAAGATGATTACGGCGCCGATATAGGTCGGCCCTGCGGTGATTGGCTGGTCGCCCCAGTAGCCGGGAAGCTGGGCGGCCAGACTGCGGGCGCCGTATTTCGAGAGCGTCTGCGCTACGGGGCCGTCGTCCGAAAATCCCCGGTCGGAAGCCCCGCCCATCAGGTCGGGGATGAAGAGGTTGAAGCTCTCCGCCTTTCCGTAGCTCCACGCCGTGGCATAGTCGAGATCGAGGCCCGAACCCTGTTTCTTGGGAGCCGATTCGCTGCCCGACTGGGTCAGTTCCGTGCCTCCCCGGATCGTGTCGCCGGAGTGCTGCTGCACGTACCACAGCGGGGCGAGGTTGGAACCTGCGGCCAGTACGGCCGCCAGCGCCAGCAGTCCCGTGGCTTTGGCGAAACGGGGCAGCGTTTTCTGCCGGAAGGACCCGATCGCCTCGTTGATCCAGAAGGCGATCAGCACCAGCAGGAAATAGTAGGTAATCTGGGGGTGGTTGGCGGCCAGCTCCACCGAGGCGAAAAGGGCCGTGAGCGCCGCTCCGAGCCACATGTTGCGGCGGTAGGTGTAGAATACGGCCCCCACCATCATCGGCGCCCAGGCGAGCGCCACCATTTTCGTGATGTGTCCTGCTCCGATGATGATGAAGAAATAGGTCGAAAGTCCGTATGCCAGCGAGGGGACGATCCCGATCCACGGATTGATGCCGCACAGCAGGAGCATGACGAAGAATCCCGTCATGGCGATGAAGATCAGGCAGGCGGGGTCGCCCAGAAAGTTCATCGCCTCGGAGGCGTACTTGACCAGCGTCGTGGGGTAACGTACCGCGATCAGATAGGCCGGCATGCCGCCGAACATGTTGCCCGTCCACTGGGGGTCGGTGCCGTATTTTTCCTTGTAGTCGAGAATGTCCTTGCTCATGCCCTGGTACTGGGTCACGTCGTGCATCTGAAGCTGTTTGCCCTCGTACTGCGGGGCGAAATAGAGCATGTCGAGCGCGATGAAGAGCCCCAGCGCCGTCAGATAGGGGAGCAGGCGCATGAATATTTTCCGGTTGTTCATTCCTTAAACGAAGCGGTTTTTAATGTTGCAAAGTAATAAAAAATAGTCGAGATATCGGAAACTATCCGTAAATTTGCCTTACATTTGTTGCTTCGAAAACCGTAGAATGGCGACACTCGATTCGATACGTGAACCCGTGGCGGCGGAACTGTCGGCCTACGAGGAGTATCTGCGCGATGCTCTCCGCAGTCCGAACGCCTATGTGTCGTCGGTGCTGAACTATATTTTCGGTACGCGGGGCAAGGGTATCCGCCCCCTGCTGGTCATGCTCTCCGGGGCCCTGCACCGGGGAACGGAGCCGATCGGGGAGCGGAGTTTCCTGGCGGCCATGCTGATCGAGATGCTGCATACGGCGTCGCTCGTCCACGACGACGTGGTGGACGAGGCCTATGTGCGGCGCAGCAAGCCTGCGGTCAACGCCTTGTGGCGTTCGCGCACTTCCGTGTTGATCGGCGACTATATTTTCGCCCGGAGTTTTTCCGTCGGACTGGAACGCGGAGCGACCGATATCGTAACTTTTATTACAAAGTCGATCGGGCAGGTCTGCGAAGGCGAGCTCACTCAGAGCCAGCAGAGCGACCGGCTGGAGATGACCCGGGAGATCTATCTGGACATTATCTATAAGAAAACGGCCACGCTGATCGGGGCCAGCAGCGGATCGGGTGCGCTGGCTGTGGGAGCCTCCGCGGAGGAGGTGGAGCGGATGAAGACGTTCGGGGACCATCTGGGAATTGCTTTCCAGATCAAGGATGACATACTGGACTACGCCCTCTCCTCCCAGACGGGCAAGCCGGCCTGCGGCGACCTGAGGGAACGCAAGATCACGCTGCCTCTGCTCACCGTTCTGGAGTCCGTCTCCGATAGGGAGCGGCGGCATCTGATTGCCAAGCTCTCCGATATCCGGCGCCGTCCGCAGAATGTGGATTATCTGCGCGACGCGGTGGTCGCGGGCCGGGGACTGGAGCGGTCGGCCGAGGTCATGGGCGACTATCTCGACCGTGCCCGTGCGTTGCTCGGCGGCTATCCCGACTCTCCCTGCCGCCGTTCGTTGCTGAGCCTGTGCGATTATATCGCCGAGCGGGAGAAATGATTCCGTCGCGGCTCGGTCAGCGCCGGCAGCCGCAGGGTTTCGGTTTCTTTTCCGTCTCCTGTTCCGTTTTTTTCTTTTCGTCGTCCGTATCCCCTACGGTCTCCTTAAATTCTTCGGATTGATCCCTGAGCTGGTCTTCCGCATCGGTGAAGTCCAGTTTGTCGTCGTAAAAATTGTCTATGTCTGCCATGTCGAACGATTTTTGAAAGTCGTGCGGGTCGCCGTACGGCGGTTTCCCCTGCTCTCTTCCGCAAGGTTCGTACCAGTTTCGCATCGGCGGAAAGTGTTTCGGCGAGTGCCGGAAGAACAGGGTTTCCGGTGTGCCGGAAATGAGCCCGTTTCAGGTGCACGACGGTGTGCCGACGACTGTCGGGTACGGATGAAACCCTCCCCGCGGCCGGTCTACTGCATGTTTTTCGTGTGCCGTTCGCTCTTTTTCGGATAGATGTCCTCGATGGTGATCAGGATGCCCGTCTCTTCCACGTCGCCGAAATCGGGATTGCATACGGTTCCGAAGACCCGCATCGTGGGCGAGAGGTTCATGTAGGAGTTGATGAGTGGAGGAACGTTTTCGTTCCGGGCCCGGATTTCCCGCCCCAGGATTTTGTAGTCTTCGGCGTAGTTGGCGCCGCAGAATATCTCCGCCATCTTTTCGTTGTCGATGTCCAGTTCGATCGGGTAGATCGGCTCCACCAGGTTTTCCGTGTCGGGAAAATATTTGCGCAGGAAATAGATCAGCATGTTGCGGGCCTCCCGGTTGTAGTCGCCGTACATGGTGACCTTTCCGAAGAAATACTTCATGTCGGGATTGCGTACGATCAGCCCTCCGAGCCCGTCCCACAGGTTGTCGAGGGCGTAGATCGCCTTGGGGTTGGTGCGTGTGCCCTGGTAGTGGGGCTGTACGAACGAGCGGCCCAGTTCGATGGTCCACGGCAGGATGTCGCGGCGGAAACGGTCGCTGAACCGGAAGTAGTGTTCGGTGGAGAGGTATTTCGTGTGGCTGTCCCGGGAGATGATGAAGCGGTAGCCGCCGATGATCTCGCGGGCGTTCGGGTCCCATACCAGCAGCTGATTGTATCCGCCGGGGACGGTGTCCAGTTCGTCGATGTCCACCTCGGCGCCCGTGCCGCCTCCCGCGTCGCGGAACGACCATTCCCGCAGTCGTCCGATCTCCTGCATGGTGTGGGGACTGTTCTCGGCCGTGATGACATAGATGCGGTTGCCTCCGTTGTTGGTGTTGCGCATCAGACGCTCGGGGGTCAGTTCCTGCTCGATCAGTTCTCGGGGTACGGGGTCTATCAGGGGTTTCATCTTTCGTTCTGCTCGTGTGGAAAACCGTACAAAAATAGCCAAACAATTGAAAAGTGGAGCCTACCGGCCGGAATTTTTTAAATTATACGCATTTGTGCGGATGCGCTCGGCCCATCGGGCAGGTGTGCCTTCCGCGCGGATTTCCTGCCACGGTACGGGGTCGCCGATCCGGATGTCGAAATGGCGCCCGCCCTGTTTGAACATTTCGTCGGCCAGGTAGAGCATTTCAATATTGGCCTTGATCCCCAGTCTTTTGCGGATGTTCGAGAGCCGGTAGAAAAAGTTCGAGAGCTCCCCGTCGAAATGGACGGGGACGATGTCCCGCCGGGAGGCAACGGCCCGTTTGACGAAATTGGATTTCCACGGGGCGTCCGCCACCGTGCCGTTCGTGCGCCGGGAGCAGAGGCCGGCCGGGAAAGTGACGATCGGAAGCTGAGAATCGAACGCCTCGTTGAACATGCGCAGGTAGGCGGGGTTCTGCCGTCCGTGCTTGTTGACGGGGATGAAGAGCGGGGCCAGCGGGGTGAGGTTCATCAGGATGTCGTTCACCACCACGCGCACGTCGCCGAAGTGTTTGCTCACCTCGTCGGCCAGCATCAGGCCGTCCACGCCGCCGAAGGGATGGTTCGAGGTGAAGATGTAGCGGCCCTGCGGATCGAGTTTTTCCATGCCTTCGGCCCGGTAGCCGATCCGCATGCGCTCCAGACAGGCCTTGACGAAGTGGATGGCATCCAGGTCGGCGAAGTCGCGCAGGTAGGAGTTTACCTCCTCCTCATGGACGATGCGGGCGAGGTAACGCACCGCGAAGCCGGGAATCCACCGGGCCGCCGCCGGGTTTTTCTTGCGGAGCACCTCCGCGACGCTGACTTCCATGACGGTTTCGGTTGAGGTTACGGTTATTCGAAAATTTCTGCAAATATAAAAAACTCTTTGCGGAAATCCGTTTTGAAAAGCCTTCCGAATAGCGTATCTTTACCGCGTGATTCATGACAACTGCGAACGATGACCGATTATCACGTACCCGTGCTGCTGGACGAGTCGATCGGGGCGCTTGATATCAGGCCCGACGGGACCTATGTCGACCTGACTTTCGGCGGCGGCGGCCACTCCCGCGCCCTGCTCGGAAAGCTCGGCCCCGGGGGGCGCCTGTATGCTTTCGACCAGGATGCGGATGTCCGGGCCAACGTGCCGGACGATCCGCGTTTCCACTTCGTGGAGAGCAATTTCCGTTTCATGCGGGGAGCGCTTCGTCTGCGGGGCGTGGAACGGGTCGACGGCGTGCTGGCCGATCTGGGGGTCTCCTCCCACCACTTCGACACGCGGGAGCGGGGATTTTCGTTCCGTTTCGATGCGCCGCTCGACATGCGGATGAACCAGCGGGCCGGTTTCTCGGCCGAACAGGTGGTGAACACCTATACGAACGAGCGGCTCACCCGCATCTTCCGCGAGTGGGGCGAGCTGGACACTCCCTACAAGATCGCCAACTGCATCGAGCGTGCGCGGGCGGCGGGTCCGATCCTCACCATCTCCGCACTGGTGGAGGCGGTGGCGCCCTGTACGCCGAAAAAAGACGAAACCAAGTTTCTCTCCAAGCTGTTCCAGGCACTGCGGATTGAGGTGAATCACGAGATGGAGGCGCTGAAAATGGCGCTGGAACAGAGTCTGAAGGTGCTGCGTCCCGGCGGCCGCCTGGCCGTGATCTCCTATCACTCGCTGGAGGACCGCCTGGTGAAGAATTTCATGCGCAGCGGCAATTTCGGGGGAAGGGCGGAGCAGGATTTTTACGGGCGCGTGCAGTCGCCCTTCACGGTGGTTTCGCGCAAGGCGATCGTCCCTTCCGACGATGAACTGGCGCGCAATCCCCGTTCCCGCAGCGCCCGCCTCCGTGTGGCGGAGAAGTCTGCGGAGCGCTGACCGGATTTTGAAAGGATACCATGCCCAAGGATACGATCATAGACCCCGAGTGGGAACTGGAACAGCAGCGGCGGCTGAAAGAGACGCTGCGCGGAACGGAGGAGTTCGCCTCCGGCCTGCGCTCCCGCCGGGGGGAGCCGGAGGAGGATGTGGTGGTGCTGGGGGAAGATGTTCCGGAAGGGGCAGCCAGTGCTCCCGCCGGTTCCTCCGCCGGGATGAAGGAAGAAGGGGTGGGGCCGGATACCTCCGGCGCATCCGCGGCATCGCCGGACAGGGAGGACGACGAAGAGGCCTCCGTTGCGCCTCCCTCCAGGCTGAAAGAGTATGTCGGTTCCCTGCTGTCGGGCAATATCCTCTCGAAGTCCGAGGTCCGGCGCCTGTATCCGTACCTGTTGTTCGTGGCCTTCCTGATGTTGCTCTATATTTCGAACGTGTTCCGCATGCAGCACCTCCACCGTCGCCACGACGCGCTGGTGAAGGAGGTGAAGGAGTTGCGTGCCAAGTCGCTCACCATCTCCGCCATGCGGATGAACTCCACGCGGCAGAGCGAGATCATCCGTGAACTGGAGGTGCGGGGCATCGACCTCCAGGAGTCGCTCGTACCCCCTAAAGTGATCGGAAAGTAATGGTGCAAGAGAAGAAGACGGGAATCAAGCGCGACATCCTGCTGCGTGTGCGGATGCTCTACCTGTTTTTCGTGCTGGCTGGTGTGGCCATATTCGCGCGGGTGCTCTGGATTCAGTACGGGCCGCAGGGCGATGAACTGCGCAGAAAGGCGCGCCGGATCACTTACGAACGGGTGACGATCGAAGCCGACCGGGGCGACATTCTGGCCCGCGACGGCCGTACGCTGGCCATTTCGATTCCGACTTTCGAGATTCGCATGGACTTCGCGGCGGCAGGTCTGGCCGATTCCGTTTTCAACCGCGATGTGGATTCGCTGGCCTACTGTCTGGCCACGTTCTTCAAGGACAAAAGCGTGGCCGCCTACCGCAATAAACTGGTGACGGCCCGCCGCAACCGGAAGTCGAACCGTTATGTCCGCCTCTCTCCCCGCCGGGTCAACTATATCGAGCTGAAGCAGATCACTCGTTTCCCGATCTTCCGCCTCGGGCAGAACCGGGGAGGGCTGATCGTCGAACAGGTCAATCTCCGGCTGCGGCCCCACGGTTCGCTGGCGGCCCGGACGATCGGCCGCGTGAACCAGACCGGTACCAAAATCGGAATCGAGGGGGCGTTCGACCACGACCTGAAGGGAATCGACGGCAATACGCTCATGCAGCGTGTGTCGGGTAGTTTCAAGGTGCCTGTGCCCGATGCCGAGAACGTGGAGCCGGTCAACGGGATCGACGTGGTCACCACGCTGGACGTGGATATTCAGGACGTGGCCGAGACGGCTCTCAAGCGCCAGCTCGATCTGGGACATGCCCAGTGGGGCACGGTCGTGCTGATGGAGGTGGCTACGGGCGAAATCCGGGCCATGGCTAACCTGACCCGCAAGGGGGAAGGGCAGTTCGTGGAGGATTTCAACTATGCGATCGGCATGAACCTCGAGCCGGGTTCCACGTTCAAGCTGGCGTCGCTGATCGCCCTGTTGGACGACGCGAAGATGACGCTCGACGACAAGATCGATACCGAGGGCGGTACGGCCCGGGTGGGCAAGGCGAAGATCGTGGATTCGCACAAGGACGGCGTGCTCACCCTGCGTCAGGTGTTCGAGCACTCGTCGAACGTGGGGTTCGCCAAGGCGGTGTGGGAGCACTACCAGAACGATCCGGCCCGGTTCGTCGATTTCATCTGCGGCATGGGGCTGGACAAGGAGCTGGGCATGCAGATCGCCGGCGAGGCGACGCCTGTGGTGAAGCATCCCGGAGAGCGGTACTGGGACGGTACCACGCTGGCGATGATGGCTTACGGATATGCCCTGCGTCTGACGCCGATGCACACGCTCGCCCTTTATAATGCCGTGGCCAACGACGGACGGATGGTGCGTCCGTTGCTGGTGAGGGAACTGAGGGAGTACGGGCAGACCGTCCGCACCTTCCCTACCGAGACGCTGGTGCCGAAGATCTGCTCGTCGGAGACGCTCGACAAGGTGCGCGGCTGTCTGGAGGGGGTGGTGAACGAGGGAACGGCCCGGGTGCTCAAGAGTCCCTACTACACGGTGGCCGGCAAGACCGGTACCGCGCAGATCGCGCAGGGTCGCCATGGCTATACCGATGCCCGGGGCGGCCGTCACTACCTGGCTACGCTGGTCGGCTATTTCCCGGCCGACAAACCCAAGTACAGCTGCATCGTCGCTATCAAGACCTATTACGGTCCCGGCTCCTATCACACCTATTACGGCGCGTCGCTGTCCGGTCCCGTGTTCCGGGCCATTGCCGACCGGGTGGTGGCCTCCCAGGTGGAGTGGCAGGAACCCATCTCGAAGCGATACGACGGAAAGTGGGAGGGGCCCGTGTCGCTGAAGGGGGGGCCGGCCCCCCAGGTGAGGCGCGTGTCGTCGAAACTTTCGCTGCCCGTGGAGGGCGAACGCCGGGGCAGGGGTTGGGTACAGACACGGACGGATTCGACCTTCGTGGAGGTGATCCCTCTGGAGCAGCAGGCCGGCCGGGTACCCGACGTGCGGGGCATGGGGCTGAAAGATGCCGTCTACCTGTTGGAAAAGAGCGGGTTGAAGGTCTCGTTCCGCGGGAGGGGGCGGGTGGTTTCGCAGTCCGTTCCGCCGGGGGCGGAGGTCCATCGCGGCGAGGTGGTCGGCATCGTGCTCGAAGTCTGAGCCCGAATGTCGATAAGATGTCAATAAAACCGGTTTTCGTGTGCCTTTTTCTGGTGGATAAACCCTACTTTTGTACATTGCAATAAAAGTATCGAAATGTTAAGCGAAATTCTGAATGACGTGGAGGTCCTCTCCCGGGCCGGAGCGGCCGATGCCGAGGTCACTTCGCTGGGATTCGACTCCCGGCGAGTGGTGCCCGGCCAGCTCTTTTTCGCCGTGTGCGGCGTGCAGTCGGACGGCCATGACTACATAGAGAAAGCGCTCGACGCGGGTGCGGTCGCCGTGGTCTGTCAGCGGATGCCTCCGTCCGTCCGTCCCGGCGTGGCCTACGTGCAGGTGGAGGACACCAATGCGGCGATGGGGCGTATCGCCTCCGCCTTTTACGGAAATCCCAGCGCGAAGCTCCGGCTCGTGGGCGTGACGGGTACCAACGGCAAGACGACGACCGTCACCCTTCTCTACGACCTTTTCCGGGGGTTGGGATACAAGGCGGGCCTGATCTCCACGGTGGTTTACCGCGTGGACGGGCGGGAGATCCCCTCGACCCACACCACGCCCGACGCGATCCGGCTCAACGAGATGATGGCCGACATGGTGGAGGCCGGATGCGAATACTGCTTCATGGAGGTGAGTTCCCACAGCATCGTGCAGCACCGGATCGAGGGGCTGACCTTTGCCGGGGGCATATTTACCAACATCACGCACGACCATCTGGATTATCATAAGACTTTCGCGGAGTATATCCGGGCCAAGAAACTGTTCTTCGACGGGTTGTCCCGCCGGGCTTTCGCGCTCGTCAACATCGACGACCGGAACGGCCGGGTGATGGTGCAGAACACGCAGGCACAGGTGAAGACCCTTTCGCTGCGGAGTATGGCCGATTTCCGCTGCCGGATCGTGGAGATGCTCTTCGACGGTATGCTGCTCCGGTTCGATGCCGATGAAGTGTGGGTGCGTTTCCTGGGGCGGTTCAACGCCTACAATCTGCTGAGCGTCTATGCCGCGGCGATCCTGCTGGGGGCTGACCGAGGGGAGGTGCTCACCCGCCTCAGTTCGCTGGGGCCTGTGAACGGCCGTTTCGAATATCTGCGTTCGGGGGATGGCGTGACGGCCATCGTGGACTATGCCCACACGCCGGATGCCCTGCAGAACGTCATCTCTACGATCAACGAGATCCGTACGCCGGAACAGAAACTCTACGTGGTGGTGGGATGCGGCGGCAACCGCGACGCGACCAAACGGCCCGAGATGGCGCACATCGCCGCCTCCGAATCCGATCTGGCCGTGCTCACCTCCGACAATCCCCGCCTGGAAGACCCCGAGGCGATTCTGGCCCAGATGAAGGCGGGCGTGCAGCCGGGCGACCGCTATCTTTCGATCACCGACCGCCGGGAGGCGATCCGGGCTGCCGTGATGATGGCTTCGGCGGGCGACATCGTGCTGGTGGCCGGGAAGGGACACGAAACCTACCAGGATGCGGGCGGAGTGAAGCACCATTTCGACGACAAGGAGGAGGTGCGTGACGCATTCGCGCTGCGCACGGGAGGAAAACAGGCATAAAGAAGCGAAATACGAATCATGATCTATCATTTACTCAACTATCTGGAGCGTTATATGGACATCCCCGGCGCGGGTATGTTCCAGTATCTGTCGTTCCGGGCCGCCATGGCCATCATTCTGGCGCTGGTGATCGGCATGGTCTTCGGCCAGCGTATCATCCGCCTGTTGCAGAGGAAACAGATCGGCGAAGAGATCCGCAATCTCGGACTGGAGGGGCAGATGCAGAAGAAGGGTACTCCTACGATGGGCGGTCTGATTATCCTGACCTCGATCCTGGTGCCGATCCTGCTGTTCGGCGACCTGACGAACGTCTACGTGATCCTGATGATCGTTTCGACCGTGTGGCTGGGGGCGATCGGTTTTCTGGACGATTATATCAAGGTGTTCCGCCGCAGGAAAGAGGGGCTGAAAGGCCGCTTCAAGGTCGTGGGACAGATCGGTCTGGGAGTCATCGTCGGAACGGTGATGTGCTTCAACTCCCATATCGTGGTCAAGGAGAAGCTCGATCGCCGTACGGCCGATGCCGAGGTGGCCTATGTGGTGGACGAGGGAAAACCCCGTCCCGTTTTCGTGGGCGAGGGGGAGAAGTCGACCAAGACGACCATTCCCTTCATCAAGAACAACGAATTCGATTACCACTGGCTGGTGCCGGGCGACAGTCACAGGGAGGACGTGCTGACGTGGATCATTTACATTGTCGTCGCCATTTTCGTCATCACGGCCGTTTCGAACGGGGCCAACCTGACGGACGGTCTGGACGGCCTGGCGGCCGGGGTGTCGGCTCCGGTCGTGGTGGTGCTCGGCATACTGGCCTACCTTTCCGGCAACGTGATCTATGCCGATTATCTGAATATCATGTATATCCCCTCCAGCGGGGAGTTGCTGGTCTTCGCGGGGGCGTTCGCCGGGGCCCTGCTGGGGTTCCTGTGGTATAACTGCTATCCTGCGCAGGTGTTCATGGGCGATACGGGAAGCCTGGCGATCGGAGGGATCATTGCGGTGTTCGCCCTGCTGATCCGCAAGGAGCTGCTGTTGCCGATCCTCTGCGGCGTTTTCCTGGTGGAGAGTTTGTCGGTGATGATGCAGGTGGGGTATTTCAAGTACACGAAACGCAAGTACGGCGAAGGGCGCCGCATCCTGCTGATGTCTCCCCTGCACCACCATTACCAGAAGAAAAATTTTCCGGAATCGAAAATCGTGGTGCGTTTCTGGCTCGTACAGCTCCTGCTGGCGGCCATCGCACTGGTAACGCTTAAAATACGGTAAGGATGAAGAGAGTGGTCGTGCTGGGAGGCGGCGAGAGCGGATACGGCTCGGCAATCTTGGCGAAGGTGAAGGGTTTCGATGTGTTTCTTTCCGACAAGGGAAAGATCGCGGACAAATATAAGGCGCAGCTGGAGAAGTGGGGGATTCCCTACGAGGAGGGTACCCATACGGAAGAGTTGATTCTGAATGCGGACGAGGCGGTCAAAAGCCCCGGAATTCCGGACAAGGCCCCTATGGTGAAGGCCCTGCGGGAGGCTGGGATTCCGGTCGTCTCCGAAATCGAGTTTGCGGGACGCTACACGCATGCGCGGAAAATCTGCATCACCGGCTCGAACGGGAAGACGACCACCACGTCGTTGACTTACCGGATGCTGAAGGACGGCGGAATGAAGGTGGCGCTCGGCGGCAATATCGGCGAAAGTTTCGCCTATACGGTGGCCGTGGCGGAGGATGAGGAGGGACGCCGGACGGCCCGGAGGCTGGGGGTCGAGGTTCCCGAAACTCCGGAATGGTATGTGCTGGAATTGAGTAGTTTCCAGCTTGACGGGGTGCACGGTTTCAGGGCCGACGTGGCCGTGCTGATGAACATTACGCCCGACCATCTCGACCGCTACGAGTACCGGATGCAGAATTACGTGGACAGCAAGTTCCGCGTGATCCGCAATATGGGGCCGGAGGATACTTTTATATATAGCGACGACGATCCCGTGATCGCCGGAGAGTTGGGAAAATACCCGATGACCATGCGCCGTCTCCCTTTCTCCGTGAAACGGAACGAGAGGCCGGGCGCTTCGCTCTACGGCGGAACCTTCACGGCGACGGACGGAACGTTCACGGTGGAGATGGAGACGGCCCGGATGCGGATCAAGGGAATCCATAACACCTACGATGCCATGGCGGCCACGCTGGCGGCCCTTTCGGCGGGCGTCGAACCGGATTCGATCCGGCGGACGCTGGAATCCTTCGCCGGGGTGGAACACCGGCTGGAACCGGCGGGCGAACTGGACGGCGTACTCTATGTCAACGATTCGAAGGCCACGAACGTCGATTCGGTGTGGTATGCCTTGGAGAGCATGACCCGGCCCGTGGTCTGGATCGCCGGAGGAACCGACAAGGGGAACGACTACGGCCCCCTTATGGACTTCGCTCGGGAAAAGGTGAAGGCGCTGGTCTGCATGGGGCTCGATAACGACAAACTGAAAAAGAGTTTTTCGGGCATTGTTCCTGTAATATATGATACCGATTCGCTCGAAGACGCAATGAATGCCGCCCGTGCTGCGGCCGTACCGGGCGATACGGTGCTGCTCTCTCCCGCCTGTGCCAGTTTCGACCTGTTCCGGAATTACGAAGACCGGGGCGAGCGGTTCAAGGCGTGGGTGAAAGAGCGGACCGGGAAACAGCAACAGTAAAAAGGGGGAAGATATATGCAGGAAAGAGAAAAGACGGCCGTCAGACCGCTTTCGGAGCGGATTTTCGGGGGCGACAAGGTGCTGTGGGTGATCCTCGCGGCGCTGGCTGTCGTCTCCCTGCTGGTCGTGTACTCTTCCACGGCGTCGATGGCCTACCGCAAGGCGGGAGGCGACACGGCCCATTACTTCATGAACCAGTTGAAGTTCATCGGCCTGGGGTTCGTGGTGATCTATCTCGTCCATCGGATCAACTACCAGGTGTACGCCCGTTTCGCCCGGCTCGGATTTCTGGTGGCGCTGGGAGCCATGGCCCTGACGTTCGTGGTGGGTGTCAACCTGAATGACGCTTCGCGCTGGATACGGATTCCGGGCGTGGGGCTCACCTTCCAGCCGTCCGATTTTCTGAAGGTGACGCTGGTGATGGTGCTGGCCCAGCAGTTGGCCCAGCGGCAGACGGTGATCCAGAAAATTCCGATCCTGCCCCAGTTTTCCGTCAGCGGCTGGACGAAAAACGGCCGCCGGAACCGCGATATTCTTTTCGATACGACGATCCCCCTGCTTCTTCCCGTGGTCCTGGCCTGCGGGGCGATCTTCTTTTCCAATTTCTCCACTTCGGCCATCACCTTTTTCACCTGCTGGGTGATGCTCTATATCGGGCGGGTGCGGGTGCGCGAGCTCTGGCGCCTGGTGGGAATCGTGGTCGTGGTCATCGCTCTGGCATTGGCCTTCATGTCGGCTGCCGGAATCGGCCGGGCCGAAACGTGGATGAACCGGCTGAAGGATTATGCGGGAATCGGTACCGAGCAGGTGGACGAGAAGTCGGACGACAACCTGCAGGTCGAACAGGCGAAGATCGCCATCGCTTCGGGCGGAATCTTCGGCAAGGGGCCCGGCAACAGTACCCAGCGGGCCAACCTGCCCCACTCCTACTCCGATTTCGCCTATGCCTTTATCGTGGAGGAGTACGGTGTCGTGGGAGCGGTGGTGGTGCTGGTGCTCTACCTGTGGATATTCTTCCGGACGATTCTGATTTTCCAGAAGTGCGGGACGGCGTTCCCGAGCCTGCTGGTGCTCGGGCTGGGGCTGATGATCGTATTGCAGGCGCTCTTCAACATGCTGGTGTCGGTGAACCTCTTTCCGGTGACGGGGCAGACCCTGCCGTTGATCAGTCTGGGCGGTTCGTCGCTGCTCTTCACCTCGCTGGCACTGGGCATGATCCTCGGGGTGAGCCGCCAGACCCAGGAGCGCTCGCTCGACAGGCCGCGCGGAGAGTCGCTGCTGGAGACGAAATAGAAACGGACGTGCTGCGGAGAAACCTGCGGCCGAAACATAATAGAGAGTATGTACAGAATCATATTGAGCGGAGGAGGGACCGGCGGACATATCTATCCGGCCGTGGCGGTGGCCGAGGCGCTTCGGCGTCGCCTGGGCGACCGGGTGGAACTGCTTTTCGTGGGTGCCGAGGGGAAAATGGAGATGGAGAAGGTCCCCGCGCTGGGATACCGGATCGTGGGGCTGCCCGTGGCCGGGTTGCAGCGTAAACTGACCCTGCAGAATCTGGCGCTGCCCGTCAAGGTGTGGAAGAGCCTGCGCAGGGCCCGCCGGACGATCCGCGATTTCGGGGCGGACGCGGTGGCGGGGTTCGGCGGCTACGCCAGTGCCCCGGTGCTGTGGAGTGCACAGAGGATGGGAATTCCCACCCTGATCCAGGAACAGAACTCCTATGCGGGGGTGACCAACAAGATACTGGCAGCGAAGGCGCGGAAAATCTGTGTGGCGTACGACGGCATGGAACGTTTTTTCCCTGCCGGACGGATCGTGATGACGGGCAATCCCCTGCGCGGCACCTTTTCCGGGCAGACTGAATCCGGCCGTGCGGCGCTGCGGGCCGAAGCCCTGCACTATTTCGGCCTGGAGGAGGACAAACCGGTGCTGCTGGTCGTCGGCGGAAGCCTGGGCACGCGTACGCTCAACGACATGATGAAACGCTGGGTGGACGCGATCACCGCCGCAGGAGAGATTCAGGTGATCTGGCAGACGGGAAAGTATTACGAACGGGAGATGTCCGAATTCATGTCCGCACGGAGCGACCGGGGTATCTGGCGCGGGGCCTTCATCGAGCGGATGGATTTGGCCTACGCCGCTGCCGATCTGGTGATGTCGCGGTCGGGGGCGGGCACTGTGTCGGAGCTCTGTCTGATCGGGAAGCCGGCCCTGTTCGTCCCCTCGCCCAATGTGGCGGAGGATCACCAGACCAAGAACGCCCGTGCGCTGGTGGAGAAGAACGCCGCCGAGATGATTCCCGACTGCGAAGCCGTGGAACATGGTATTCCGGCCGCGATCGCCTTGCTGAAGGACGATGCGCGGAGGTGTGAACTGGCCGGCAATATCCTGAAACTGGCCCGGCCCGATGCGGCCGACCGGATCGCGGACGAAATATTGATGATGATAGAAGGTAAATAGGGTAATAAATATTACAGATCGGGGTTGATCGAGAAAAGATAGGAGCATGGAGTTCGAAAGAGTCTATTTCGTGGGTATCGGGGGAATCGGGATGAGCGCCCTGGCCCGTTATTTCCTGCATGAGGGGAAAGCCGTGGCCGGTTACGACCGGACGGAGACGGCGCTCACCCGGGCTTTGGCCGGAGAGGGTGCCGCGGTGCATTACGAGGACCGTGTCGATTCGATCCCCCTGCCGTTCCGTTCGCCCGGCGGAACGTTGGTGGTCTATACGCCCGCCGTCCCGGACGACCATGCCGAGTTGAATTACTTCCGGGGCCACGGTTTCGAAGTGGTGAAACGTTCGCAGGCGCTGGGCCATCTGAGCCGGGGAAAGTACGTGATGGCCGTGGCCGGCACTCACGGTAAGACGACCACTTCTACGCTCACGGCGTGGCTCGACCACGAAGCGGCGGCTCCGGGCGGGGAGCCCGGTGCGGGCGGCGGAAGCGCTTTTCTGGGGGGTATATCCAGAAATTTCGGCAGCAACCTGGTGCTCGGTACCGGCCGGAGACTGGTCGTGGAGGCGGACGAATTCGACCGTTCGTTCCTGCGGCTGACGCCCGACGCGGCGGTCATCACGGCCGCCGATGCCGACCATCTCGATATTTACGGAACGCACGAGGCCGTGAAGGAGGCTTTTTCCCAGTTCGTGGACCGCATCGTGCCGGGCGGTGCGCTGGTTATCAAACAGGGTGTGGAGATCGCGCTGCGGAATGCCGGAATCCGGGTCTTCCGCTATTCGTTCGATACTCCGTGCGATTTCTATGCCCGCAATGTGATCCTGCTCGACGGGGGGCATTACCGGTTCGACCTGGTTTGTCCCGACCGCGTGATCGGTGGATGCACGCTCGGGGTCCCCGGCTGGGTGAACGTAGAGAATGCCGTGGCCGCCGTGGCTCTGATGTGGGTGGCCGGTTTTGACGAGGAGAGGCTGCGCGGGGCGCTGGCGCGATTCGAAGGGGTGAAGCGGCGGTTCGAGTTTTATATCAACACTCCGTCGCAGGTTTACATGGACGATTATGCCCATCATCCGCGGGAGCTGGAAGCCGCCATCACTTCGGTGCGGAAGATGTTTCCCGGGCGGCGGCTCACCGTCCTGTTCCAGCCGCACCTGTATACCCGGACCCGCGACCTGTACCGGGAGTTCGCCGCTGCCCTTTCGCTGGCGGACGAGGCGGTGCTTCTGCCGATCTATCCGGCACGGGAGTTGCCTATCGAGGGGGTGGATGCGGAGTTGATCGGGCGGTGTCTTACCGTGCCGTGGCGCGTCGTGTCCCGGGAGCGTGTCGCCGGGGAACTGGCCGGCATGGAGACGGACGTGGTGGTGAGCTTCGGTGCGGGAAATATCGAGAATTGCTGCCCCGCCATTGCGGAAGAGTTGCGTAAAAAAGTGAAACAATAACGGGCCGGCTGAGGTCGGAAGAAGTCGGAAGGAATGAGTCGCGTGTGGAATATCGTTCTGGGAGTCGTGGGCTGGGGGGTGCTGCTGGCCTATCTGGTCGTGGCCGCACGCTACTGCTCCGGCCGTCAGGAGGCCCGGGTGGTGCGTCAGGTGCGCGTCGTGGTGCGCGACAGCGCCCGCCAGCGCGTTATCACGCCCGGTATGGTGCGGGGCTGGCTGGAGCGGGAGGGAATCCGGACGAAGGACATGCCGCTCGCCGAGGTGGACCTCCGCCGCATCCGTGAGCTGGTGACGGGCCGCGGGTACGTACGCGACGCGAAAGTGTACACCGATTTCGACGGCGTACTGCACATCGAATTGAGCCAGCGGCATCCCGTGGCGCGGGTCAACACCTACAACGGCTACAATTTCTACATCACCGACGACGGGTACATCCTGCCGCTCCAGCCCCACGAGGTGCTTTATGTGCCCGTGATTACGGGCAGTTTCACCCCTCCCTTCTCCCGCACCTATGTGGGTCCCCTGTCGGAGGCACTGCCCGAAGCCCAAAAAAAATCATCTGAAAATTACCGGTTTTTCCGGAAACTGATTAATTTTGTAAAATTCATAGAGAGAGATGATTTCTGGCGTGCCCAGATCGTCCAGATCCAGGTGTCTGAGAGTCCCGCTCCGCAGGGTGATCCCGCGTGGCAGGAGCCTCAGGTTGAGTTTGTTCCGAGGGCCGGAGACCACGTGGTGGGGCTCGGGCCGCTGGACGATGTGGAGGCCAAGCTCGCCAAGTTGCTGGATTTTTACCGGGATGCGCTGGCGTACGAGGGCTGGGACGGGCCGAAATACATCAATCTGAAATTTAGGAATCAGGTGATCTGTACAAAATAACCGAAACAAGACGTGGAAAAAAAGAATTATATCGTAGCGGTCGATCTGGGTAGCAGCAACGTGGTCGTCATGGTGGGAGCCAGGGGCGAAAACGGCAAGGTGCATATCGTGGACGTGGCCGTGAAGGAGGTGCAGGGCATGCTGCGCGGCGAGATCAAGAATATCGAAGGGGTGGCCAAGTCGATCCGCGAGGCCGTGGACGAACTGGAAAGCCGGCTGAGCATCCGGATTTCGGAGGCCTACACTGGTATCTCCGGCCAGCATATCAAGTGCGCCAAGAATTCGTATTATGTCTATGTGGGGCGTGACGGGGAGATACGGGAGGAGGACGTGCAGAAACTCAACGACAGCATGCGCAACGTGCAGGCTCCCGACGGGGAGAAGATTCTGCATATCATCCCCCAGAACTATATCGTCAACGACGAGGAGGAGGTGGCCGATCCGGTGGGAATGTTCGGGCAGAAGCTCGAGGCCACGTTCAATTTCGTGATCGGCGACAACAGCGCCGTCTCCCGGCTCGAGAAGGCCCTGATGAAGGTGGGTATCCGTCAGGCGCAGATGTTCCTCAATCCGCTGGTGTCGGCCGAGGCCGTGGTGCTTCCCGATGAAAAGGAGCTGGGGGTGGCCGTGGTGGATATCGGAGCGGGAACGGCCGACATCTGCATCTATCACGACAAGATCGCCCGCCATGTGAGCGTGGTGCCGCTGGGTGCGGACATCATCAACAAGGATATCCGCAGTTACGGGATTCTGGAACGGTATGTGGAGGACCTGAAGGTGAAGTACGGCAGCGCCCTTTCCGAGAACGCCAGCGCCGATAAGGTCATCAAGGTGCCGGGACGCACCTCGCGCGACCCGAAGGAGATTTCGTTCAAGAACCTCGCCGCCATCATCGAAGCCCGGATGCAGGATATTCTGGATTACGTGATGATGGAGATCAAGCAGGCCGGATACGAGAACAAGCTGGCCGCCGGATTGGTGCTGACGGGAGGCTGTGCCCGGCTGCGGGACATCGACCTGATGGTGAAGAATTATACGGGGTTGGACGTACGGATTGCGGCGCCCGACGTGAATGTGGACGAGGAGTCGGCCGAACTGGCCGCCGACACGCGTCTTTCGACCGCCGTGGGAATCGTGATGAAGGGGCTCGAAAGCGGCCGGGCCGGAGGCGTGGAGACGATCCGCCGTATCTCGACCGCACCGGCTGCCGGGGCGGTCCGTCCCGCCGCTCCTGCGGCCCGTCCGGGCGTGCAGGCTCCCCCGGCTGCGGAGGCCGGAGGAGAGGAGCCCGCTGCCGGAGCGGAGGAGAAGGCCAAAAAGAAAAAGGAGAAGCGGAACCCCTTCTCCAAGCTCTTCAAGAACATCACCGACATGTTCGACGTGGTGGACGACAACGAGATATAAATTTCCCGATTTGCACAGGAACGTAGGGTTATGGTAGAGGAACTGATAGAATTCGACATAGAGAAGGTCTCCCCGTCGATCATCATGGTGGCCGGAGTGGGCGGCGGCGGGAGCAATGCCGTGAACCACATGTTCGAGCTGGGGATCGCCGACGTGACCTTCATGATCTGCAACACCGACCGGCAGGCGCTTTTCCGCAGTCCGGTGCCGATCAAGGTGAAGCTCGGCGAACATCTGACCGAGGGGCTCGGTGCGGGCAACAATCCCGAGCGGGGACGCGCGGCGGCGCTGGAGAGCCTGGACGAGATCATCTCCATTTTCAAACGCGAGGGGACCAAAATGGTCTTCATTACGGCGGGAATGGGAGGCGGAACCGGTACGGGGGCCGCGCCGATCATCGCCAAGGCCGCCCGCGAGCTGGGTATCCTGACCGTGGGGATCGTCACCCTGCCGTTCAAGGCGGAGGGGAAGACGCGGGCCAAACATGCGCAGGAGGGGATCGAACAACTGCGGCAGCACGTGGATTCGCTGCTGATTATCAATAATGAGAACATACAGGAGATATACGGGAAACTGGCGCTGACCGAAGCGTTCGGCAAGGCGGACGATATTCTGGCGACCGCGGCCAAGGGGATCGCCGAGATCATCACCCGGGACGGAGTGGTGAATGTCGACTTTGCCGATGTGAAGACCGTGATGAGCGACAGCGGCGTGGCCCTGATGGGGTCGGGCCGTGCCAGCGGCGAGGGCCGCGCCCAGAAGGTGGCCGACCTTTCCCTCTCTTCTCCCCTGCTGAACCACAATTACATTACGGGAGCCAAAAATATCCTGATCAACATCACCTCCGGGCACGAGGAGATCACGCTCGAGGAGACCTGCCAGATCACCGAGTATATCCAGGAGCGGGCCGGAAACGAGGCCAATATCATCTGGGGGGCCGGGTACAACCAGGCGCTGGGCAGCGATATCGAGGTGACCATCATTGCCACGGGGTTCGACTTGGACGCCAACAACGCCATTCTGAACGGGGAGTCGCTCGGACGGGATTTTTCGAAACCCGCGGCGGTACCTGCCGGGACGGAGGAGACGGGAACGCCTGTCGGACAGCCGGAGACGGCTCCGGAGATGCAGCCCCCCGTGGTGCGCAAGCGCTGGACGCCTCCTGTGGAGAAGGAGGTTCCCAATCCTTTCCGGCGTCCCCAGGTTCCCGCCTCCGGTGCACAGCCTGCTGCGGAGCGTCCGGCCGGAACCCGCACGGGTGGTTTCGTCCCCCCCGTGCGGGAGAGCCAGATCATTCATGCGCAGGAGAATACCCGCTACGCCGACCTCGACGCGATCGTCAATACGCCGGCTTTCGTCCGGCGGAAGGTGAAGTTCACCAGCGACGCTCCGGACGAGGGACCGAAAACTTCCCGCGTGTCGCTGAAGGAGGAGGCTCCCGCACCCGAAAAGAAGTCCCAGACGGGCGGTTCGCTGTTCGACTGACACCCGGCGGGATAAATGTATAACGTATTGGACACTGCCGCCCACATACTCGTTTTCAACGGATTCGAACCTCAGTACGTCGTACTGCTGGTGATTCTGGTGTTGCTGCTGTGCGTCTCCGCGCTGGTGTCGGGTTCCGAAACGGCTTTTTTTTCGCTTACTCCGGCCCATATCAGTTCGATCCGCAAACAGTCTTCCCGTGCCGACCAGGCGATTCTCAAACTGCTTTCGATGCAGGATTACCTGCTGGCTACGGTGCTGATCGCCAACAATCTGGTCAATATCTGCATCGTCCTGCTTTCGAGCTATATCCTGAGCGGGGTGGTTACGTTCGGCGGAGCCCCCGTGTGGGAGTTCCTCATCAAGACGGTGGTGGTGACGTTCCTGCTGCTGCTTTTCGGGGAGATCATGCCCAAAATTTTCGCCGCCTACAATTCGCTGCGGTTCGCCCGGATGATTTCGGTGCCGCTGCTTGGACTGAAACACCTGTTCAAACCCTTTTCCTGCATTCTGATCCGGGCCGGCAGCCTGGTGAGCGAGTCGATGGCCCGCAAGCGGGCGGACATTTCGATGGACGAACTGTCGAATGCCATCGAGATCACGGGAAACCAGACCGACGAAGAGAAACAGATGCTTTCGGGCATCGTCAGTTTCGTCAACACGGAGGTCGAGGAGATCATGCGGCCGAGAGTGGACGTGGTGGCGCTCGACGAGACGGCCGACTACGAGGAGGTCAAGCGGACGATCATCTCTTCGGGTTTTTCGCGTATTCCCGTCTATCGGGAGAACCTCGACCACATTCTGGGCGTGCTCTACGTGAAGGATATGATTCCCTACATCGGACGAGATGCGGGGTTCGAATGGCAGAAATTCCTGCGGACGCCCTATTTCGTTCCCGAACACAAGAAGATCAATGACCTGCTGGAGGAGTTCCAGGCCGACAAGGTGCACATGGCCATCGTGGTGGACGAGTACGGTTCGACGGTGGGGCTCGTCTCCCTCGAAGATATCCTGGAGGAGATCGTGGGCGAAATTTCGGACGAGTCGGACAACGAAGAGTCGTTCTACCGGAAGATCGACGACCATACCTATCTGTTCGAGGGAAAGACTCACCTGAACGATTTCGAGCGGGTCGCAGGACTGGAGGAGGACTATTTCCGGGACGTGCGCGGAGGGGCCGAAAGCGTGGCCGGGCTGATGCTGGAGATCAAGGGCGACTTCCTGAAGAAAGGGGAGTCGGTCGGCAGCCACGGTATCCTTTTCACGGCGGAATCGCTCGACGGGCGGAGGATCGACAAGGTGAAGGTCGTCCTGCCCGGATGATAACGGGGCCGGCTCGTCCCTACGGCCCGCAATCGACGCAATATGCCTGTTGTCTATCGAGAACATACGGAACGGGGCTGGCTCCTGCTCTGGGAGATCGCGGAGCGGGAGGAGGAGTTGGCTGACCTCGTCTCTCCGGAGGATGTGGCGGAGACGGCCGGTTTCGGCAGCCGGGAGCGTCGCCGTCAGCGGCTGGCGTGGAGGGCGGCTCTCCGCAGCGTGCTGCCGCAGGTGCGGATCGGATACGAATCGGGCGGAGGACCGGTGCTGCTGCCCTCCGGGAAAGTGTCGCAGGGAGGGGGCGGGTATATCGGGGTTTCCCATACGGACGGGATCGCCGCCGTGATTTATGATCCGGAATCGCCTTGCGCCGTGGACGTGGAACGGCTCGATCGCCGGTTCGGCCGGATCGCTTCCCGTTATCTCTCGGAAAAGGAGCGGGAGCTCGCCGCGCCGGGCGACGGACTGTTCGAAGCGGTGTGCTGGTGCGCGAAGGAGACCTTATATAAATACGCCCGCCGGGAGGGACTCTCGCTGTCGGACGATCTGCGGATTCTGCGTTACGGGAACTTCGGCGGCAGGGGAACCTTATCGGGGTCGGCAGGGGGTGGAAAACCCGTTCCTCTCTCCTTTTTCACGTTCGGAAACTGTGCCGTAGTTTATACGGACGGAAGGTTTTTCGGGGAAAAATCCGCAAAATGTTTGACTTGCTGAAATTTTGATTATATTTGCAAAGTAAAGGGACCGACATGAAGGGTTTTTTCCATATCCATCATCATCACGACACAGCATCCGAAGTGGTAGCCGTGGAGATGGTTATGTAATGAAACTCTCCGTCAAAGATAAGGGCTTACCACTGCGGTAGGCCCTATTTTTTTACCCGGAGACGAACAGATAACGATATAAAACAGGAAAGAAATGATCAGAATTGCCATTCAGGCCAAAGGCCGTTTGAACGAAGAGAGCGTGGCGCTGCTTGCCGAGGCGGGTATCCGCATCGAGGACAGTAAACGCAAACTGCTGGCCCTGGCCGCCGATTTCCCGCTGGAGGTGCTGTATCTGCGGGATGACGACATTCCGCAGGCAGTCGCCATGGGAGTGGCCGACCTCGGAATCGTGGGACTGAACGAAGTGGAAGAGAAGGGCGAGGCCGTCGACGTGGTGCACCGGCTGGGTTTCGGGAAGTGCCGCCTCTCGCTGGCCGTTCCTAAGGCCGAGAATTACGACTCTCCCGCATGGTTCGACGGGAAGCGGGTCGCCACGTCGTATCCGAAGATCCTGCGGGCCTTTTTCGAGAAGAGCGGCATCCGCGCCGAGATTCACGAGATCGCCGGGTCGGTGGAGATCGCCCCTTCGGTGGGAATGGCCGACGGCATCTTCGATATCGTCAGCTCCGGCGGCACGCTTGTGACCAACGGGCTGAAAGAGGTGGAGAAGGTCTTCTTCTCGGAGGCCGTGCTCGTGGCCAACCGGGCCCTTTCGGAGGAGAAACGGCAGATCCTTTCCCAGTTGCTGTTCCGTTTCGAGGCCGTGGAACGCAGCCGGGGCATGAAATACATGCTGATGAACCTGCCTCAGGACAAGGTGGCCGAGGCCGTGGAGATTCTGCCCGGCATGAAGTCTCCGACTGTCCTTCCGCTGGCGCAGGAGGGCTGGTGTTCCGTGCACGTGGTGGTGAACGAGCGTGACCTGTGGAATAAAATAGAACAACTCAAGGCGATCGGTGCCGAGGATATTCTGGTGCTGGCGCTCGAAAAGATGATTTGGTGATGGAGATATACGTGAATCCCGAACCCCGTGAATGGGAGGCTCTTCTGAGCCGCAGCCGGCAGGACGACGGGGCGGTCGAAGCCCGTGTGGAGCGGATTGTGGAACGGGTGCGGACGGAGGGCGACCGGGCCCTGGTCGCCCTGGCCGGGGAGATCGACGGAGCGACGTTGTCCGGCGTGGAGGTAAGCGCCGATGAGATACGGGAGGCGGAGACGGCCGTGAGCGGAGCGCTGAAGGAGGCGCTGAAACAGGCAGCCGCCAATATCGAGAAATTCCATGCGGCCCAGTTTCCCCGGCCCGTGGAGGTGGAGACCGTGCCGGGCGTGCGGTGCATCCAGCGTCCCGTGCCGATCCGACGGGTGGGACTGTATGTCCCCGGCGGTTCGGCGCCGCTCTTTTCGACCGTGCTGATGCTGGCGGTGCCCGCCCGGGTGGCGGGGTGTCCCGAAGTGGTGCTCTGCACGCCGCCGGACAAGACAGGGCGAGTGGCTCCCGAAATTCTTTATGCGGCTTCGCTGTGCGGCGTGATGCGCGTCTTCAAGGCGGGCGGAGCGCAGGCCGTGGCCGCGATGGCTTACGGTACGGAGAGCGTGCCGAAGGTTGACAAGATTTTCGGACCCGGGAACCGCTATGTGACCCGGGCCAAGCAGTTGGTCAGCACTTCGCAGGTGGCGATCGACATGCCGGCCGGACCTTCCGAGGTGATGGTGATGGCGGACGAGACGGCGCGGCCCGATTTCGTGGCGGCCGACCTGCTTTCGCAGGCGGAACACGGCCCCGACAGCCAGGCTGTTCTGCTCTGTACGTCGCGGGCCTTCGCCGAGCGGGTGAGCCGGGAGGTGGAACGTCAGCTGGCTTCGCTCCCCCGCGGGGGGATCGCCCGGCAGGCCCTCGACGGCAGCCGCCTGATCGTGATGGACACGCCGGAGGAGATGGTCCGCTTCGCCAATGCCTATGCGGCCGAGCATCTGATCGTGTCGATGGAAAACCCGTGGGAGGTCGCCTCGCGGATCACGGCGGCCGGCAGCGTCTTTATCGGGAACTATACGCCCGAGAGCGCGGGCGATTACGCCTCGGGAACGAATCACACGCTTCCCACGTCGGGCTGGGCGCGGGCCTTCAGCGGGGTGAATACGGACAGTTTCCTGCGGAAGATCACCTATCAGGAGATCACGCGGGAGGGGCTCGCCGCATTGGGCGGTACGATCATGACGATGGCCGAGGGCGAAGGGCTCGCCGCCCACCGGAACGCCGTGGCGGTCCGGCTGTCGGAGGGAAACCTGTAAACGGAAGGGAAAATGATGACACAGAGAGATACGGAGAGTACGGCCCGGCGGGTGGAGGAGCTGATCCGCCCCAATATCCGGGCATTGGCGCCCTACTCCACGGCGCGGGACGAATACGAAGGGGAGCTGGGCATCTATCTCGATGCCAACGAAAACCCGTACGAGAACGGGTATAACCGTTACCCCGATCCGCACCAGAAGGCGCTGAAGCGGCAGATCGCCCGGATCAAGGGTGTGCCCGTGGAGCGGATTTTCATCGGAAACGGCAGCGACGAGGCGATCGACCTCGTTTACCGGGTCTTCTGCCGTCCGGGCGTGGACAATGCCGTTTCGATCGCCCCGACTTACGGCATGTACAAGGTGGCGGCAGCCATCAACGATGTGGAATTCCGCGAGGTACCCCTCGGTGCCGGCTTTTCGCTGGACGGGGATGCTCTCCTGGCGGCGGCCGACGGACAGACGAAACTGCTGTTCGTCTGTTCGCCCAACAACCCTTCGGGAAACAGTTTCCCCCGCGGGGAGCTGCTCCGGATCGTGGAGCGTTTTCCCGGTGTGGTGGTGCTGGACGAGGCCTATATCGACTTTGCTGCGCAGGAGAGCCTGCTTCCGGAGCTGGAAAGCCATCCCAATCTGGTGATTCTGCAGACCCTCTCCAAGGCATGGGGCATGGCTGGTCTGCGGTTGGGGCTGGCGTTCGCTTCGCCCCGGGTGGCGGAGGTGTTCGCACAGGTGAAGTATCCCTACAATGTCAACGGACCGACCCAGCGGATCGTGGCCGAACGGCTGGATCGTTCCGTCGCGGACCAGGTGCGCGAACTGACCGGACAGCGCGAACGGGTGATGCGTGAACTGTCCGGCTGTCCGGTGATCCGGCAGGTCTTCCCCTCCGATGCCAATTTCGTGCTGGTGCGGGTGGACGATCCGCGGGGTGTCTATGAGGCATTGATCGGCGAGGGTATCATCGTGCGCGACCGCTCGCGGGTCGCCGGGTGTGCCGGGTGTCTGCGCATCACGGTGGGGACGCCCGAAGAGAACGACCGGCTGATCCGGGTACTGAAACGGATGGAATAAAACGGATAGGATATGAATGGTAAGAAAAAAGCGCTGTTTATCGACCGGGACGGGACGATTATCGTCGAACCGGCCGACGAACAGGTGGACAGCCTGGAGAAACTGGAGTTCGTACCGGGGGTGATTTCGGCCCTGGCCTCCCTCTCCGGGTTGGGATACGAATACGTCATGGCGACCAACCAGGACGGTCTGGGTACGGAGAGTTTCCCGGAGGAGACTTTTCGCCCGGCCCATGAGAAGATGCTGAAGACGCTTGCCGGCGAAGATGTCCGGTTCGATGACATGCTGATCGACCCCACCTTCGAGAGCGAGGGGGCTCCCACGCGGAAACCGGGGATCGGGATGTTCGGCAGATACCTCACGGGAGAGTATGATCTGGCGGCTTCCTATGTGATCGGCGACCGGCTCACCGACGTGTTACTGGCACGGAACCTCGGGGCCCGGGCGATTCTGTTGCAGCCCCGGGAACACGGTGCGGCGCAGATCGCGGAGGCGGGTCTGTCGGAGGTCTGCGCGCTGGTCACCGACCGTTGGGCGGAGGTGGCCGCGTTCCTGCGGGCTGAAGAACGGACGGCGGTCGTGTCGCGCTCCACGCGGGAGACACAGATCACCGTCTCGCTCGATCTGGACGGGCTCGCTCCTTCGAGTATCTCCACGGGGATCGGTTTTTTCGATCACATGCTGGAACAGATCGTACACCATGCGGGTGTCTCCCTGTCGGTCGAGGCGCACGGCGATCTGCAGGTGGACGAGCATCACACGGTGGAGGACGTGGCGATCGTGCTGGGCGAGGCGATCTTCCGGGCGCTCGGCTCCAAAAGGGGAATCGAACGGTACGGATACGCCCTGCCGATGGACGAATGCCGGGCCCTGGTGCTGCTCGATTTCGGCGGGCGTATCGACTTCGAATGGGACGCCGAATTCCGCCGCGAGAAGGTGGGTGACATGCCGACCGAAATGTTCCGCCACTTCTTCAAGAGCCTGGCCGAGTCGGCCCGCTGCAATCTGCACGTTTCGGCCCGGGGCGAGAACGAACACCATAAGATCGAGGGGATTTTCAAAGCCTTCGCCCGGGCCATGCGCATGGCGATCGCCCGGAATGTCTTTTCTTACGAGCTGCCGAGCAGCAAGGGGGTGCTATGATTGCGGTGATCGACTACGATACGGGTAATCTCCGCTCCGTGGCCAATGCGCTGGGACGGCTGGGGGCGGAGTTTACGGTGACCGGCGATGCGGAGACGATCCGCTCCGCCGACCGGGTGTTGCTTCCCGGGGTGGGCGAGGCCTCTTCCGCCATGGAGAAGCTGCGCCAGCGGGGACTGGTCGAGGTGATCCGTTCGCTGACCCGTCCCGTACTGGGTATCTGCATCGGGGTGCAGCTCATGTGCCGCCGCAGCGCGGAGGGGGATACCCCCTGCATGGGGATTTTCGACACGGATGTGAAACGGCTCGGAGAGACGTTTTCCGGCCGGCCGGCCTGTTCCTGCGGATGCATGGGGTCCGCGGCCGCTCCGGCGGAGGAACTGAAGGTTCCCGAAATGGGCTGGAATACGGTCGAACGGCTCCGCTCCCCTCTTTTCACCGGGCTGGAGGAGGGCGCCTATGTCTATTACGTGCACTCCTATGCGCCCGGCCTCTGTCCGCAGACCATTGCCACCACCCTTTACGGCGGGCCTTTCAGCGCCGCGCTGGGACGGGATAACTTTTACGGAACCCAGTTCCATCCCGAGAAGAGCGGCCGGATCGGGGAACGGATACTGAAAAACTTTCTGGAACTATGATCGAGATCATTCCTGCCATCGACATCATCGGCGGCGAATGCGTCCGTCTGACGCAGGGCGACTACGGTCGCAAGACCACCTATTTCAAGGACCCGGCCGAGGTGGCGGCACGTTACGAGTCGATCGGACTGCGGCGCATCCATCTGGTCGATCTGGACGGGGCGAAAGCGTCCGCCCCGGCGAATCTGAAGGTGCTGGAGCGGGTGGCCGCCCGTACGGGGCTCGACATCCAGTGGGGCGGAGGGATCAAGAGCGCCGACTCCCTGCGGGCCGTGCTGGAGAGCGGTGCGAACCGGGCGATCTGCGGCAGCGTGGCGGTCACCGATCCGGAGGCGTTCGCGGAGTGGCTGGCCGGGTTCGGTCCGGACCATGTGATCCTCGGAGCCGACGTCCGGGACGGCAAGGTGGCCACGCACGGCTGGTTGCGCGAATCGGAACTGGGCGTGGAGGAGCTGATCGACCGCTTCGCTCCCTGCGGGTTGAACCAGGTGATCTGTACCGATATTTCGAAGGACGGTATGCTGCAGGGCCCTTCGTTCGGAATGTACGGCCGGTTGCAAACCCGATATTCTGTAATAAATATTACTGTTAGTGGCGGTATCGGATCGCTGGACGATATCCTGAAGCTGAATGACATGGGACTTCGCAGCGTGATCGTGGGCAAGGCGATCTACGAAGGCCGCATCACCCTCAAAGAGTTGGAGACATGCTTGCGAAACGGATAATACCCTGTCTCGACATCAAGGACGGGGCCACGGTGAAAGGCGTCAACTTCCTGGGGCTTCAGCAGGTGGGCGATCCCGTGGAACTGGGGAAAAAATATGCGGAGGAGGGGGCCGACGAACTGGTCTACCTCGATATCAGCGCCACGCTCGAGGGGCGCAAGACCTTTGCCGGACTGGTGACGAGGATCGCACAGGAGATCGACATCCCCTTCACGGTGGGGGGAGGTATCGCTTCGGTGGAGGATGCCGGGCTGTTGCTGCGGGCCGGGGCGGACAAGATCACGGTGAACAGCGCCGCCGTCCGCCGTCCGGAACTGATCGACGAGATCGCAGCCAGGTACGGAAACCAGTTCGTGGTGGTGGCGATCGACGCCAAACGGATCGACGGCCGCTGGACGGTGACCACGCATGGCGGCAAGCGTCCCACCGGGAAGGAGCTTTTTTCCTGGGCCCGGGAGGCCCAGGAGCGCGGGGCCGGGGAGATACTCTTCACCTCGATGGATCACGACGGCACGAAGAACGGCTATCCCTGCGAGACATTCGCCCGTCTTTCCGGGATGCTGTCGGTGCCTGTGGTGGCTTCGGGAGGTGCCGGTTGCGTACGGGACATCGCCGAGGTGCTTACCGAAGGCCGGGCCGATGCGGCACTGGCCGCCAGCATTTTCCATTACGGAGAGATACCTATTCCGCGGCTGAAAAGGGAGCTGCATGCGATGGGGATTCCCGTCAGACTGATATGATACAATCAAACCGAACGAACATGATAAGATTCGAAGAACTGAATGCCGCCAAGTGCGGCGACGGACTGATTCCGGTCATCATCCAGGACGATGCCACGCTGGCCGTGCTGATGTTGGGCTATATGAACCGGGAGGCACTCGAAAAGACGCAGGCCGAGGGCCGCGTGACTTTTTACAGCCGGACGAAGGGCCGGCTCTGGACGAAGGGCGAGACCAGCGGAAACTATCTCGACGTGGTTTCCGTTGCGGCGGACTGCGATGCCGACACGTTGCTGATCCGGGTCGTACCCCACGGACCTACCTGTCACACGGGTACTGTGAGCTGTTTCGCCGACCGGGAGACGAGGGCCCGTGTCGAGGCAGGGGAGCGGGTTCCCTGTACCGAAGGCTTCATCCGGCAGTTGGAGCGGGTGATCCGCCAGCGCCACCGGGACATGCCGGAGGGCTCCTACACCACGAAACTTTTCCAGCGCGGGGTGAACAAGATCGCGCAGAAGGTGGGCGAGGAGGCCGTGGAGACGGTGATCGAAGCGGTGGCCCGGAACAAGGCCGACATGATCTACGAAGCCTCGGACCTGGTCTATCACCTGCTGGTGCTGCTCGAAGCCACCGGGTGTTCCATCGCCGACCTGGAGAAGGAGCTGGAGCGCCGGCACAAATAGAGGGCCGCAGCCTGTCGCCTTTCCGGGAAACTGTCCCGTACGGATTATATTCCTCCCCTGCCGCATCGTCTGTGGCGGGGGAGTGCCTTTTTGATGCGGGCGGCTGGAACCTTTGTGCGGCCGTTTCTTCCGGCCGGGCCTGTGGAGCGGGGATTGCCGGGATGGTCGGCGGGGAAGCGTTCCGCCCCCCGGCGTTTTTCCCGGTGCGCGGTTTAGGGTTTGATGCGGGCGATGATCTTCGGATCGGAGAGTTCCCGGAGCGCGTCGCGCCCGATCCAGCGGGCCGTGGCATCGGACGAGAGGGAGAGGCGACGGCTCAGTTCCAGTGCCGGTCCGTGGAGCCTCCGGTTGCGTTTTCCGGTCTGGCGGAGTGCCCAGTTCACCGCTTTTTTTACAAAATTGCGCGGATCGGTCGAGAAGGTCTCGATCAGGCCGAACAGGGGGAGGAATTTTTCGTCCGGCGCTTTTTTGTCGCCGACGGCGAGGGTGGCGATGAGGGAGAAGGCCGTGCGGCGGACGAACTCCTCCGGCCGGGGTGCGTACTCGGCGATCTTGCCGAACGCATGGGGTGTGTGGCGGAACAGATTCGTGCAGCACTGGTCGCAGATGTCCCACGAGTCGAAACCGGCACTCCATGAGTCGATCAACTCCGGTGTCGTGAGGGACGGGTCGGCCACCATCGGGGCGAGCAGGCGGCATTCGTGCCACGGTTCGTTCCACAGGGCCAGTGCCAGGGGGTGGTCGGGGCGGTATTCGCGGGCGATGGAGCGCAGCACGGGAATCGGAATACCGAGCGCGTGTTCGGTGGAAATGGCGTAGCGTTTCATCTTTCGGGCTGCGGCCGGATCGGCCAGAGCCAGGAGTCTGCCGACGATCTGCCGGGCGGAGGTTTCGGATGCCGTCATGTCATTTTTTGTTTTCCGGAGGGGATGTGGCTTTCCGTCGTTAGGGGATCGGGCACTCCGGTGTATGGAAGGCAAAAATAGCGATTCCGGAAAAATTATGGAAGGCCGTTTTTCGGATTCCCGCCTATTTTTGCGAACTTTGCGGCGAGAATATAAGAGAAAAGATCTATGCCGAATGAAAACAGCCCGTTAGTATTGGGTACGGAGAAAATTTCGAAACTGTTGCTGCATTACGCCATCCCCGCCATCATTGCGATGACCTCCGCATCGCTCTATAACATTATCGACAGCATTTTCATCGGTCACGGTGTCGGTCCGCTGGGAATCGCGGGGCTGGCCATCGCCCTGCCCTTGATGAACCTCGCTTCGGCCTTCGGCTCGATGGTGGGTATCGGAGCCTCGTCGCTGATGTCCATCAAATTGGGACAGAACGATATGAAAAGTGCCCATTCCATTCTGGGCAACGTGGTGCTGCTCAACACGATCGTCGGTCTCTCCTTTACGGCCGTGACCCTCACGTTCCTCGACCCGATCCTCTACTTTTTCGGGGCCAGCGAAGTGACCATCCCCTATGCCCGCGATTTCATGCGGATCATCCTGGCCGGAAACGTCGTAACGCACATCTACCTCGGACTGAACGACATGCTCCGCGCTTCGGGCTATCCGACCAAGGCGATGTTCGTCATGCTGACCGCCGTGGTCTGCAACTGCATCTTCAATCCCCTGCTGATCTTCGGCTTCGGGTGGGGTATCCAGGGATCGGCCACGGCCACCGTGATCGCCCAGACCGTGGCCATGAGCATCGAACTGCACCATTTCTCCTGCCGGAAGAGTTTCATCCATTTCCAGCGCAGCATTTTCCGGCTGAAAGCGAAGATCGTTCGGGGTATTCTGTCGATCGGCCTGGCGCCGTTCCTGCTCAACGTGTGCGCCAGCATCGTGGTGATCTTCATCAACAATGCGCTGAAGAACAACGGCGGCGACCTCTATATCGGGGCCTACGGCATCGTCAACCGCGTGGTGCTCCTGTTCGTGATGGTCGTGGCCGGTCTGAACCTGGGCATGCAGCCGATCGTTGGGTACAACTACGGGGCCCGCAAGTACGACCGTGTGAAGCGGACCCTGCGGCAAGGTATTCTGGTGGCTACCTGTGTGACGACGGCCGGATTTCTGTTGAGCCATATCTTCCCCGTGCAGATTTCGATGCTCTTCACCACCAACGAGGAGCTGCTGGCCGTGGCCGAACAGGGGTTGAAGGTGGTGACGATCGTCTTTCCGCTGGTCGGGTTCCAGATCGTGACCTCCAGTTTCTTCCAGTCGATCGGCAAGGCGCAGAAGGCCATTTTCCTGTCGCTGACCCGTCAGATGCTTTTCCTGATTCCGCTGCTGGCGATCCTGCCCTCGCATCTGGGCAGCCTCGGGGTTTGGGTGAGCATGCCGATCGCCGATACGATGGCCGTGATTCTGGCCGCGGTTTTGCTGACCCGCCAGATGAAGAAGTTCCGCGAGGAGGAGGCCCTGCAATTATAGAATACCCTCTAAAACAGAAGTTATGGATCAGAAATTCGTCATTACCGTGGGTCGCCAGTTCGGAAGCGGCGGCCGCGTGATCGGCCGGCGTCTGGCCGAAATGCTGGGGATCACCTATTACGACAAGGAACTGATGAAGGAGGCCGCCCGCGAGAGCGGACTTTGCAGCGAATTTTTCGACCGGGCGGACGAACGGGCCCCGACGACCTTCATGCATGCGCTTTCTATGGGTTTCGGATACGACGGCATTCTCTCCAACGAGAACATCTTCCGTTTCCAGTCGGAGACGATCCGCCGGGTGGCCGAACGCGAGTCGTGCGTGATCGTCGGCCGGTGTGCGGATTATATCCTGCGCGACCACCCGCTCTGTTTCAGCGTGTTCGTGCACGCTCCGACGGAGGTGCGCGTGGCCACGGTCATGCAGCGGAACGGGCTGCCGGAGCGCCAGGCCGCCGAACTGATTGCCAAGACAGACAAGAGCCGGGCCGCCTATTATGATTTTTACACGGACAAGAAGTGGGGCGATGCGGCTTCCTACCACTTCTCGATCGACTCGTCCCTGCTGGGCATGGAGGAGACGGCCGGGTTCATCCGGATGCTGGTGGAAAAGAAGCTCTGATCCGAAAAAAACGGCCCGGTTTTTTGCAAATTGAAATAAAAACTCCATTTTTGCACTCCGTATCGGTTCCCGTAACAAGGGGATTAAAAGGGAACGCCGTGAAAGTCGGCGACAGTTCCCGCTGCTGTGAGTCTCGCCCGGAGGTCGTCTCCGGGATGTGCTTTCAGGAATACAGCCACTGGTTTTTGCCGGGAAGGCCCTGGAAGCGAGACGAGTCAGAAGACCTGCCGGTATCGAGGATTTTACATTCCTACGGAGAATGGGATGGAATCGGCCGCTTCTGCCGCCGCATTTGTCTGAACGATTCGTCGTGTATTGTGAAATCCGGTTTGATAAGGACGTAAACCAAATTTCGATACGCGATGAAGAAACTGGACTTTTTTAGCAGATTTTGTTTGATGGCTGCCGTTCTTGTGTCGGTGGCAGGATGTGAAAAGCACGGGACCGAATGGCCGGAGGAAGAGCCGGAAAAACCCGTGAAAGAGGGGGTGTATGTCCTGATGGAGGGAAATGCCAATGCCTCCCAGAACGGGGAGATGTATTTCATCGCACCGAACTCCACGGCGTTCCCCACCTTTGCGACCGATGGGGATATTTACGAGAAATCGAATCCGGGACACAAAGCGGGGAGCTATCTTGAAGATATGTATATCTATGATGGCAGGATGTATCTGGTCTCCCAGAAAGGAACCGATAACGGCGGGGACGGCCAGATCGTGATTCTGAATGCGGAGACGCTGAAAATCGAAGACGTTATCGAAACGGTCAATCTGGGTGCGCTGGACAATCATCCTCAGCATATCGCGGTGGTGAACGATAAGATATACATCCAGTATGCCGTCTCCGATATGGAAACACATTCGGGAATCCGGGTGTTCGATCTGAAAACCAAAAAGATGGCTTCTTCCGATATTGAGGGAACCTACGGGGAATTCTCCAAATCGGGGGCGGCCAAGGCCCGCATGCTCGTCAGCCGTGGCTATGTGTATGCCTCGTGCGGGGAGAGCCTCGTGATTATTGACCCGGCGACGGATCGGGTCGTCAAACGGATCACTTTCGAAGGCCGCCAGGTGAAGGATGTGGTCAAAGGCCGGGATGCGAACCTGTATCTGGCTGTTTCCGGTACTTTCGAGGTGTCAGGTTCGGGGTGGACCGCCACTTATACCTACACTTCCAAATCCAAAATCGTCAAGATGGATCATTCCGGAAATATACTGTCCGAGAAGGAGATAGATGTGTACTTCCCGGTTATGACCTATACACCCAATGTTTCCATGTGCGCCAGTCTTACAGAGGATGCTCTCTATTTCTCGGGGGGATACGACGATGATTATTATGCAACGGACAGTTTCTGCCGTTATGATTATACGACGGGCACCCTGACGAAAACGAGTATTTCGGAGACGACGGAAAATGTCAACGGGCTGATGGGTTATATGGCTGTCGATCCGTGGACGAATCGTCTGATCGTGCCCATTCAGGGCAATGTACTCGCCTCCTACGATGCTTCTACCTGCGAATTGGCCGAGTACGACAAAGCCAATAAGACCCCCGTACCGTTCTGTGCGGGAGTTTACAGTACGAAGCAGTTCGAGGCGACCTGGCTGGCCAGATAGCCGCCTTGTCCGCTGTTCGGTCGGGTAGGTATGATCCGTGTCCGGAAACCGTTTTTCCCTGTCCGGGTGTCGTTTCGGCAGGAGCCGGCTGAGAGAGGGATGTAGTTATTTGCCATAATAACCCGCCTTGTCTCCTGAGGGAATGTCCCCGGCGGGGAGAAAGACCGGTTGCCCGGAACGGAAAAAGGCGCTCCATCGGAGCGCCTTTTCTTATGGCAGCAGGGGCTATTTGCTACCCTTGGCCTGGTTGGCCACGGCTTCCATCAGTTTGCGTATCTCTTCCGGGTCGCCCAGAAAATAGTCCTTGACCGGTCGCAGGTCGTCGTCGAATTCGAAGACGTAAGGGACCGCCGTAGGCAGATTCAGACTCACGATGTCGTGGTCGGATATCTGTTTCAGATGCTTGATAATGCCCCGCAGGCTGTTGCCGTGGGCGACCACCAGCAATTGGTCGGCCGTTCGCAGCGAGGGGAGGATCGTCTCCTTCCAGTAGGGAAGACACCGTTTGATCGTCTCCTTGAGCGATTCCGTCAGGGGAAGTTCTCCGGGCGGGACGTTCCGGTACCGGATGTCGAACCGGGGATTGCGCGGATCGTCCCCGCCGAGGGCCGGAGCTGGAATGTCGTAGCTGCGGCGCCACAGGAGCACTTGTTCATCGCCGTATTCGGCTGCGGTTTCGGCCTTGTTCAGTCCTTGCAGGGCTCCGTAGTGCTTTTCGTTGAGCCTCCAGTCCTTTTCGACCGGAATCCAGTCGAGGTTCATCCGGTCGAGCACGTTGTCGAGGGTCTTCACGGCGCGCTTGAGATAGGAGGTGAAAGCCCTGTCGAAGACGAGGCCCGCCTCCTGCATCAGGTCGCCTGCCCGGAGCGCCTCTTTCACGCCCTGTTCGGTCAGGTCCACGTCGGTCCATCCCGTAAAGCGGTTCTCGAGGTTCCACTGGCTCTGTCCGTGTCTGAGTAGTACGATCTTTTTCATCTTTCTATGGTTTTTCGTTGCGTTTCACTTCGTTTTCCAGCGGTTTCCCGGCGGCGAAATCCGCCACGTTCCGGAGGGTCGTCCGCGCGATGTTGTGCAGCGCTTCGGCCGTGAAGAAACCCTGGTGGGAGGTCACGATCACGTTGTTGAACGAGAGAAGCCGCGCCAGTACGTCGTCGTCGATGATCTTGTCCGACTGGTCTTCGTAGAAGTATTCGGCCTCTTCCTCGTAGACGTCGAGCCCGGCCGCCCCGATCTTCTTCTCCTTCAGCCCTTCGATCAGGGCCGGGGTGTGGATCAGCCGGCCCCGACCGGTATTGATGAGAATCACGCCGTCCTTCATCCGGGCGATCGACCGCTCGTTAATCATGTAACGGGTCGATTCCGTCAGCGGACAATGGAGCGAGATGATGTCCGAGCGGCGGTAGAGATCGTCGAGGGAGGTGTACAGCACGTGGTTGTTGAGGGCGTATTCCGCATCGGGATAGGGGTCGTAGGCGATGACGTTCATGCCGAAACCCTGCAGAATGCGGATCAGCACCCGGGCGATCCGGCCCGTGCCGACGATTCCCGCCGTGCGGCCGTACAGGTCGAACCCGAGCAGCCCGTGCAGCGAGAAGTTGCCGTCCCGCGTGCGCCAGTAGGCCCGGTGTATCTTGCGGTTCAGCGACAGCATCAGGGCCACGGCGTGCTCCGCTACGGCATGGGGCGAGTAAGCGGGTACACGGACCACGGTCAGGCCGTTTTCTGCGGCTGCCTGCAGGTCTACGTTGTTGAACCCGGCGCATCGCAGGGCCAGCAGCCGGACACCCTGGTCGGCCAGCGCCCGGATCGCTCCGGCATCGGCCGTGTCGTTCACGAAGATGCAGGCCGCCTCGTCGCCGCGGGCCAGGATGGCGCTGTCCGCGTTGAGGTGGCTTTTGTGGTAGTGGATGTCGAATTCGTATTCCTGGTTGACGGCGTCGAACGATTCGCGGTCGTAGGGCTTGGTTCCGAAAAAGGCGATTTTCATGTCGGTTCGCATTTGGGCCGGCCCGAAGGACGGGTTCGATATGATAACGTGTCGGTTGCTGAAAGTAATATGCACGGGATAAATTTTTACGATTTTTTACACTGGCCCTGCCTGTCCGGTCTTCCGGGTCAGGCCAGAGTGATTTCCGGGTCGAGGTAGACGTCCTGGATGGCGTTGAGCAGTTCGATTCCCTCTTTCATCGGTTTCTGGAAAGCCTTGCGGCCGCTGATAAGGCCCATGCCGCCGGCCCGTTTGTTGACAATGGCCGTGACGACGGCATCCTTCAGGTCGGATGCTCCGTGCGATTCGCCGCCCGAGTTGATGAGACCCACGCGCCCCATGTAGCCGTTGGCCACCTGGTAGCGGCACAGGTCGATCGGATGCGGCGATGCCAGCGCGGTATACATGCGGTCGTCCGTCTTGCCGAAGTGCAGGGCGGTAAATCCCCCGTTGCCTTCGGGCAGTTTCTGCTTGACGATGTCGGCCTGGATCGTGGCGCCCAGATGGTCGGCCTGCCCCGTCAGATCGGCAGCGGCGTGGTAGTCCACCCCGTCCTTTTTGAAATCGGCGTTACGCAGGTAGCACCAGAGGATTGTGGCCATGCCCCGCTCGTGGGCGTAGGCGAATGCTTCCGAAATCTCGACGATCTGCCGGCGGCTCTCGGCCGACCCGAAGTAGATGGTGGCCCCGATGGCGGCGGCACCCATGTTCCATGCTTCGTCCACCGTGCCGAAGAGGATCTGGTCGTAGCGGTTGGGATAGCTCAGCAGCTCGTTGTGGTTGATCTTGACGATGAAGGGGATTTTGTGGGCGTAGCGGCGGGCGACCGCGCCCAGTACGCCGAACGTCGAGGCGACGGCGTTGCATCCGCCCTCGATGGCCAGCCGGACGATGTTTTCCGGGTCGAAATAGAGAGGATTGGGCGCGAACGAGGCGCCTGCCGTGTGTTCGATGCCCTGATCGACGGGCAGGATCGAGACATATCCCGTTCCGCCCAGCCGCCCGTGGTCGAGGATGCGGCGCAGGGACACGAGCGCGGGAATACTGCGGTCGGTGGGGACCCACAGCTCGTCGACAGTCTGTGGCGAGGGAGCGTGGATCAGCGATTTGTCGATCGTCTTGCAGGTATGTCCCAGGTAATATTCCCGGTCGGCTCCCAGCAGTTCTTTGATGTCTTTCGTTTTCATGCGGTTCGTTTTTTTGTGTTCGTTTCTGCCGGATATAGAAACATCTTTAGTGCCAATCTGTTGTGTTCTGCCGGATTTTTCCGGGAAAGGTCTCTCCGTGTGATGGGGAGGCGACATGCCGTCACTTTCGGCGGAAGACGGTTCCGGTTCTGTCCGGACGTCTGCCTCCGGGTGACAGATCGTCCGTTTTTCCGCACACGTTCCGGACCGGCATACGGTTTAGCCCGGTTTTTGCGGTAAGAGGGAATAGATTGATTTTTAAAATTGTGAAATTATGAACAGTTATTTTGTCTCCCGATGGGAAAAATCGAAAGAGGCCGTTCGCTACTGGTGGCTGATGCTGCTGCTCGGGATCGCGCTCTTTATCGTGGGAATCGTCATTTTCGCCTATCCGGCGGCGAGTTATCTCGGCATGTCCGTCCTGTTCGGTTTCGTGATTCTCTTTTCCGGGATTTTCGAGATCGTGCTCTCGGTCTCCAACAATCATCTGGTCACGGGACGGGGCTGGCTGCTGGCGGCCGGAATCATCGAAGCGGTGCTCGGTCTGCTGCTGATCTTCAATGTAGCCCTGTCGGCGGCGGCGCTTCCCGTTTTTCTGGGATTCTGGCTGCTGTTCCGCAGCTTTACGCTGATCGGTCTGGGCGGTGACATGAATTCGATGCAGGTGCCCGGCTCCGTGTGGACGATCGTCACGGGTGTGCTGCTGTTGCTCTGTTCGCTGGCCATCCTGTTCCAGCCCGTCGTGTTCGGGGCGCAGGCCGTGGTGATCTGGGTCGGTCTCTCCTTCCTCATGGCGGGAATTTCGGCGGCCGTCTTCGCTTTCCAGCTCAAGAATGTCCACAAGGCGTTCCAGCAGTAACGGCGGGGACACAATAAAAAAAGGAGGCTTCAAGAAGCCTCCTTTTTTTATTTGTACATGCGTGACCTACGGCAGGATTTTCGCCTCGTCCACGTCGTCGTTGCGGTGTCCGAACCGGAACCAGTTCACCAGCTCCGACACGCCGTACACCATGCTTGCCACCCCCAGCAGGACGAGCGCCGTGGCAGCCGCCCCGAACGGGTTGAACAGAACGATGACACCGCAGAGCAGGATCAGCACCGGCACCACGTAGAAGCCTCCCGGAACGGGGCCCCATTTGCGGGCCGAGGAGAGCGATACGATCTGCTGGATGCCGCCCAGTACCAGAATGAATCCGAGCAGGTACATGAGGATGCTGACGAAAAATCCGGGCATGGCCAGCAGCAGGATGCCGAACAGCAGGCTGCCGGCTCCGGTCAGCGGGAACCGGGCGTCGGGATAGCGCTCCCGGTTGCGCAGCAGATAGCCGAGGATGGCGATCATTCCGGGTACCATGAAGAGGATGCCTATGGTGATGACCAGGTAGATCAGGGCGTTGGCGGGCCAGATGATGAGCACCAGTCCGATGACCAGTGCGAAAATGGTGCGGAGCATGAAATAATTGACGTTTTTCATAATCGTCGGGTTTAATCGGTTACAGAAGCGAAGATACAAATTAATTGCCATGATCGGACGGTCGCCGGGTACTTTATTGTTCCGTCTGTACGGACGGTATCTCTTTCTCCATGACGTAGTCGTCCATCACGTATCCGTGTCCGATGTCGGTGACCTGTGTCCGCACGGTCCGCAGGCCCTTCCGTCGATAGACGGCGATCGCATGCCCGTTGTGCCGGTTGACCGTCAGCCAGAGGGCGTGCAGCCCCAGCTGTCGGCATCTCTCTTCCAGAAAGCGGAATGTCTCGCCTGCATACCCCTTGCCGCGGGCCCCCTTCGTCAGGTAGAGTTTGCTCAGGAAGAGCTTTCCTCCGTCGGGACGGACACCCGTGTAGCCTACGGGGATCTTCCCTTCGCAGATGAAGAAATAGGAATAACCCTCTTCCGAAATCTGCCGGGCCAGGGCGGGTTCGGACTGGAACCTTTCGACCATGTAGTCGATCTGTCCCTCGGGGAGGAGCGGCGGAAAATATTCGTGCCACACCCCGCGGGCCATTTCGGCCAGCGCGGCGATCTGCTCGGGCGTCTCGACAGGGATGAATCGTGGAAGCATACGCAGTGTTCGGTTTTCCGCAAAGATACGGAAAACGGGCGGTTCCGACAACTGTCCGGTTTCGTCAGGAGGGTGATTTCCCCGGATTATGTTACCGAATTGTTAAGTCTGGATTATCAAATCTTTAAGAAACGGACAGACGGGTGAAGCGTTCGTTTCCCTTTTCTATCTTTGCGTCCGGACAATGATTTTATCCGGAACGGATCGCAGATGAACAGGACCATTTTCACGATTTTTCTCGCGGCCTGCGGCCTTTGCTCCGCAGTCCAGGCCCAGCGGATCAAGGGCAGCGATACGGTGCTTCCCCTGACACAGGAACTTTCCGAACGATTCCTGAAAGAACATCCCTCGTCGGAGATCGTCGTTACGGGTGGCGGCTCCGGAGTCGGGCTGGCGGCCCTGCCGGAGAACACGACCGACATTGCCATGGCTTCGCGGAGGATCAAATTCGGCGAAAAGATGAAATTCGCCAAAATCGGGCTGGAGGTGAAAGAGGTCGTGGTGGCCTACGATGCGCTGGCCGTGGTGGTCAACCCCTCGAATCCTGTGGACCGTCTCACGCGCGAGCAGCTCGAAGCCATTTTCCGCGGCAAGATCACCAACTGGAAAGAGGTGGGCGGTCCCGACCGCAGGATCGTGGTCTATTCCCGCGAGACCTCTTCCGGCACCTACGAGTTCTTCAAGGAGAGCGTCCTCTCGAACAAGAATTACATGAGCAGCATCCTCTCGATGCCTGCCACGGGGGCTATCATCCAGTCGGTGCGGCAGACGCGCGGGGCCATCGGCTATATAGGGCTGGCCTACCTGAATCCCTACGTGAAGGCGCTGGCCGTTTCCTACGACGGGGGCCGGAACTATGCGCTGCCGTCGGTGGAGAATGCCTTCGACGGCTCCTATCCGGTGGTGCGGCCGCTCTACTACTATTACGATGCAGCAAAGGAGGAGCAGGTGGCTCCTTTCGTCTCCTACATTCTCTCGCAGGAGGGACAGCGCCTTGTGCGCGAAGAGGGATTCGTCCCGGTGAGGGGGGAAAACGATGCACCTGTCCGTTCGAAAGAGTGATATGAAAAAGTTATTCGAAAAGATCGTGCAGGGCCTGCTCACGTGCAGCGGCTTCGTCACGAGCATCGTCATCCTGTTGATTATCGGGTTTCTTTTCACGGAGGGTGCCGGACTGTTCCGCGGACACGTCATCGAGGAGGGCTACGTGCTGGCGCTCAACCGGGAGAATCCCGTGAGCCGGCTGACCGCCGCCCAGATCAAGGGCGTGTTCGACGAGGACATCGTCAATTGGAAAGAGGTGGGCGGTCCCGATCTGGCGATCGAGACGTTCCGTCTGGAGGATGTGGACCGTTATTTCTCCGGGGAGGAACTTGGCCCGCAGTACGAGCGGGCCGGCGAGGCCATCGCGGGACTGGTGGCGGAGCGTCCGGGCATGGTGGCCTTCGTGCCTCGGGTGTTGGTTCCCGAAGGGGCCGACCTGCATTTTATCGAGGACCGGACCATCTCTCCGGCCGAGGTGTTCGCCGGGGCGGAGTGGTTTCCGACCGCGACCCCGGCTCCGCTGTTCGGCATGCTGCCCCTGCTGGCCGGTACGCTGTGGGTGAGCCTTTTCGCCATTCTTTTCGCCCTGCCGTTCGGAATCAGCGTGGCGATCTATATGTCCGAGGTGGCTTCGGAGCGTGTGCGGAGTGTCCTGAAACCCGTGATCGAGCTGCTGAACGGTATTCCTTCGGTGGTGTACGGATTTTTCGGACTGATCGTCATCGTCCCCCTGTTGCAGCAGGGATTCGACCTGCCGGTGGGCGAGAGCGGGTTGGCCGGTAGCATCGTACTGGCCATTATGGCGTTGCCGACCATGATCACGGTGGCCGAAGATGCCATGCGAAGCTGTCCCCGGTCGCTCCGCGAGGCGAGCCTCGCGCTGGGAGCCACCCGCTGGCAGACCATCTACCGGGTGGTGATCCCTTCGTCCGTTTCGGGCATTACTTCGGGTGTCGTACTCGGAATCGGACGGGCCGTGGGCGAGACGATGGCCGTGCTGATGGTCACGGGCAATGCCGCCGTGATCCCGACCTCCCTGCTGGAGCCGTTGCGCACCATCCCTGCCACGATCGCTGCCGAGCTGGGCGAAGCGCCGGCCGGAGGTCCGCATTACCAGGCCCTTTTCCTGCTGGGCGTCATCCTCTTTTTCATCACGCTCGCCATCAACCTGAGTGTGGAGTATATCTCCTCCAAAAATAAATAAAGCATGGAATCATCCTTCCGCCCCGACAGATACGACCTGCGCAAACGACGCTCGCAGCAGGCGGCATTCGCGCTGTTCCGGGCTTTCAGCCTCTTTATCGCCCTGATCCTGCTGGCCATCCTCGGCTTTATCATCTACAAGGGGGCGGGTGTCATCAGCTGGGAGTTCCTGACCGAAGCCCCCTCGGACGGCATGACCTCCGGAGGTATCTTCCCCGCTATCGTCGGCACGCTGCTGCTGATGCTCGGCAGCGCCGTGGTGGCGTTCCCGGTGGGAATCATGAGCGGCATCTACATGAGCGAGTACGCCTCGGGCGGATGGCTCGTACGTTTCATCCGTCTGATGACCAACAATCTGAGCGGTGTCCCCTCGATCGTGTTCGGCCTGTTCGGTATGGCGCTCTTCGTGAAGTACCTCGGGTTCGGCGACAGCATCCTGGCCGGGTCGCTCACGCTGGGCCTGTTGTCCCTGCCGCTGGTGATCCGTACCACGGAAGAGGCGTTGAAGGACATTCCCTCCAGCTTCCGTGAGGGAAGCCTTGCGCTCGGGGCCAGCAAACTGCAGACGATCTGGAAGGTGATCCTGCCGATGGGCATGCCCCGGATCATCACGGGACTGATCCTCTCGCTGGGACGCGTATCGGGCGAGACGGCCCCGATCCTTTTCACCTGTGCCGCCTACTTTTTCCCGCAGCTTCCGGCATCGGTCTTCGACCAGTGCATGGCCCTGCCCTATCATCTCTACGTGATTTCCACCAGCGGGACGGATATCGAGGCACAGCAGCCCATCGCCTACGGAACGGCGCTGGTGCTCGTGGCCATCGTCCTCGTGGTGAACCTGCTGGCCGGCGGACTGCGCCGTTATTTTGAAAACAGACTGAAAACGAAATAAATCTTATGGAGAAAATCGAAGTCAGGGAGGTCGATTTCTATTACGGCAAGTTCCATGCGCTGAAGAATATCTCGATGGAGGTGTCGCAGAACAGCGTTGTGGCTTTCATCGGGCCGTCGGGTTGCGGGAAATCCACCTTCCTGCGCCTTTTCAACCGAATGAACGACCTGATTCCCGGGGCACGGCTCACCGGCCAGGTGCTGATCGACGGCCGGGACATCTATGCGCCCGGCGTGGAGGTCGATTTGCTGCGCAAGGAGGTGGGTATGGTCTTCCAGCGTCCCAATCCCTTCCCGAAGAGCATCTTCGACAACGTGGCCTACGGATTGCGAGTGAACGGCATCCGGGACAAAGGTTTCATCGCCCACCGGGTGGAGGAGGCCCTGAAGGGAGCCGCCCTCTGGGATGAGGTGAAGGACAAACTGAAGGCTTCTGCCTATGCTCTCTCCGGCGGACAGCAGCAGCGGCTCTGCATTGCCCGGGCCATGGCGGTCTCGCCTTCCGTGCTGCTGATGGACGAACCCGCCTCGGCGCTCGACCCGATCTCGACGGCGAAGGTGGAGGAGCTGATCCGCGAACTGAAAAAGGAGGTGACGATCATCATCGTGACCCACAACATGCAGCAGGCGGCCCGCGTGAGCGACCGAACGGCTTTCTTCTACATGGGCGAAATGGTGGAGTACGACGATACGAAGGTGATCTTCACCCATCCGCACAAGGAGGCGACCCAGAACTACATCACGGGGCGTTTCGGATAACGGGAAACAGGTAAAACGAAAACGATATGGTGAAATTTATCGAATCGGAGCTGGTGCAGCTCCGGCGGGAGGTGGACCGGATGTGGACGCTGGTCTACAACCAGATGGATCAGGCCCGGCAGGCCGTCATGACGCTCGACCGCCAGCTGGCCCAGCAGATCGTGGTGCGTGAGCGGCGGGTGGATGCCTTCGAACTGAAGATCGACAGCGACGTGGAGGATTTCATCGCCCTCTACAACCCTGTGGCGGTCGATCTGCGTTTCGTGTTGGCAATGCTCAAGATTAACGGCGATCTGGAACGGATCGGCGACTACGCCGACGGGATCGCCCGTTTCGTGGGGGATGTCGATGCCGAGGGGATCGACCCCCAGTTGTTGCAGGATCTGCAGGTGGAAGCCATGTTTTCCGTCGTGCTGACAATGCTCGAGGAGTTACAGGAGGCGCTGAACGGAGAGGATGCCGAAAAGGCGGCATCCGTGCTGGCCATGGATGACCGGCTGGACCGGATCAACCGGGCTTCGGGAGCCATTCTGACCGATTATGCGCGGCGCAATCCCGATGCGATTCCGCTCTGTCTCGAATTCGGCGGGGTTTTCCGCAAACTGGAGCGTACGGGAGACCACCTGACCAATATCGCCGAGGAGATCGTCTTTTATATCGACGCCAAGGTGCTCAAACACAAAGGTTCGCAGGAGAAGGGGGAGAAAAAGACCCCGGCCGGAAAGAAGTGACCGGCCGGGCGGTCGTCAGTGGGCCACCTTGTCCGGGTCGGCTCCCGAACCGACGGGGCCCTGGATATGTCCGATGAAGTCCATCTCTTCGTCCGTCAGTTCGAAATCGAAAATACGGGTGTTCTCCTCGATCCGCGAGGGCGTGACCGACTTGGGCAGCGGGACGATGCCGCGTTGCAGGTGCCACCGCAGGCAGACCTGGGCGACCGTCTTGCCGTGCCGCCCGGCGATTTCGTTCAGTGCGGGCATCTGGGAGAGGCGTCCCTGGGAGAGGGGACCCCACGCCTCGACGATGATTCCGTGCGTCCGGCAATACTCCACGGCCTGCGTATGGTTGAGCCCGGGATGGATTTCGATCTGGTCCACCATCGGGGGGATCGTGGCGGTCACCATCAGCGAGTCGATGTGGTGCGGCATGAAGTTGCTGACGCCGATGGCCCCGATGTAGCCGTCGCGGTAGAGTTTTTCCATGGCCCGCCAGCTTTCGCGGTTCATCTCGGCCCAGTCCTGTTCGTGCCCCTTGCCGATGGGCCAGTGGATCAGATAGAGGTCGAGGTAGTCCGTGCCGAGCGCCTTCATCGTGCGGTCGAAGGCTTCCAGTGTCGATTCATACCCCTGGTCGCGGTTCCACAGCTTGCTGGTGAGGAAGATTTCGTTGCGGTCGATGCCGCTTTCCCGGACGGCCTGTCCCACGCTCCGCTCATTGCCGTAGACGGATGCGGTGTCGATCAGCCGGTAGCCGATGCGGAGTGCCTCCTTGACGGAATCGACGGTTTCCGCGCCGTCCGGCGTGAGGAAGGTGCCGAAGCCCACGCACGGGATTTTCTTCCCGTTGGCGAGCGTGTAGGTGTCTCGAATGGATGTCAGTTTCATAATCCGGTCTTTATTGGTTGTGCATACATATCTTGCAACAATGATACAAATATATTCCGAATTCCGTCGGACCGGGAGGAAAAAAAGCGGCCGTCCGTAAGACGGGTGCCGGATTGCGCATCTCCGGCCTTCGGATTCACATGCGGTTTCCTCGCTGCGGTCAGATCACCTCGAAACTCCCTTCGAGTAGGTCGGAGGTCCGGGACGAAGGGCCGATCAAGACCCGGAACAGGCCCGGTTCGACCGACCGGTTCAGGTAGAGGTCGTAGGTCTCCATCATTTCGGGGGTGAGGGTGAAGGTGACCGTCCGTTTCTCGCCCGGCTCCAGCGCGATGCGGCGGAATCCCTTGAGCTCTTTGATCGGACGCGTGACGTCGCTGACAGGAGCGTTGAGGTACAGCTGGACGATCTCTTCACCCGCCCGGTCGCCCGTGTTTTGTACATCGACCGAAACGGTCACCGTCTCGTCCGCTTCGACGGTCGTCCGGTCGATCTTCAGCCCGGTGTAGGCGTAGGTCGTGTAGCTGAGCCCTTCGCCGAATTCGTACACGGCTCCGTGGGGGCTGCGGAAATAGCGGCGGACGTACTGGGACGGCTTCCGGTTGTAGAAGACGGGAATCTGTCCCACGTTGCGGGGGAAGCTGACCGTGAGTTTGCCGCTGGGATTCACCTTGCCCCAGAGGATTTCGGCGACGGCCTGCCCTCCGAAACTGCCCGGCTCCCATGCTTCGACGATCGCCGGAATATGTTCCTTCATGTACGTGAAGTCGAGCGGCCGGGCATTCACCACCACGCCTACGACCGGTGTGCCGCTCCGGTGGACGGCTTCCAGCAGCCGGGGCTGCAGTCCCGGCAGGCGGATGTCGTCGCGGTCCACGTTCTCCCCGGCGGTCTGGTCCCTGCCCCGGTAGCGGAGCGAACATTCGCCCAGGCAGAGCACCACCAGGTCGTACCCGGAGGCGATCCGGGCCGCTTCCTCCACCTTCTCCCGCTTCATGCCCGGGATGGAGGTGCCCATGTCCAGAAAGTCGATCCGCACCCCTTCGGGCGATTGTTCCCGCATTCCCTCCACGATGGTCGTGACACGGTCGTCGGGTTGGAGCAGGCTCCAGTCGCCCAGCAGCGACTGGCTGTCGGCATTGGGACCCGTGACGAGGATTTTCCGGTATTTTTTCGCGTCGAGCGGCAGGATACCGTTTTCGTTCTTGAGCAGGACGATCGACTTGCGGGCCATGTCGAGCGAATGGGCCCGGTGCTCTTCGGTGAACACCTGCGAGGCCATGGCCGCGGTGTCGGCCAGCGGCTGTTCGAAGAGGCCCAGCCGGAATTTGGCCGAGAGAATCCGCCGGACCGATTCGTCGATCCGTTTTTCGGAGATTTTCCCTTCGCGGACCAGTTCGAGCAGCGGTTCGGCGAAACCGGGACCGTGCATGTGCATGTCCATGCCGGCCCGTACGGTCTTGTAGACCGCCTCCTTCTGCGACGCCGCCACGCGGTGGACCTCCGCCAGTCGTTCGATGTCCAGGAAGTCGCTCACGTAGAAGCCTTCGAATCCCCACGCCTCGCGGACCAGATCGTTCATCAGGTAGCGGTGGGCGTGGCAGGGCACTCCGTTGATTTCGTTGTGGGCAGGCATGAAGGTGCAGGCCCCGGCCTCCACGGCAGCCTTGTAGGGCGGCAGATAGACTTCGAGCAGGGTCCGTTCCGACAGGTCGGTCGGGGCGACGTTCAGCCCGTTGATCGGTTCGCTCCCTCCCACCAGATGTTTGGCGCAGGCGAGCACCCCTCCTTTCAGGTCATCGCCCTGCAATCCGCGGATCATGGCCGCCCCCATCTCGGCGACCAGCAGCGGGTCTTCGCCGAAGGTCTCTCCCGTGCGGCCCCACCGGGCGTCCCGTGCGATGTCGAGATTGGGTGAGAAGGCCCACTGCGATCCGGTGGCACGCATTTCGAGGGCGGTCTGCCGGGCTGCCTCCTCCACCAGCGCGGGGCTCCACGTGCAGGACATGCCCATCTGGCTGGGGTAGACCGTGCAGCCGCTCACCATGCCGTTGCCGTGGATGGCGTCGATACCGATCAGCAGGGGGATTTTCAGCCGGCTCTGCCGGGCGAGTGTCTGCAGCCTGTTGGCTTCGGCGGGCGAGACTACGTGCAGGAACGAGCCGATCCGGCCTTCGGTCACGAGCCTTTCGAGGTCTGCGGTGCCGAGACCGGGGTAGAATGCGTAAGCGTCCTCGTTCTGCGCGAGGTTTTCGTTCCGGCGCCTTTCGGCGTCCAGGATATGTTCGATTCCCACATACTGGCACATCTGCCCGACCTTCTCTTCGAGGGTCATCCGCAGGAGAAGGTCCTCTACACGGGTCTCCGCAGGGAGCGACGGGTCGAGGTAGGCCGGTTCCGAATCGGTCGTGCGGCCGCATGCCGCGAGGAGCAGGGTGAACAGCAGAAAGGATTTGAGCGTCGTTTTCATACGTCGTTTTCCGGTTGGTCAGGGTAGGTGTGAGGGGACGGGTCGGTCCGTCCCTCTACAAAAATACGTTTTTTCCCGGAAATCGGAGCGGGGAAAACGAAGAACCGGAGCCGTCCGGATAAAAAAGCCTCCGCAGAGAGCTGCGGAGGCTATGGAAAATAGGGAAAGGACCGTTACAGGACCGTGACCGTCTCTTTCAGCCGGATGTCTTCGCTCGACGCTCCGACCATGATGTCGAACCGGCCCGGCTCCACCGTCCAGTTCATGTTCCGGTCGAGCAGCTGCAGGTGGGACGGATGCAGCTCGAAAGTGACCGTACGGGTCTCTCCCGGGGCGAGCGATACGCGTTCGAATCCCCGCAGTACGGAGGTGTAGGTGACCACGCTGCTTACCTTGTCGGTCACGTAGAGCTGCACCACCTCGTCGCCCTGACGGTCGCCCGTGTTGGTTACCTTCACCGTTACCGTGAATTTGCCGCCCGCATGGTTCTCTTTCGGGGATACCTGCAGGTCGGAGTAAGCGAAAGTCGTGTAGCTGAGTCCGTGGCCGAAAGGATAGATCGGGCCCAGAACGCGCGTCTCTCCGGCTCCGTTGGGGCCGCTTACGGGCTGTGCTCCGTGGGAACCTTTTTTGTAGGGGAAGTTCAGTTCGATCTGTCCGGTCGACTTCGGGAAGGTGATGGGAAGTTTGCCTCCCGGGTTGTTCTCCCCGAAAAGCGTCTCGGCGATCACCGTACCCCCTTCCACCGAGGGGAACCATGTTTCGAGAATGGCGGGGATGTGTTGGTCGGCCCAGTTGATCGTCAGGGGTTGTCCGTTGACCAGCACCAGCACCACGGGCACGCCGGTCGCGTGGAGCGCTTCCAGCAGTTGCTGCTGGCGTCCAGGCAGCTCCAGCGAGGTGCGCGAACGGCTTTCGCCCGTGCGCTTCTCGTCCTCGCCGAGCACGGCGATCACCACGTCGCTCTTCCGGGCCTGGCGCACGGCTTCGGCGATCATGCCGCGTTCCTTTGCCGAGAGGGGTGTGGCGGCGAGTTCCGTGTTGGGCCACCCTTCGTCGACCACTTCGCAGCCTTTGGCATAGCTTACCGAAGCGTCTTTACCCACGTAGTCGCGGATACCCTGCAAGGCGGTCACCGGAGTGAGGGCGTTGGGGCCGTAGCGGCTGATCATGAAGTTGCTTTCGTCGGCGAGCGGACCGGTCACGAGGATGCGTTTCACCTTTTTCCGGTCGAGCGGCAGCGTGTTGTCTTCGTTTTTCAGCAGCACCATCGACTGGCGTTGTATCTCCCTGGCGAAATCCAGATGCTTGTCCATGCCGGCCACGCCGATCGACTCGGGCGATTCGTCGGTGTAAGGCGCGTCGAACAGTCCGAGCCGGAATTTCACCGAGAGAACTTCGCGCACCCGCTGGTCGAGCACCTCTTCCGACAATTTGCCCGCCTTGACCAGCCGGCGGATCGGAAGGATGAAATCGGCCGGGGGCGTGAAGTGGGTACGGACGTTCAGTCCGGCTTCCAGCACCTGCCGGACGGCGTCGTCGTAACTTTCGGCCACCTGGTGTTTCGTGTAGATGAATTCCACCGCTTCGCTGTCGCTCACCACGTAACCGTCGAATCCGTACTGCTGGCGGAGCAGTTCGGTGAGAAAGTAGCGGCTGGCGCTGACCGGTTCCCCGTTCCAGTCGTTGTAGCTGCTCATCACGCCCATCGGTTTGGCCTCCTGCACGACCCGGCGGAACGGATAGAGGAACATTTCGTGGAGTTCGCGCGGGGCCACATGGGGATCGGTCCGGGCATTGCCGTCGCGGCCTCCCTTGGGGACGCTGTACACGGCGAAGTGCTTCAGCGTGGAGGCGATTCCCTGCGACTGGATACCCTCGACCATCCGGATGCCCAGTTCGGCGATCAGGAAGGGGTCCTCCCCGTAGCACTCCAGCGTCCGGCCCCAGCGGGGATCGCGCACGACGTCCAGAATGGGTGCATATACATTTTTGTAACCCAGCGCTTTGGCCTCCTTGCCGGCGATTTCGCCGGCCTGTCTGACGAGGGAGCGGTTCCAGGTCGAGCCGATTCCGATCGGTGCGGGCAACGGGGTGGCTTTGCTGTGGTTGAGACCGTGGATACCTTCGTTCGTGAATTCGACGGGAATGCCGAGCCGGGTCTGCTCGACGAACCATCGCTGTACGGCGTTCTTCGCCCTGACGTGTCCGGCGTAGTCCACGATCAGCTCCGGGGCGCGCCGGAGCCCGGACCCCACGCCGTTCAGCATCTCGTCGATATTGGCGATGCCGTCTTTCCACACTTCGTTTTTCCACCGCGGGGTGGGCAGCGAGTCTTTCAGCACGCGGCCGAAACCGTAAAGTGTGGCCAGCTGGCAGCTTTTCTCTTCGAGGGTCATTTGCGAAAGGAGGTCTTCGACACGTTCCGATACGGGACGCGCGGGGTCTTCGTAGATGTCCTTCCGTCCGTTTTTGTTGAAATCTATCCATCCGTCGCGGTAGATGTCGGCCGACGGCTGGGCGGTGCTCCCGTTGGCGAAGCCGCATCCCAGCAACAGAGCCGGCAGGAGTGTCCGGAAATTTTTCATGGTAATGGGTTTAGGGTGAATATTCAGGGTTTTTGTCTTTTCGTACCTTCCGTGAGGTTCTGTCGCAAATGTAAGCATATTTTGCGAATCGGCCGAAAAACGGGAGACGGCTGTATTATGAAAAAGAGGGTGCCGAATCCCGTCCGTGGTGCGGACGACGCATCGGGTTATACGTTCTGATCTATTGAAATCGTGCGATTTGCCAAATGTCGGAAATGAACGACGGAACGTGCAGAATCCGGTTGTTTCCGCAGGAAATCCGCTATGGAAAAAATCGGACGACATCGAACCTTTCGAAGTTTCGTTTTAGATTCTTGTAAAGAGGCGACGGCAAGTAAAAAGAAAACGGACAAACCGCATTTTTTACGATTTGTCCGCTTTGGCTCCTCAACCAGGACTTGAACCTGGGACCCTCTGATTAACAGTCAGATGCTCTAACCAACTGAGCTATTGAGGAATGTTTCCGTTTCCCGGGAAACGCCCTTCGTCCTTCCTGAAGAGTGCTTTTTCCCGTTTTCGGTGTGCAAATATAAGCCAATTATTTGTTTATACCAAATGCTTCGCGCGAAAAACTCAAAATTTCGTTTTTTTTCGTGTTTTGCACCGCTACGAGAGCTCTTCGTCGGGTTCGAATACGGGAGCCTCGAACTCTTTGCGTCCGTCCAGACGGAACCGCAGGTAGGTGATCGGAAGCCCCTGTTTCAGGAATTGGGTTTCGTAGGCCGTCCGGATCGAAAGTATGTCGTCCGCGTAGCCCGTGCCGTAAATGTCGTCGCAGGCCGCTTCCGTTGTCAGACCGTTGCGGTCGATCACGGCTTTCGTGTAGCGGTGCAGGTGCTGGCTGTCCGTCTTCAGATGGACCGGTGCTCCGGGAGCCAGAAAGGCGGCATAGTAGCCCAGGAAAGCGGGGGCTGTCAGCCGTTTCTTGATCCGGTTCTTTTTGAGTTGCGGATCGGGAAACGTGATCCAGATGCCGTTCACCTCCCGGGGTCCGAACAGGGAGGTGATGAACTCGATCCGTGTGCGCAGGAAAGCCACGTTGTCCAGTCCCTCTTCCGTGGCGGTCTTGGCGCCCCGCCACATGCGCGCCCCCTTGATGTCCACCCCGATGAAGTTGGTTTCGGGGAACATCCTCCCCAGGGCGACCGTATATTCTCCCCGTCCGCACCCCAGTTCGAGTACGATCGGGCGGTCGTTGCCGAAAAAGTCCTGCCGCCACCGTCCTTTCAACCGGTGGTCCGTGCGGAAAACCTCTTCGAAGGCGGGTTGTACCAGATTGCGGAACGTGAGGTTCTCTTCGAAACGTCTGAGTTTGTCTTTTCCCATGAATCTATCGTGTGGTCGTAATGGTTTTCGGTTTGTCGGTAAAGGAGGAGCGGGATCATCGCCCGCCGTCCGGGACGGCCCGGATGCCGATCGCTGCGATTCCCTCCACGGGCGTTGTCCCGACCGGAGTGAAACGGAACCGGTACACCCCCTGCCGCTGCAGCCGGGCGCGTAGCCGGTAGGGTTCCTCCCGTTCGAAAAAGACGGAGTTCCGTTCGATGGCCCGGTCGAATGTTCTGCGGGGAATCCGCACCGTGATCGTCTCCCCGACGGCGAGCGAATCGGGTGCCAGGGTCTCGACGGTCAGCGGCACCTCCCGTCCGGCGGCACGTTCGTCGTAGCGGACGACTACGTACAGGTTGCAGAACGAAACGGTGTCTCCGTTGGGAAATTCTGCGGTGACGGCGTCGCCGGTCTTCCAGCCCAAGGGGTTCACGTCGGCCATGAATACCCTGTGGTCTGCCATACACCCCCATAACAGCACCGCACAGCCGATGCCGAGAAGCACTCGCATATATCTTCCTGACGGATGTTTCATGGACGGTTATGCCAGAGGACCGCCTCCTGCCGTCTGGTTCCCTCCCGGATTGTTCCCGCCGCGGTTCCCGGGCTTCTTGTGGCGTTTGGGTCGCGGACGGCGGTCGCCGCCCGTGCCGTTTCCGGACGGGGTTCCCTGTGCGGAGGCCGCGGAGTCGTTGGGCTGCCCGTTTCCGGCAGCCTGGCGGTTGTTGCCGCCCGTCCGGTTGTTCCGGTTGCGGTCGCCGCCCTTGCCGTTTCCGCCGCGCGGCTGATTCCCGTTGTCGGGTTTCGGCCCTGCCTCGCCGCCCTGTCCCTGTGCGCTCTGCCGGTTGTCGTTCTGTCCGTTGCCTCCCCGTCCGCGGTCGCGTCCCCGTCCCCGGTTCCTGCCCCGTCCTTCGCGTTTCTTGTTGTCGAAACGGGTGATGCTCTCCTCTCCGATCACGTTCACGAAATCGGGCTCCTCCTCTGCGGCGGCGGTCAGGTCGATGTCGATCAGCCGGTCGGCCTTCTTGCCCCGCTTGTTGATCTCCAGGATTTCACGGACGCGGGCCACGGGCAACGTCACCACCCCGACCATCGAATTGGGACTGGTGCTGAAACTCATCGTGCGGCCGAGAATGTCGGTCTTGACCAGATAATACTCCCCTTCGAGCGTCTGCAACGGCTGGTTGATCCTGGGAATCTCCCGGCGGGCGTCCATGTAGGTGTCCAGTTCGTAGATCAGACAGCATTTGAGCTTGCCGCACTGGCCGGCCAGTTTCTGCGGATTGAGCGAAATCTCCTGGTGCCGGGCCGAATTGGTCGTGACCGAGACGAAACTCGAGATCCACGAGGCACAGCACAACTGCCGTCCGCACGAACCCAGTCCCCCGATCCTCCCCGCTTCCTGCCGGGCTCCGATCTGCTTCATCTCCACCCGGATGCGGAAGTGCTCGGCGAAGACCTTGATCAGTTCGCGGAAATCGACCCGTTCGTCGGCGATGTAATAGAAGATGGCCTTGATCTTGTCGCCCTGGTACTCCACGTCGCCGATCTTCATGTTCAGCCCCATGTCGGCCGCGATCTGCCGCGAACGGATCATCGTCCCGTGCTCCAGCGCGATCGCCTCCTGCCATTTTTCGATGTCGTAGGGCTTGGCTTTCCGGTATATCTTCTTGAATTCTCCGTTCTGCGGATTGAACCCCACCCGCTTCATCTGCTTGGCCACCATGTCGCCCGTGAGCGAGACGATGCCGATGTCGTGGCCGGGAGAGGCCTCCACCGCCACGATGTCGCCCCGCTTGAGCGGCAGATTGTTGACGTTGCGGTAGTAGCTGCGGCGCGTATTTTTGAAACGGACTTCGAAAATGTCGTCCGGAAAGTTGTCGGGATAGCCCTCCAGCCAGTCGGTAGAGTGGAGTTTGTAGCATCCTTCGCAGGCGCGGGCCGTGGTTTCGCCCTCCCTGCGGCAGAATTCGCAGCCGCGTCCCATGTCGAGCGAGCAGCCCTCTTTATGATCTTTGCAGTCCATCGGTTATCGGTGTATGTATGTTATGCCCCTGCCGCGCCGGGCGTGCAGAAAGTCTTCAATCTACAAATATAAGGATATTTTTGTTATTTCCTCGCACCCTCCGCCGGAGTGCGGGCCACGAGCCGGGCATACTGCCTGCGGAAACGCTGGATCAGCAGCACGGCGGCGACCGACAGTCCGAGAATCAGTCCCATCCAGAGGCCGGGGGCGCCCAGTCCCAGCACGAAGGCGAAAAAGTATCCGGCCGGCAGGTTGATCACGATATAGGAGAAAAAGGCGATCACGGTGGTGATCTTCACGTCCTGCAACCCACGGAGAATGCCGATCGAGATCACCTGCAGCCCGTCCGATATCTGGAACATCGCCGCGAAAAGCAGCAGCGTGGAGGCCACCTTCACCACTTCCGGGTCGGAGGTGAACAGGAGCGGAATGTAGTTGCGCAGCAGGATGAACACCAGTGCGGTGAATACGTTCCATGCCAGACCTATGTGGTACGACGCGGTGGCGGCGAGTTTCAGTGCAACGGGGTTTCCCTGCCCGTATTCGTGGCTGACCCGGATCGTGGTGGCGGCGCCGATTCCCAGCACGATCATGAACGCGAGGTTCGAGATGACGGTCGTGATCTGGTGGCCGGCGATCTGGTAGGTGCCGATCCATCCCATCATGATGCCCGTGAGCACGAAGGCCGATCCCTCCATGAACATCTGCATGGAGATCGGGATGCCCATGGTGAGCAGCGCCCTGATCCGTTTCCACGCGAAGTTTCCCCATCGGAAAAAGGTGAAGTACCGGTTGAACGAAGCCTTCCTCCGGAAGTAGAGGATCACCCAGACGGGTGTGATGATGCGGGAGATCAGCGTGGCGAGCCCGGCCCCGGCAGCTCCCATTTCGGGAAAGCCGAACTTGCCGTAGATGAACAGGTAGTTGAACACGATGTTCACCAGGTTCGACGAAATGATGATCGTCATCGCCACCCGGGTGTTGCCCACTCCTTCCAGGAACTGTTTGAAGGCGAGGAAAAGCAGCAGCGGGATGAGGCTCCAGGCGATATAGTTGAAATAGGGGATCGCCATCTCCACCACTTCGGGCGGCTGGCCCATGCGGTGCATGAAGGGGACGATCGCCTGCGAGAGCCCGAACAGCACGAGGCTCAGTATGCCGTAGAGAAGCACGGCGTTCTGGAGGTAGACGGCCGAACTGCGGTGGTCGCGCTGGGAGAAGGAGACGCCCACCAGCGGCGTCAGCCCGAGCGAAATTCCCACGCCCACGATCATCAGCATGAAGAATACCGAGCCACCGAACGATACGGCAGCCAGCGGCAGGGCTCCCAGGCGCCCCACCATGGCGTTGTCCACCAGCTGCACGACCACCTGTCCCGCCTGCGAGAGCACGACGGGGATGGCCAGCGCGAGGTTCCTGCGGTACTGGTCCCTGTATCGGTCGAAAAAGTTCGGCATACGTTCGCGTTTCGGTTCGTGTGGAAAGGGAGCGCAAAGATAACGGTTTCCTCCCGCAATGCGAAATGCCGGCCGTAAAAAAACGGGAGCCCCTGAGTAGAAGAGGGCTCCCGTCGGTCACTCATTTATTGTCAGGCAGGGTTTTACCTTGCCGTGCGTCGCGTCATACGGCTTTTTTCAGCAGTTCGATGGCGCTGTCGGCGCATCCGATTTCGATCACGTCGCCCCGGCCTATCTCGCCGTCCACGATCTTCTGCGCGAGAGGCTCCTCCACCTGTTCGAGGATCGTGCGCTTGAGCGAACGCACTCCGTAGCGGGCCTGGTAGCCCATCTCCGCCAGCCGCGCCTTGGCCTCCGGTGTGATTTCGAGCCGGTAGCCGAGGGCTGTCACCCGGTCGTTCAGTTCGGCCAGCTCCAGGTCGACGATCCGGCCGACATCCTCCTGCGAGAGCGTGTTGAAGATGACGATGTCGTCGATCCGGTTGATGAACTCCGGAGCGAAGGTCTCCTCCAGCGCCTTGCGGTAGCCTGCCTCGCGGTTGGTCAGTTCGATCGTGCATTTGTTGCCCGTGTTGTACCCGACCACGTTGCTGCTCCGGGTCACGGCCCGCGAACCCACGTTAGAGGTCATGATGATGATCGTGTTGCGGAAATCGACCTTGCGTCCCAGACCGTCGGTCAGCTGTCCGTCGTCGAAAATCTGGAGCATGATGTTGAAGACATCCGGATGGGCCTTTTCGATCTCGTCGAACAGCACCACGGCGTAAGGCTGCCGGCGGACGCTCTCGGTCAGCTGTCCCCCTTCGTTGTAGCCCACGTATCCCGGGGGCGAGCCGATCAGCCGGCTGACGTTGTGCTTCTCCGAGTATTCGCTCATGTCCACCCGCACCAGCGCCTCCTTCCGGTCGAACAGCCAGCGGGAGAGTTCCTTGGCCAGATGGGTCTTCCCTACGCCCGTGGGACCGACGAACATGAACACTCCGATCGGCTTGTCGGGGTCTTTCAGTCCCGACCTGCTCCGCAGGATCGACCGGGTCACCTTCTCCACGGCGCTCTCCTGTCCGATCACGATGTTGCCGAGGTGACGCTCCATGTCGCGCAGGCGGGCCTGTTCCCCCTGCGACACCTTTTCTACGGGAATGCCCGTCATCGAGGTGATAACCTGTTCGATGTGTTCACCGCGCACCACTACCGGGTTCATGGCCAGTTCGCGCTGCCAGCCGGCCCGGCTTTCGGTCAGCCGGTTTTTCAGGGCCACTTCCCGGATGCGGATTTCGGCGGCCTGCTCGTACTCCTGACGCTCGATGGCCTCCCTTTTCCGCCGTCCGGCCTCTTCGATCCGGCTTTCGAGCTCGCCCAGCAGGGCGGGCTCCTTCACCTGGAAGATGTGGGCCTTCGAACCCGCTTCGTCCAGTACGTCGATCGCCTTGTCGGGGAACTGGCGGTCGGTGATGTACCGTTCGGTCAGCTCCACGCAGGCCCGCAGCGCCTCCTCCGTGTAGTGTACGTAGTGGTGTTTTTCGTAGTGGGGCTTGATGTTGCGGAGTATCTCCAGCGTCTGTGCCTTCGTGGTCGGTTCGACCAGAATCTTCTGGAAACGGCGTTCCAGTGCGCTGTCGCTCTCGATGCTCTCGCGGTATTCGTCCAGCGTGGTGGCCCCGATGCATTGCAGTTCGCCGCGGGCCAGCGCCGGCTTGAGGATGTTGGCCGTGTCGAGGCTGCCCTGCGTGCTGCCGGCCCCCACGATCGTGTGTATCTCGTCGATGAACAGGATGATGTCCCGGTTCTGCGTCAACTCCGACAGCAGGGCCTGGATGCGCTCCTCGAACTGTCCCCGGTATTTGGTCCCGGCCACCAGCGAGGTGACGTCCAGCGAATAGAGCGTCTTGCCCCGCAGCGAGTGAGGCACCTCGCGGCGGGCGATGCGCAGGGCCAGCCCTTCTACGATGGCGCTCTTGCCCACGCCGGCTTCGCCGATCAGGATCGGATTGTTTTTCTTGCGGCGCCCGAGTATCTGGATCAGCCGTTCGATCTCCTGTTCGCGTCCCACCACGGGGTCGATCTCCCCGTCGGCCGCAGCCCGCGTCAGGTTCGTGGCATGCTTCTCCAGTACGGAATCGGTACGGGAACTCCGCCGGCCGCTCTTGCGGGGAGAGGTCCCGGTGCTTTCCGATTCGTAGTAACCGTCCTCCTCCCCCGGGGGATGGATGCCTTCGAAATTCCGGATTTCGATCTGCGTGTTGCTCATCCGTTCCAGCGCCCGGAGGTCTTCGTAGAAATCCTCCTCGGCCGGAAGCTGTACGAGGTATTCGGTCACCGCCTCCGGCGAGACGTGGTATGACTCCAGCGCCCGGGTCGAGGGCAGGCTGCGGTCTTCGAGCAGGGCCACCAGCAGGTGTCCCGTGTTCAGTACGCCCGCGTGCGGGGTGAGACGGTTGTAGACTGTCTCCATCCGTTCGCAGAGCGCTGCGGCGGATGTCGTTTCGTCGTTTTTCTTCCTGCTTTTCAGAACCGTTTTTGCCAGGTCGCGCTCCACGCGCGTCTTGACCTGGTGCAGTTCCCACTCCTTGAGCAGTTTCTGCAGGATGTGGAAGGCATGACAGTTCCGTTCGCCCGCCATTCCCAGGAAAATCCTGTCCGGGCATATCTGTTCCAGACCCATTCTCCGGGCCTCGGCGAGGCTCTGCGCCAGTAGTTGTTCCAGTGCTTTCGAATGTCTGATTTGCATATTCGTTTCGTTTTTCTCCGATAGAAGAACGGAATATGCGGGTCCGATATTTTATCGGGGCCATTCGCCCACCTCGAGGTTCCGGATGTCCGTACCGTCGATTTCGAAACGCAGGGCCGTTCTAACGTGGTGGAAGCCATAGCATCCTGCCGCGCCGGGATTGAGGTAGAGCAGATCGTTTTTTTTGTCGAATTGAACCTTCAGAATGTGGGAGTGCCCGGCGACGAAGATCGAGGGACGGTCGGCCGCGATACGGGCCCACGCCCGCCTGTCGTAGCGGCCGGGGTAGCCGCCGATGTGGGTCATCAGCACCCGGAACCCCTCGCAGTCGAACAGGTCGAATTCCGGCCATGCGATGCGCACCGTCCCTCCGTCGGCATTCCCTCGTACGGCCCGCAGTGGCTTGAAGGCGGCGATCTCGTCCGAGAGTTCGATGGTGCCGATGTCGCCGGCGTGCCAGATTTCGTCCGTTTCGGCGAGGAACCCGCGCAGTTTGCCGTCGAAACAGCCATGGGTGTCCGATATGAGTCCGATCTTTTTCATGCAGGACAAAGATAGCGATTAAAATACTATCTTTATCCCGCCAAACGTTTTTCCGGTATGCAAAATCACATTCCGCTGGCGGAACGCCTGCGTCCCCGCACCCTCGAAGAGTATATCGGCCAGAGCCATCTGGTCGGTCCGGACGGCGTGTTCCGCCGTTTTCTGGAGACGGGCAACGTCCCCTCCTTCATTCTCTGGGGGCCTCCCGGAGTGGGGAAGACCACGCTGGCGAAGCTGGTGGCCGGTACGCTGGACCGTCCTTTCTATACGCTTTCGGCCGTCACTTCGGGTGTCAAGGAGGTGCGCGAGGTGATCGAACAGGCCCGGAAACAGCGCTTTTTCAATGCGGCGCCGCCGTTCCTGTTCATCGACGAGATACACCGGTTCAACAAGTCGCAGCAGGATTCCCTGCTGGGGGCCGTCGAACAGGGCGTGGTGACGCTGATCGGGGCCACGACCGAGAACCCCTCCTTCGAGGTGATCTCCCCGCTCCTCTCCCGCTGCCAGGTCTATGTCCTGAAGGCGCAGGAGGATGCCGACCTGCGTATCCTGCTCGACCGCGCCCTGCACCAGGACACGGAGCTCAAGCAGCGCAATATCCGGGTCGAGGAGACGGCCGCCCTCTTCACCTTCGCCGGAGGCGATGCCCGCAAGCTGCTCAATATCCTCGACATTCTCACCGGTGCCACGGAGGGCGACGTGGTCATCAACGACCGGAACGTCACCGAGTGTCTCCAGCAGAATATAGCCCTCTACGACAAGAACGGCGAGCAGCACTACGACGTGATCTCGGCCTTCATCAAGTCGGTGCGCGGGAGCGATCCCAATGCGGCGGTCTACTACCTGGCCCGGATGCTGGCCGGGGGCGAAGACCCGAAGTTCATCGCCCGCCGGCTGGTGATCCTGGCGGCCGAGGACATCGGGCTGGCCAACCCCAACGCTCTGCTGCTGGCCAACGCCTGTTTCGATACGGTGCACAAGATCGGGATGCCCGAGGCACGTATTCCCCTTTCGGAGGCGACGATCTATCTGGCGACCAGTCCCAAGAGCAATTCGGCCTATGCGGCCATCGGGGCGGCGCTCGATTTCGTGAACCGGGATACCACGAACCGTCCCGTCCCGCTCCACATCCGCAACGCTCCCACCAAGTTGATGAAGAACCTCGGTTATGGAGCCGATTACAAGTACGCCCACGATTACGAGGGAAATTTCGCCGACCAGGAGTTCATGCCCGAGGGAATGTCCGGCAGAAGGTTCTACATGCCGGGCGACAATACACACGAGCGTACGATCGCCGAGCGGATCAGGAATCTCTGGAAAGGGAAATACTGAGCGGACACGGACCGGGACGGCGTCCGGCCGCCTGTCGGGATGCCGTCTGCCCGGAGCGCTCCGCGGACGCAGCCTATCAGATCTTTTCGGTCAGTTTCTGCACCAGCCGGAAGTTGTTGAAGAACTCCTTGGCGAATACGCGGATCACGTTGTAGGCGGGGATGGCCAGCAGCATGCCCAGAACGCCCGCCACGCTGCCTGCGATCAGGATCACGAGGAAAATCTCGAGCGGATGCGCCTTGACCCGGTTGGAGTAGAGGGTGGGTTGCAGCACGAAGTCGTCGAATCCCTTGCATACGAGGATCGTACCGCCGATGATGAACAGCATGCCCGTGTGGGAAATGCCTGCCACGGGACTTATCAGTCCGATCAGCAGGCTGAGACCGCCGCCGATCAGGGGGCCGATATAGGGGATGACGTTCAGGATGCCCATGATGAGCCCGATGAAGAATGCGGTGCCGGCCGGCAGTCCGAATAGTATGAGCACGATCGAGATGGCCAGCATCATGATGATCGACTCGGAGACGATGCCCGTGAAGTAGCGGATCAGCAGCACGGTGATCGAGTTCAGGGCCCGGGAGATATTCTCCTCGTATTTTTTCGGGAAGACGGCCACCACCATGTCGAAGAAGAGGTGGTCCTCCTTCAGGAAGAAAAAGGTGATGAACGAGATGGAAAAGAGCGCCACCACCGTGTTCCCGATGATGGAGACGATCGAGGCGAGAATATCGTTGATGACGTTGATGTTGAAATAGGGGGCGATCTGCCGGGTGAGCGAGTCGGTCAGGGAGAAGTTCTGCGCCTGTTCCCCGAAAAGGCCGACGATCAGTTCCTGCAGCGAAGCGAGCGGTTCGCGGAACGAGTCGATGAGCTGGTGGATCTCCAGCGAGGAGAACTCGTTGAGCTTGTCGAACACCAGCGGGATGAAAAGCGTGAAGAAAGTCACCATGACGGCCCAGATGAAGGCCAGCGTCAGCAGGGCGGCCAGCCATTTGGGCATGTGCCTGCGGCGGATTTTCAGCCGGGAGAGCAGCGTCACCAGCGGCTTGCCGATGATGGCCAGCACGGCCGAGACCAGGATGTAGGCCACGATATTGCTGAAATACCACACCAGAAAGAGGATGACCGCCGTGGCGGCGATCCCGATGATGTATTTCGACAGTTTGGTCATGCTCCTCTCTTTTGCGGTACGTTTCCGGCTCTCTCCCTGCCGGGCGGGCAATATCCTGTTATTGCGGCAGCCGGGCGATCGGGGTCTGGCTGCCCGTCACCTTGTCGCCGATCGAGACCAGAATTTCCGATCCCACGGGCAGCATCAGGTCCACGCGCGAACCGAATTTGATGAAGCCGCACTTGTCGTTCTGTCCCACGCTCTTTCCCTCCTCCGCGTAGGAGACGATCCTCCGGGCGATGAGGCCCGCGATCTGGCGGAAGAGGATCGTATGCCGTCCCGTGTCGACCACGGTGGTGGTGCGTTCGTTGTCCTCGGACGACTTCGGGTGCCATGCCACCATATACTTCCCGTGGTGGTGGCGGAAATAGACCACCCTGCCTCCCACGGGGAACCAGTTGATATGGACGTTCGACAGCGACATGAAGACCGAGACCTGAATCCGGTCCTCGGCGAGGAATTCGTTCTCGGCCACCTGTTCGATGACCACCACGGTCCCGTCGGCCGGGGCGAAGACCACGCCCTCCTCCCGGACCACGGCCCGTTCCGGTTCGCGGAAGAAGGCCGCCACGAACAGAAGCACGAGCAGCATGGCGCCGCAGAGGGTCCATCCCAGCCACAGCGGCAGCAACAGTATGGCGAGCAGGGATACCGCCACGGCGATGCCGGCCGTTACGGCGATGATCGTGTATCCCTCTTTATTGATTCTCATAGGTCAGCAGAAACGGATTTACAGGGTAAAGATAATAAAATAAACGAAAACAAAGGGGGCGGAGATCAGCATGGCGTCGAAACGGTCGAGAAATCCGCCGTGGCCCGGCATCATGCGGCCCGAATCCTTGATCCCGACCGAGCGTTTGAACATCGACTCCACCAGGTCGCCCCACACACCGCTCACGGCTACCACCGCACCCAGCGCGCCCCACAGCAACGGATCGCCCCCCTGCATCCGGCCGGCCAGTATGGCCACGCCGACCGCGGCGACGATCCCTCCGGCGAATCCCTCCCATGACTTTTTCGGGGAAATCCTTTCGAAGAGCCGGTGACGTCCCAGGGCGCTTCCCGTGAGGAAAGCCCCGATGTCGTTGCTCCATACGATGAAGATGTAGCTGAGAATCACCCACGGGCGGTAGAGGATTTCGTCCCCGGCCTCCCGGATGCCCACGAAGGGGAGCAGGGCGAGCGGCAGCGTCGCATAGAGCACGCCCGCGAGCGTGACGGCAATATTGCCCAACGGATTTTCCTTTTTACGGTAGAGTTCCGCGATGAAGACGGCGGCCGTCAGCGGAATGAACGCCGCCAGTACGGCGGGGGGGCACACGCCCGCCGCCACCGTGAGGCCTCCCGCGATCAGCGCGATACCCAGCGCCGTGCCGAATCCCCGCTGCGGGGCCAGTCCCGTCGCGGCGGCGATACGGTAGAATTCCCATATCGACCCGCCTCCGATGACGGCCAGCAGAATCCCGAAACTCCACACCGAAAGGAGTACCGTTCCCAGTACCACCGCCAGCAGTACGAGGCCGCTCAGCGTGCGGATCAGAATGTTATTGGCCGTCGGATTCATCGGGGAAGAGTTCGTTCTCTTTTACCTCAGGTTTTTTCGGGACGGGAGGCGGTGGGGGCGTCGTTCTGCTCCGGGCGGAAGATGCGTGCGTTCCGTCCTTCTCCGGCGAATCTCCCCGGGCGGCGGACGTTTCCGTTTCTGCGGCGGGTTGCGGCGCTGTCGGGGCCGGTGTCTTTGCCGTTCCGGTTTCGGACGAAGCGGTTTCCTGTCCCGATTTATTCTTCTCCTCTTCGGCCCGGGCGGCGGCCTCTTCGGCCTCCTTCTGAATGTCTTTCTTGCGTTTGCCGAAAATTTTCACCAGGTCGTCCGTAAAGATCACCTCCCGTTCCAGCAGCAGTTCGGCCAGCCGGGTCAGACCTTCCCGGTGGGTGGTCAGCACCTCCTGTGCCATTTTGTACGCCTCGTCGATCACGGCACGGGCCTCCTGGTCGATCTCCTGCGCCGTTTTTTCGCTGTACGGTTTGGTCAGCGCCATGTCGCTCTGGCCTGTGGAGTCGTAGTAACTCATGTTGCCCACCTTGCCGCTCATGCCGAAGTAGGCGACCATGGCATAGGCCTGTTTCGTGGCGCGTTCCAGGTCGTTGAGGGCTCCGGTCGATATGGTGCCGAAATTCATCTCCTCCGAGGCGCGCCCGCCCAGGATGGAGGCCATTTCGTCCATCAGCTGTTCGCGCGTGGTGATCTGCCGCTCTTCGGGCAGGTACCAGGCGGCGCCGAGCGCCTTGCCGCGCGGGATGATCGTCACCTTGATCAGCGGATTGGCGTTCTCCAGAATCCAGCTGACGGTGGCGTGACCCGCCTCGTGGTAGGCGATGGTACGCTTCTCCTCCTTGGTGATGATCTTGTTCTTCTTCTCCAGACCGCCCACGATCCGGTCGATGGCGGCCAGGAAGTCCTCCCGGTCCACCGCCTTCTTGTTGCCGCGGGCCGCGATCAGGGCCGCCTCGTTGCAGACGTTGGCGATGTCGGCTCCCGAGAATCCGGGTGTCTGTTTGGCCAGGAACGAGCGGTCGAGGTTGGGCACGAGCTTCAGGTTGCGCAGGTGCACTTCGAAAATCTCCTCGCGCTCCTTCACGTCGGGCAGCCCCACTTCGATCTGCCGGTCGAACCGTCCGGCCCGCAACAGAGCCTTGTCCAGGATGTCCACCCGGTTGGTGGCGGCCAGGATGATGACCCCGGCGTTGGTGCCGAAGCCATCCATTTCGGTCAGCAACTGGTTCAGCGTGTTCTCCCGTTCGTCGTTCGACGAGAATCCGGCGTTCTTGCCGCGGGCCCGGCCGATGGCGTCGATCTCGTCGATGAAGACGATGCAGGGAGCCTTCTCCTTCGCCTGGCGGAAGAGGTCGCGCACGCGGGAGGCGCCCACGCCCACGAACATCTCCACGAAATCCGAGCCGCTGATCGAGAAGAACGGCACGTTGGCCTCCCCCGCCACGGCTTTGGCCAACAGGGTCTTGCCCGTTCCCGGAGGACCGACCAGCAGCGCTCCCTTGGGAATCTTGCCGCCCAGGTCGCGGTATTTCTGCGGGTTTTTGAGGAAGTCCACGATCTCCATGATCTCCACCTTGGCCTCTTCCAGTCCGGCCACGTCCTTGAACGTGGTCTTGACCATGCTGTCCTTGTCGAACACCTGTGCCTTGGCCTTGCCCACGTTGAAGATGCCTCCGTTGGCGCCGCCTCCGTTGCGCGACATGCTGCGCATGATCAGTATCCACACGCCGATGATCAGCGCGAAGGGGAGGATCGTGGTGAGCATGTCGGCCCACACGTTGCGGCGGCTCTCGAACATGAGCGGCACGTCCTGCCCCTTTTGGGCGATCGTGTTTTCGAAATCGGTCTGGAAATAGTCCAGCGAACCGATGTTGAAGGTCAGCTGCGCTCCGGTGCGGGGAATCGTCCGGTACTCCTTCTCCTTCGCGTATTTCTCCACGGCGGCGGGGGTGAGGTAGACTTCGGCGGTCTCCTTGTTGATTACCACGATCTTCTGTACGTCGCCCTGCTGGATCATCTCCTTCACCACGTTCCAGTTGGAGGTGGCCGGGGCGGCGCCCGTGCCCATGAGCGACCAGACGATCAGGATGAGGGCGATCAGTCCGTATCCCCAGAATATGTTGAATTTCGGCTTCCGGAAGCCTCCCGGCTTCGGTATGTTGTTCGGTTGTGTAGCCATCGGCTCTCTTCTTAATGTGTTAAGTTAATGTCGGTCTAACCGGTAAACGGGAATTTCCCGAATATGTTGTTTCCCCGGTCCCCGGCCGCTATTCCTCCTCCCGGTAGGCGGTCGCGGGTGCGTCGGCCCACAACTCCTCCAGTTTGTAGAAGTCGCGCAGTTCGGTCTGGAAAATGTGCACCATCACGTCGCCGTAGTCCATGACCACCCACAGGCTGTTGTTCAGCCCCTCCACGCGCCACACCTTCTGGCCGAGGGTCTCTTCCACCTTCTCCTCCACGCCCGCGGCGATGGCGGCCACCTGCGTGGTCGAGTCGGCGTTGCAGATCACGAAAGCGGAGGTGATGGCCCCGTCGAAATCCGACAGGTCGAGCGCCACGACGTTCTTTCCCTTCTTATCCTGTATGGCACCGACGATGGTGTCGATCAGTTCGTTCATAAAATCAGTACAATAAGTGTTAAGTCCGCAAATGTACGAAATTTTTCATAATATCCGCGAGAGTGGTTCCCAACAAATATCCTGCAAATACTTTTTGCCCCCCGTGCAACGTTTTTCCGCCGGGGTGCATCTATCCTCTGAAAACGGCAAAAAAAGAATAGGTTTAATAAAAAACGATTATGAAACGTTTACTGAAAATTTCATTGGTGCTGGGCCTGCTCGCTGCGGGGTTCAGTGCGTGCGACGACGATGACGGGTACAGCCTCGACAAGTTCTGGATCAGCTACGGCGTGATCGAGGGCAACGGCGACGACTACGTGCGGGACTACACGATCCGGCTGGACAACGGCTCGCGTCTGCTGCTTTCGGCCAACCTGGTTCCCGGGTGGCCCGTGAAGGACGGCCAGCGCGTGATCGCCAACTATACCATTCTGGGCGACTCGCCCAGAATGGACGGTACGAAAGACTACTACGTGCGGCTGAACATGCTCTACGATGTGCTGTCGAAGGATGTCGTGAAACAGAGTTTCATCGACGAGGACGAGGAGGTGCGCGAGGACAGCATCGGACATGATCCCATCGACGTGGCCGAAGCGTGGTTCGGCGGCGGGTTCCTGAACATCACGTTCGAAATCCTGCACGGCGGGGGGACCCACTTCATCAACTTGGTGCAGGACGACGCACGCATCAGCGGCGACTCCGTCTTCCTGACCCTGCGCCACAACGCGTACAGCGATCCGCAGGCTTATCGCGGGTTCGGCTACGTCTCCTTCGACATGGTGCCGCTGGTGCCCGAGGGCAAGACCGAACTGCCCGTACGCCTCACGTGGGAGGGGTACGACGGTCAGACCCATTCCGACACCGGTACGTTCAAGCTGAACGCTCCGGCCACGGCTCCCGAGTCCGCGCTGCGGCTCGATCAGATCGCCACATCTGTGGAATAGCAACATATTGGATTAAGGTGGGGTGCGGGCGGTCTTCGGGTCGCCCGCACTTTTTTCCGTCCCGAAGCGCACCGGCCGGGAAACAGCGTGCGTGAGTGTTTATTTTTGTCCGGAGGCGCTGTCCGTGCGGGTGCCGCCCGTTTCGCGGACGAATGTCCGGATGATCTCCGCGCATTTTTCGGGCTCTTCCAGGAAGCTCATGTGTCCGGAGTGCTCCATCCATGCCACCCGGGCCTGCGGATGGCCGGCGATCATCTTTTCGGCAACCGGCGCGGTGATGTATTCGTCTCCGCGTCCCAGGATGAAGAGCTGCGGGACCGGGCTGTCGCGCAGGGTCCCGTTCGCATCGGCCCGCCCGCACATGCCGCGCAGGAGCGCCGTGATCCCCTCGTCCTCGGTCAGCAGGATCTGGTCGGCGAGCTCTCCGATCCTGCCGGCCATGCGGGACCGGTTCTCCGCCGCGAACCCCTTGTCCGGGGTCATGCGGGCCAGCAGGTCTTTCCGGCCCGCCTCCACCAGCTCGATCTCCCGCTGCCGCTGTTCGCGCTTGGTCTCGGAATCGGGATTGGGCGTGGAGTGCAGCAGGATGATTCCCGACAGCATCTCCGGATATTTGCGGAGAAATTCCAGCGCCACGTAGCCGCCCATGGAGTGGCCCACCACGCAGCAGCGTTTCACGCCGAGCCCGGTGAGAACGGAGTGGACGACATCGGCTTCGAATTCCATGGAGTGGACCTTCCCTTTCACCTCCGAAATGCCGTGCCCCGGCAGGTCCGGCGCCACGACCCGGAAGGGAGGGGAGAGCAGGGGTATGAATTCGTCCCACACCTCGATCGACTCCAGATAGCCGTGCAGCAGCACGATGGCGGGTTCCTCCCCGCGATTGTCCCGGACGCGCGTGGCGCAGCCGTCCGCCATGATGAATTTTTCCATATCCGATCAAAAAAATCTGCGGTTTCCCGTCGGGAAACCGCAGCAAGATAGCCAAAATTTTCCGGAATCCGCTACCGGAAGGTAAAGCGGATACCTGCCCGCAGGTTGAAACCCGTGGGGTGTTCCGTGCGGTAGCTGGCCGGCTGGTTGCTGTTTTCGAAGTAGTGGCTGATGCCCGGTTCGACGTAGAGGCCCACCGTACGGCTGATATTGAACATGGCACCGGCGGCGGCTCCCACGGAGGTCTGGAGCCCGTGCGACTCCACGTCTGCGGTCTCCGTGCGGCTCGATCCCGCCATGTCCATGCTGATCCGTCCTTTCTGCCGGCCCGAAATGAGCACTTCGGCGGTCGCCCCCGCCCGGACGTAGAGGTCGAGGTAACGGCTGTCCACCAGCGTGTAGGTGGCCGACAGGGGAATGCCCAGGTAGTGCAGGTCCTGTTCCCGGTAGTAGTCGAACCGGCCCTTGTTCTCGGTCTCCGAATGGAGGTGGGTGTAGAGGAGGCCCGTTTCCAGCGCGAACCGCCCCGAGAGCCGGAAGCCGACGCTCGCCCCGAATGTGACGGGGGTGCGGTGGCGGTAGGTGCTTTCGAGGGTCTCCGACTTCGATGTGTAGCCCTCTCCCTCCGCAATGAGGATGTCGTCGCCGGAGGGTCGCATCACGCTCTCCATCATCAGCAGGTTGCCCGAGCGTGTCTGCGGCGTTCCGATGCCCGTGCTGTTGAAGTCGCCGCCCGTCAGGTTGTCGGCGTAAAGGGTGGCCGAGACGCCGCGTGCCCTCTTCCGTTTCCGTGCGGGCCGCTCCTCTTCCTCCCGGACATTTCTGTACCATTCCGGTTCCCGGGCCGGGGGCTCTTCCCGGACCGTTTCGGAGTTGTTTTCGGGCCGTTCCGCAGGGAACTCCGTATCGTCTTTCGGGAAGGCTCGGCTTTCGGCGGCATGTCCGGCGGGTTCCGGACCGGCGTTTGCTGTGTTTTCCTCCTTTGCCGGGAAACGGAGGGCCGTCATCGGGACGGAGGCGGAAGCCGACGAAAGGGAGGCGATCGCCCGTGCGGGACGTCGTGTCTCTTCTTCCGGCCCGGCGTCCGGAAGTGCGTCCGGAACGGGAACGGCAGTTCGTGCCGTGGTGTCCGGAAGCCCGACGGGGGCTCTCTTTTCCGTCTCCTTACCTGCCGGAGCCGGAAGTTCGGTGTGCAGGGCCGTCAGCGGCTGTTCCTGCCGGCGGAGGTAGAAGTTGGCGGCCAGCGCCAGCAGCAGGCTGGCCGCGGCGGCGTAACGCCACAGAACCGTTTTCCGCCGCGAAGTCTCTTTCTCCGTGGCCGGGCGTCTTTCCGTTTCCGTCCGCAGGGGGGAGACATCCGTCAGATCGGCCTCGATCCGCGACCACAGGTCGGCGGGAGGCGTCATCCGGTTCTCTTTCAGTTTTTGCCGGAGCAGGTCGTCCAATCGGTCCCTTTCCATGGCATATTATATTAATTCCTTGTTTTTCATGATCTCAGTCAGTTTCACCCGCGCCCGGGAGTATTGCGAGCGCGAGGTGTTTTCGCTGATCCCCATCATCTCGGCCACCTCCTTGTGGGAATAGCCCTCTACGGCGTAGAGGTTGAGGATCGTGCGATAGCCCTCGGGAAGCTCGCCGATACACTCCAGCAGTTCGTCGGCCGACATCTTCTCCACGGCCGTGACCTGCCGGTCGCTCAGGGAGTACATCCCTTCGATCTGGTCCGATTCCGACAGCGGGTTCCGCTTACGGAGGTATCCCAGTGCCGTGTTGACGAAGATCCGCCGGCACCACCCCTCGAACGAGCCCTCGCCCCGGAACTCCCCGATTTTGGTGTAGAGGGTGATGAATCCGTCGTGGAGCAGGTCTTCGGCCGTGGCGGGGTCTTTCACGTAACGGCGGCAGACACCATACATCGCCCCGCCGTACCGCTCGTAGAGCTCCCGGCGTGCCGATGCATTTCCCTTGCGACATCCTTCGATGATCTCTTGCTCGGTCACAATCGGAATACAGGTTTCTTGATTAGAAGATGCAAAGTACGGTAAGATTGTTGCATCTGCAAATTTTTTTTACCTTTGGACAATTAAATGATCCGGCCTTATGGAGAGTAAGAAGATTGGGATAGCCTCCGACCATGCAGGTTATCAGATGAAAGAGTTCCTGGTGGGGTATCTCGGCAGCCTCGGTTACGACGTTTACGATTTCGGATGCGACAGCGAGGAGAGCTGCGACTATCCCGATTATGCCCATCCGCTGGCCTGCGCCATCGAACGCGGCGAGCTTCCGTGCGGCATTTCGCTCTGCGGTTCGGGAAACGGTATCTCCATGACGCTCAACAAACACCAGGGTATCCGGGCCGCCCTGTGCTGGATGCCCGAGATCGCCGAACTGGCCCGCCGCCACAACGACGCGAACGTCTGCTCGCTCCCGGCCCGCTTTATCGACAATGCCGAAGCCGTGCAGATCGTGGATGCCTTCCTTGCCACCTCTTTCGAGGGGGGGCGCCACGCGCGCCGCATCGGGAAGATTCCCGTGTCCGCCTGTCCCGCAGAGGCGGGAAATCCTGCGAAGAAATAGAAAGTCGTCAGCCGACGATGAATTCGATCTCCTTGAACAGATAGCTTTTCAGGGAGCCGTCCCCGTGTTCCACGACCAGTTCCCCGGCCGGTTCCACGCGGCGGATCGTGCCCCGGAACCTCCGTCCGTCGGGAGCGGCGTACCATGCGGGCGTATCCAGCCGGTAGAGCCGGGCGTGGTAGTCCCTTTCCAGTGTGGCGACATCGCCCTCTTCCAGCATCCGGTAACGTGCGCGTACCTTCGCGCAGAGGTCGGTCAGCAGCGCGCTCCGGTCGAATGTCCGTCCGGCGGCCGCATGCAGCGAGATGGGATTGGGCAGGCCCGGGCTGAACGACTCCTGGTTGACGTTGAGCCCGATTCCGGCGATACTGCGCCGGAGGGTCGTGCCGCACAGGTCGTTCTCGATCAGGATGCCGGCCGCCTTGCGGTCGCCGATATAGATGTCGTTGGGCCATTTGATGCGGGCTTCGATGCCGGCCGATTCGAGCGTGTCGGCGATGCCGAGGCAGATCGTCTCCGAGAGGTAGAACTGGCATTCGGCCGGGAGGAACGCGGGTTCCAGTACGATCGAGAAGGTCAGGTTCCGGCCCGGCCGGCTCTCCCACGAGTTGCCCCGCTGGCCCCGGCCGGCCGTCTGCTCTTCGGCCAGGACGATGTCGCCGTGGCGGAACTCCGGACGGCGGGCTTCGTCGTTGGTGGAACGGGTCACGGACAGGCAGACTGTCCGGGTGCCGGGGAACACGCCGGGCATGTCCGCCGGGAAAGAGGGCGCGGGGTGGGATAAGGTTCGGTTATGCATGATTCGTTTTCAGTTCCGTGATGTCTTCCGATATGCGGACGACCATGTCGGCCAGCTGTTCGATCCGGGTGATCAGGTCGGCGAAGATGATGCCCGCCTGGCGGGAGTTCTCCTCGTCCGTTCCCGTTCCGAGGTACTGTTCCCGCAGGGAAGAGCGGACGGCGTCGATCTTCTCCTCGATGCTCAGGGCCGTTTCCAGTCCGGGGGCCCTCTGCGGGTCGGCTTCCAGGTTGCGGAGCATCACCTCGAAGGCTTCGCAGGTCAGCTCCATCATCCGGGTCGCCCCTTCGCGCATGGCGGTGCCGAACCAGATGCCGCGCTCTTTCTTGGCCCGGAGCAGTTTGGCGATGCTGTAATTGCAGTCCGAAAGGATTTCCACGTCCGATATGAGCCGGAACAGCGTTTCGATGTTCCGCTTGGCGTCGGCCCCGATATCTTCCCGGGAGGCTCTGCCGAGGAAGGTGTACAGTTCATTGCGGGTTCGGTCGCTGGCCTCCTCCGTCTGTTCGATCCGACGGTAGATGGTGCCGAACTCCTCCCCGTTGGTCTCCCGGAAAAGGGCTTTCACGTCGCGGAACATCGCGGCCGTCCTGCGGGCGTATCCGGTCAGTTCCTGCTGGGCCTGTACGATCGAGATGCCTCCCGTGGAGAGCAGCGCCGAACTCAGGTAGTGCAGGCGGGAGGAGCCCCGTGTGCCGCGGGTGCCCGGGATCAGCCGGATCGTGAGACGGGCCAGCTGGGGAATGAATCCGGCCAGCAGCAGGGCATTGGTCAGGTTGAACATCGTGTGGAAAAAGGCGAGGTAGACCGGGGCCGCGGCCGGATCGGCGCAGGGCGAGGCGGTGCCCAGCGTCCCGGCGAGGGCGCAGATCGCCCGTACGGCGAGCGGCAGCAGCGGCAGTGCCCACAGCACGCCGATCACGTTGAAGAGCGTGTGGGCCAGGGCCGTGCGTTTTCCGTCGGTGTTGGTCATGATGGCGGCGATGTTGGCCGTGGAGGTGGTGCCGATGTTTTCGCCGAGGATCATGGCTGCTCCGCATTCGAACGGAATCCAGCCTCCTCCGCACAGGACGAGCGTCAGCGCCATCGTGGCGCTGGAAGACTGGAGGACGGCCGTGACCAGCAGGCCGATGCCCGCGAAGCAGAGCAGCGGCAGATAGCCTCCGCCTTCCTGCCGGTCGAGGTAGTGCGTCAGGTCTCCGTCGCCGGAGAGCGTGCCGAATGCCCCTTCGAGCGACCGGATGGCCAGCAGCAGAAGGGCGAATCCGATGATGAAACCGCCCGCCGATTTCCATTTTTCGTTCCGGAGCACCAGCATCGGAAACCCGACGGCCACCAGCGGAAGGGCTGCCATGCCCAGGTCCAGTTCGAAGCCGAAGAGGGCGATGATCCAGGCCGTGGCCGTGGTGCCGATATTGGCGCCCATGATCATGCCGATCGCCTGGGTGAGGGTCAGCAGGCCCGCATGGACGAAGCTCACGATCATGACCGTCGAGGCGCTCGACGACTGGATCACGGCCGTGACGATACCCCCCACCGCCACGCCCCGCAGGGGGGTGGCGCTCACCGTGCGCAGGATGCGGCGCATCCGTACGCCGGCCATCTTCTGCAACGCTTCGCTCATGCACTTCATCCCGTAGAGGAAGAGCCCGAGCGAGCCCAGAATGACGAGTATCTGCATGAATACGTTCTGCATCGGAGCGGTTTGAATGGGCAAAAGTACGAATAAAAAGGGCAGAATCCTCCGATCCTGCCCTTAATAAATCGTTAAATCACCTATTTTCGCATGAACATGTAACTGAGCATCAACGTTCCGCGCATGTGGAACATGGCGTATTCGAGGTACCGGCTGTCCCGGCGGAAGACGTCCTTGAAACCGGCGGAAAACCGTCCGCTGAGATTCACCCGGTTGATGATCCGGCGTTCGTAGCCCACGATGATCCCGGCGTCCCATTTGTCCAGTCCGTTGTCGAAGTTGAGGGTACCCATGTCGCCTTTGTTGACCACGCTCCAGGTCTTGTCGTCCCCAGGTGTCGGAGTGGCCATGCCGGGGCCGGGCGTGGTTTCGAACTTGCCCTTGAACACCCGCGCGTAGTATCCGCCCAGAAACACCTTGTTGGTGCCGTCGCCGAACGAATACCGGACGTAGAGCGGAATTTCCAGCATCGAGAAGGACATGCTGGCGTCGGCCCGGCCGCGGAAATACTGCCACGTGCCGTCGTCGGGATCGCGCATGCCCTGCTGTTCGACCCACGTGCGGGCGTCCAGCGCCACGGTCTTGTAGGTGCTTTCCACCACGGCCGACCAGTGGCGGTCGAACATCGTGGTGTACGAAAGCCCGAGGGCCGGGGTCAGGCGCGGCGTGGCGCTCATCTTGTTCTGTCCGCCGATCGCTTTGCCGGGCGGATAGGGCACTGCACCCCCGATGTCGATGCCGGCGTGTACGCCCACGGCGAATTTCACGGGGTCCTTGCCCGGTTTGAGTGCGAAGGCCGGAATCGTGCAGACGGCCAGTATCAGGCTCAAAATCGTGTTGCGTGTCATCGTTCTACTCCTCCTCTGCATAAATGATCTTTACGTTGTCCACTTTCAGCGTGCTGCCGACGGTGCCCTTGAAACTGTCGCCCTCGTAGCTCGACGAGAAGCAGACGCTCAGGTGCGTATAGGCGGGAACCGTGCCGCCGGGGTAATCGAACGGGATGAAGACGCGCGTCCACGTCCCGTCCGGCACCACGGTGATCGCCGTGCCGTTGCTCCCGGTGCCAGCCTGCGTACCGATCAGCGCGTACCCGCTGGCCACAGCCACGGCGTTGTTGTCCTCGTGCGGGGTCGTCGTGCCGGGTTTGTTGCCGTGGAATTCCACCTTCGCCGAGCCGTCGTAGCGGATCAGATAGAGCTGGACAGACCCGTTGTCGCTGCCGGCGCCGCCGCCCGGGTGGTAGGACAGGTCGGCTTCGACGCCCAGCATCTTGCCCGAGGTTTCCCATGGAACGCCGAAATGGGTCAGTTTCACGGGGTCCTTCAGCCCGAGCGACGCGGCGTTGCCCGTGTCGAACCATCCGGTGAAGACCGATCCCGCGGCGAACGTCTTGATGATCGGGGCGTTCTTGGATTCGAGGTGGGCCGCCTGTCCCGATACGCCCGTGGTCGGGGTCGTCATCGAGGTGAAGGTGTTGTTGGCCGTCGCCCACACCCCGTCGGAGAGGGGAATGTCCAGTCCGTACTGCGAGTCTTTACCCCATTTGTCCAGCGTCCAGTTCTCCAACTGCGGTTCGTAGACCGGTTTGATCTTCCATGTTTTCGTCGTGCCGTTCTGGGCCGTCACGACGAACTCCTTCACGTCGGTGTAGGATGCGAACGACAGGGTGCCCCGCAGCGGCAGGTCTGAGGCGGCTTTTGCCGAGAGGGTCATCGAATAGCCCGTCTCCATCGGGAAAGCGGGTTTGGAACCGAGGTTCAGCCGGATCACGGCCTTGTCGTCGTCCCTGGAGACGCTCTCTATTTCGGACCCCTGGCTGACGCTCGTCACCTTGAAGTCGGTGACATCGGCCTGCGCTTCCTTGGGCGGAGCCTGGAGTTTTACCGTCCAGGTCGCGGAGGTGGTCTTGTCCTGCGCGAGGATCGTCACCGTCTGCGTCGACTGGTCGGTTTCGAACACCAGCGGCTCCGTGCCTCCGTTCTGGGTGGAGATCGAGGCGTAATCCGAATAGGTGTAGGCCGGGAAGATCGAAAGCGGATAGCACCGGTCGTCCTCTATCAGCTTGATCGTGACCGTATGCGTGTCGGGGTCGATCTTCGTGCCCAGTTCGTCGATCTTCGCGTAGTTGGGCATGACCCGTTCGATGCCGAACGCCAGCAGTTCGCATCCGGAGCTGGGAGTGAAACTGTTCGGTTCCCGGATTTTCAGTGACCATGTTTTTTCCGTACCGTCCTCGGCCGTCACCGTGAAGGTCTTTTCCTCTTTCCAGCAGTCGTTCGCTTTCTCTCCGACGCCGAAAATTCCCCCTTCGTAGTTCGATACCCATGTGAATTCGGGCAGCGTGCAGGAGGCTCCCTTGGAGAGGGCGATGTCGATGTTTTTCAGGGTGAGTGTCCAGTCCTTGTCGCAGATGCCGGCGGAAGCGAATTCGGTGGCGATGGCCGTCGCGTTGATGAAGATTTCCGCGCTTCTGGGATATATCTCCACATTCGAACGGTCCAGTTCGATGCTCGGAGCGTAGGTGTAGATATATTTGGGCGGCCATGTCTGCCAGCGCCTGCTGACCTTCACGGAGGCCGCGTCGTAATCGTAGGAGAACGAGAGTACGTCCGCATTCCCTTCGATCCACTCCTCGAGCGATATCTTCCAGTGGCGGGCCACCTGGCTCTCCGTGTCGAGCATGTAGAATTCGCGGGTGTCGTCGTAGCTCTCGAAGACGAGCGTGGTGTCGTTGGCGAAGTCGCGGAAGGCGTATTCCCGTTCCGGATCGGCCGTCAGCAGCTGCACGCCCTCGAAACTGGTGAAGGCGATGCGGACCTTCAGGGGAAAGGCGACGGCCGCCGCACGGCTTTTCGACTCCTGTTCCTTCAGCGTGAGGGTGATCCGTTCGCTGGCGTTGTCCACGAGCGATTCGTAGATCTCGAACCCGTCGGCTTCGGGCAGCGAGGCGCTGAACTCGCGGGGTTCGATGTCGGTGCCTTCCCGCTGCGCTTCGGTGCTCGTGCCGTCCGAACCGCTCACTACCGGAAGGCTGACCATCCGGATGTTCCAGATACGTTCGGCTCCGCTTTTGGACGAGACTTTGATCTTGTGGACGCTTTCCGGGCCGGTGAAGGCGAGCGAAGTCTGCCCGTTGTCGAAGTTGCGGAACGTCGCTTCCGCTCCGATGCCGAATTCGGGCGTCACCTCGATCGGGAAACTCCCGCCCACGGAGTAGATTTTCAGCGTGTCGCCCCGGGTGGAGTAGGTGCCCCGGCCGGAGACGCGCACGCCGGGCGTCGCGCCGAGCACCGAGAAGGTGCGCTGGAGGTAGTTGTCCTCGTCGAGGGGCATCTCCTTCGCCTTGATGTAATAGGTGCGGGTCAGTCCGCTGCGGGCCATGACGTAGAACCGGATCACGTCGTCCATGCTCTCCAGACATTGCTCCTCGCTGAAGTCGATGCCGATCACCTTGTCGATGTCCACGTCGATCTTGAGCCGCGCGTAGAAACGCAGCGGGAATTCGTATTTCCCGTACACGATCGGGATGTAGAAGGTGTCCTGCTGCATCTCGATCTCGCCCAGTTCGATGGTCTGGGGCGAATAGGAGAGTATGTCGAGTCCCGAGACCCGGTTGTCGTCGCTCAGCTCGTCGATGTTGGTGCAGGAGAATACGGCACCCAGCGCGAGCAGCAGAAACAGTGACTGGTAGATTTTTTTCATAAACCGTTCGTTAAGTTAGACGGGAACGCCGAACGTGCGCAGTGCGTCGTTGAGCGTGGTCTTGGTGTCGGTCGAGGCTTTCCTCTGTCCGATAATCAGTGCGCAGGGGACGCCGAACGTCCCTGCGGGAAACTCTTTCGCATAGGTGCCGGGGATCACCACCGACCGGGGCGGTACGTATCCCTTGTAGCGGACGGGCTCCGGTCCGGACACGTCGATGATCCTGGTCGAACCGGTGATGACCACGTTCGCCCCCAGCACGGCCTCGCGGCCTATGTGGGCCCCCTCGACCACGATGCAGCGGGACCCGATGAAGCAGTGGTCCTCCACGATCACGGGAGCTGCCTGAACGGGTTCCAGCACGCCTCCGATCCCTACTCCTCCGCTCAGGTGGACGTAGCTGCCGATCTGGGCGCACGACCCTACCGTGGCCCACGTGTCGACCATCGTTCCCTCGCCCACGCGGGCGCCGATGTTCACGTAGGAGGGCATCATCACCACGCCGGGCGCCAGGTAGGCTCCGTAACGAGCCACGGCGGGAGGGACCACCCGCACGCCGGACTTCTCGTATCCGGTCTTGAGGGCCATTTTGTCGTGGTACTCCATCATGCCCACCTCGGCCACGGTCATGGCCTGGATCGGGAAATAGAGCAGCACCGCTTTCTTGACCCACTCGTTCACCTGCCATCTGCCGCCCTCCGCGGCGGGTTCCGCCGTCCGCACCAGCCCTTTGTCGAGCAGGTCGATCACCTCGCGGATCGTCCGTTTGCTCTCTTCGGCCGCGAGCAGGCTGCGGTCTTCCCATATCCTCTCCACCTCGCTTTGCAAATCCTCGTACATGGTCCTTCCTCCTTGCTTACTTCGTGTCGGAACGGGTTTCGCCCAATTCCCCAAACTGGACAAAAGTATGAATTTTCTCGAAAAAAACGATAAATTCCACTGTTAATTATAAAACATATAAATATTTTCGTAAATTTGTCTCTAATATTGTGCCTCCGTTACCAAACCTGTCATCATTTATGAAAAGAGCGATTTACTTTATTTTGTTGGGAGCCGTAGCCGCAGGCTGCGTGAATTGCAAGAACGATATGAAAATCAAAACGAAACCCTATCCCGTAGCCCGCATGGACTCCACGGTGGACGACTATCACGGCACCCGTGTGGCCGATCCCTACCGCTGGATGGAGAACGACCGTTCGGCCGAGGTGGCCGAGTGGGTCGCCGCCGAGAATGCGGTCACCGACGACTATATCTCGCAAATACCTTACCGGAATCAGATCAAGGAGCGGCTTACCCGGCTCTGGAACTATCCCAAGATGGGGGTGCCCGAGAAGGTGGGCGACTACTATTTCTCGTTCCGCAACGACGGGCTGCAGAACCAGAGCGTGCTGTATTGCCAGAAGGGGCTCGACGGTACGCCCGAGGTGTTCCTCGATCCGAACACCCTGTCGGAGGACGGAACGGTGGCGCTGGTCGGCGTCTCCTTCTCGGAAGACGGCCGTTATCTCTCCTATTCGGCGGCCGCATCGGGTTCCGACTGGGTGAAAATCCGCGTGATGGAGGTCGCCACGAAAAAGCTCCTGCCCGATGAGATCGACTGGGTGAAGTTCTCCGTGGCCAGCTGGGGCGCCGATTCCCGGGGCTTCTATTACAGCCGCTACGACGAGCCCTCCGAGGAGGAGGTGCTCTCCGGACAGAACCGTTTCCAGAAAGTCTACTATCATGTGCTGGGGCAGTCCCAGTCGCAGGACGTGCTGGTGTACGAGGACCCGAAGCATCCCCTGCGCTATTTCAACGCCGAGGAGAGCGGCGACGGGCGCTATCTCTTCGTCTCCGCTTCGGAGGGGACGCACGGAACGGAAATCCTCTATAAGGACCTGAAGCGTCCGGATGCCGGTTTCCGTGTTCTGTTCCCCGGTTTCGGGGCGGACTACACCATCGTGGAGTGCGAGGGCGGCCGTGCGTGGGTCTATACCAACGAAGGGGCGCCCAACTACAAGCTGGTCGAGGTGAATCTGGCCCTGTTCGATCCCCGTAAGAGCGCCCGCGACGTGATTCCGGAAGACTCCGCCATGCTCGAGAGCGTCAGCTCGGTGGGGGGGTATCTGATGGCCTCCTATCTGGAAAAGGCGATGAACAAGGTGTACCAGTACACCCCCGAAGGCAGGCTGGTGCGCGAGGTGGATTTGCCCGGTATCGGTGCCGCGTGGGGTTTCTCGGGTAAGAAGGGATTCGCGGAGACTTTCTATGCGATGGGGACCTTCACGGCTCCCGCCTCCATCTACCGGTACGATCTGGCCAGCGGCGAATCGACCCTCTTCCTGCGCCCCGAACTGCCGTTCGATCCCGATCTCTACACCACCGAACAGGTGTTCTATCCCAGCAAGGACGGTACGCAGGTCTCCATGTTCCTCGTCCATCGCAAGGACTTGGTGCGCAACGGGCAGAATCCCGTCTATCTTTACGGCTACGGCGGTTTCAATATCGGCCTGACGCCCGGGTTCAGTCCGGCTTACGTGTTGATGATGGAGCAGGGAGGAATCGTGGCCATTCCCAACCTGCGGGGAGGCAACGAATACGGGGAGAAGTGGCACCGGGCCGGTATGCTCGAAAACAAGCAGAACGTGTTCGACGATTTCATCGCGGCGGCCGAGTATCTCGTGGCCAACGGCTACACCTCGCCCGAAAAGCTGGCTATCGCCGGAGGTTCGAACGGCGGCCTGCTGGTGGGTGCCTGCATGACCCAGCGGCCCGACCTCTTTGCCGTGGCGCTTCCGGCCGTGGGCGTGATGGACATGCTGCGTTTCCACAAGTTCACCGTAGGCTGGGGCTGGGTGGTGGAGTACGGCAGCAGCGACGATCCCGAACAGTTCCGGTACATTTACAAATACTCCCCGCTGCATAACATCAAACCGGGAACCTGCTATCCCGCCACGCTCGTCACCACGGCCGACCACGACGACCGGGTGGTGCCCGCCCATTCGTTCAAGTTCGCCGCTACGCTGCAGGCCGCCCAGGCCTGTGACAAGCCGGTGCTGATCCGCATCGACAGCAAGGCCGGGCACGGTGCGGGCAAGCCGATCGCCAAGAAGATCGAAGAGCAGGCCGATACCTATTCGTTCCTGTTCTGGAATACGGGTACGCCGGTGAAGTTCGGAAAATAGAAAACGGTTGCCTCCTGGTACGGAAAGCCGGGAGGCATTTTTCAGAAAATCCATGAAAGTATATAAGTTCGGAGGAGCGTCGGTCCGGTCGGCCGACGGGGTGAGGAATCTGTGCGACATCGTCCGGGAGGAGACGGAGCCGCTTTTCGTCGTGGTTTCGGCCATGGGCAAGACCACCAATGCGCTGGAGGAGGTGCTCGAACGCTTTATGGCGGGCGACCGCGACGGAGCGCTGGACGGATTCGCGCAGGTCGAACGGAACCATGAGGAGATACTCGCCGGCCTCTTTCCGGAGGGAGTGCCCGCCGCGGTCGCCGGTGCGGTGGAGGCGCTGTATGCCGAAGCCCGGGGAGTGCTGCTCTCCGGCGGGGCCCGGGAAGCCGATTACGACCGCTGGTACGACCGTATCGTCAGTTTCGGGGAGCTGATCTCCACGACGATCGTTTCGGCCTATCTCGAACGGGCCGGCGTCCCTAATCGCTGGATCGACATGCGCCGCTGTTTCGTGACCAGCACGCGGCACAGGGACGCGAATATCAATCTCCCGCTTTCGGCCCCCCTGCTGAAACGGGCGGTCGCGGGCGCTCCCGTGCGCGTGTTCGTGGGACAGGGGTTCATAGGTTCCACTGCGGCGGGCGACCCCACCACGCTGGGCCGCGAAGGGTCGGACTATTCGGCGGCCGTGGCGGCCAATATCCTCGACGCGGAGAGCCTCTCGATCTGGAAGGACGTGGAGGGCATCCTCAATGCCGATCCCAAGTTGTTCGCCGATACGGTCTACATCCCGGAACTCACCTACCTCGATGCCATCGAACTGGCGTACAGCGGGGCACAGATCATCCACCCCAAGACGATCAAGCCGCTCCAGAACAAGAACATTCCGCTCTACGTGCGTCCCTTTTCCGACAGGGGGAAACCGGGCAGCGTGATCCGGGGCGAGATGACCGGGCGCATCGAGGCGCCGATCCTGATCCTCAAGCCCAACCAGGTGTTGCTTTCGATCCGGCCGAAAGACTTTTCGTTCGTGATCGAAGACCGCATGGTCTATATTTTCTCTCTGCTCGAACAATATCGTATCCGGACCAACCTGATCCAGAGTTCGGCCGTGAACCTGAGCGTCTGCGTGGATGCTTCCCGCCATCTGAAGGAGGTGGCGGAGCGGCTCCGGCAGGAGTTCCGGGTGGTCTACAATTCCGACATGGAGCTGCTCACGATCCGGGGATACACGCCTCCGCTCTATGAAAAGTATGCGGAGAGCAGTAATGCCTACCTGATCCAAAAGACCCGCAAGATGGTGCGGATCGTTCGCCGCACGTTCCCGTGGCGTCCGCAGACCAATATTTACTGACGATAATCCTTAAAACGAACTGAAATGATGAAGAAACTGATGCTCGCCGTGCTTTTCTGCGCGGCGGCTACGGGCCTCGGGGCCAAAGTGAAACTGCCCGCCCTGATGGGCGACGGCATGGTGCTCCAGCAGAGAAGCGATGCGAACCTCTGGGGCTGGGCCGATCCCGGCAGAAAGGTGACCGTCACCACCTCGTGGGACGGGGCGAGCTACACGGCTACGGCGGCCGGAGACGGCGGATGGCTGGTGAAGGTGAAGACCCCCGCATGGGGCGGTCCCTACACGATCGACATCCGGGAGGGGGAGACCGTCACGCTCAGGAATGTGATGATCGGCGAAGTGTGGGTCTGCTCCGGGCAGTCCAACATGCAGTACCGGGTGCGCGGTTCGATCAACCAGCACATGGAGAATACCGCCGAGACGGTCCTCTCCTCCGGAAGGTATCCCCAGATACGCAGTTTCTGGGTGAAATCGGGCAGGGCTCTGGAGCCCAGGCAGGATTGTACGGGCGAATGGGAGGTCTCTTCGCCGGGGTGCGTGGGGATGTTCAGTGCCGTGGCCTATTTCTTCGCCCGTCACCTGACCGATGCACTGGGCGGCGTTCCGGTGGGGATCATCACCGCCAGTTACGGAGGTTCCCGTATCGAGTGCTGGATGGACAAGCCCACGCTCGACAAACTGCCCCCTTTCAAGCGCGACTCCATCCGTCTCGACAATCCCCGTCCGCAGGACGTACCCACGCTGTTCTATTACGGCATGATCGCACCGCTGACCAACTACACCGCCCGCGGATTCCTCTGGTACCAGGGCGAGTCGAGCCGTGCGCACTACAAGCTCTATCCGCAGATGCAGGCGGCCATGGTGGAGCTCTGGCGCGAGAAGTGGGGAAATCCCGACATGCCGTTCTACTATGTGCAGATCGCACCCTACGGGTATAAGGAGGGAACTCCGGCCGCCCTGTTCGTCGAAGCGCAGGTGAAGGCCCAGTCGCTGATCCCGAACTCGGGAATCGTCGGCACCACCGACCTGGGTGAGGAGAAGTGTATCCATCCCGGCCGCAAGGAGCCCGTGGGGCAGCGTCTGGCGCTGCTCGCCCTTTCGAAAACCTACGGGATGAGCGATATTCCCCCGACCGGCCCGATCTACAAATCGGTGTCGTTCGAAAAAGGGAAGGCGATCGTCTCTTTCGACGGCAGTGCCACGCAGGGCGTAGGCAAGATGCTGATGCCGCTGGAAGGGTTCGAAATTGCCGGTGCCGACAGAAAGTTCTATCCGGCCGAGGCCTGCGTGGTAAACCGGAAACAGATGGTGCAGGTATGGTCGGACAAGGTGCCCGAGCCGGTGGCCGTGCGCTATGCTTTCCGGGCTTTCACACCGGGGGCGAACCTCAGCAACCACTACGGGCAGCCCGTCTTCCCGTTCCGTACGGACGACTGGGACGACATCCGGTAGGGCCGCGTTTTATCCGGGGGGCGACTGTCCGTCGGCTCTCCGCGTATGGAATCCGCCCCGGTACAGCGAGACTGTGCCGGGGCGGATGCGTTGGAGAGGAGAGGGCGGACGATTGCTTTTTCGGACGACTTCTCTGTCCGGCGCCTTCCCGTTCGGGCGGGGAACGGCGGGGGCGGTGCGGTTTTTGTTCTTGCCGGCGGGGGACCGGCGCACTCCCGGATTGGGAAAAAGTGGCGGAATGCGATTTCATGTTTATAAAAGATGACGTGTGTTCAATATTTAATATCGTGTTGCGATTTCGAACGGCAAAATCCGGGGATGAGAAAAATTTTTCGGATAAAATGAGAACGGTATCAATATATTATTATATTTGTTAGCAGAATAACAGTGACCGGGGGTTCCGGTTTCACGCTAAAACGGTGGAGTATATGGCACGTAAACTTTTGATCAGGGATTTGACGCTCAGGGACGGGCAGCAATCCTCCTTTGCGACGCGCATGACGCAGCAGCAGGTCGACCGGGTGCTTCCTTTCTACAAGGATGCCGGATTTTATGCGATGGAGGTGTGGGGCGGAGCCGTGCCCGACTCCGTGATGCGCTATCTGGGTGAGAATCCGTGGGACCGTCTGGAGAAGATCAAGGCGGCCGTGGGCGACGTCTCGAAACTGACGGCCCTTTCGCGCGGGCGGAACCTGTTCGGGTACAGTCCGTACAGCGACGAGATCATCGAGGGGTTCTGCCGCAATTCGATCGCCTCGGGGCTGGGCATCATGCGCATATTCGATGCGCTGAACGACGTGGACAACGTGAAATCCACGGTCAAGTTCATCAAGAAATACGGCGGGATCGCCGATTGTGCCGTCTGCTATACGGTCGATCCGCACTTTACGGCCGGGGAGCGTTTCAAGGCGATGCTTCGGGGCAGGAAACTGCCGGGGCCCGTCTTTACCGACGCCTATTTCCTCGACAAGGCCCGGCAGATGGCCGCGCTGGGTGCCGATATGATTACGATCAAGGACATGAGCGGACTGATTCCCCCGAAACGGGTGGCCGGTCTGGTGAAGCTGTTCAAGAGCAACCTGAGTGTCCCGGTCGATTTCCATACCCATTGCACGCCGGGTTACGGACTGGCTTCGGTGGTGTCGGCCATCGCCAGCGGGGCGGATGTTGTGGACACCAATATCTGGTATTTCGCCGAAGGGCCCGCCGCTCCGGCCATCGAACTGATCTACCTGTTCTGTAAGAAGATGGACGTGGAACTCGACATCGACATGGAGGCCGTGGCCAAGATCAACGCCGAACTGTACGAGATCCGCAAGGAATTGGCCGCTTACGATACGGTGAAACAGTTCCCCAATCCGTTCAATCCGCTGAAGGACGAGTTGCCGGACGACGTGGACAGGCAGTTCGACACGGCGGTCGATGCGGTGAACCGGGGCGACGAAGCCGCTCTGCTGGAGGCCTGCCATGCCATCGAACGCTATTTCGGTTTCCCGAAGCCGAACCTGCTGGTGCAGAAGGCGGAGATACCGGGCGGCATGTACACCAACATGGTGGCCCAGCTCAAGCAGCTCAAGGCCGAGGATATTCTGGAGAAGGCGATGGAGCTCATCCCGAGGGTACGGCTCGATGCCGGCCTGCCGCCGCTGGTGACCCCCACCAGCCAGATCGTGGGGGCACAGGCCGTGAACTGCGCGCTCGATCTGAAGAACGGCAAACCGATGTATTCGAACGTGTCGAACCAGTTCGTGAATCTGGTCAAGGGCGAATACGGCCATACGCCGGTGCCGGTCGATCCGAAATTCCGGCTGAAGATCGCGGGTGTGGAGCGGGAGACTCCCTACGACATGTCGCAGTACAGGATGCAGCCCAATCCCGAGCTGCCCGAGTGCGGCGGGGTGAAGCTGGCCGCCGACGAGAAGGAGGTGCTGTTGCTGGAACTCTTCCCGCTGGTGGCTTCGAAGTTCCTGCGCGAGGGTAAGGAGGCCCGCTGCAAGGCGGCGGCCGGCAAGGAAAAGGTCGTGGAGGCTCCGGTTCCGGAGAGGGAGAAGCCGGCGACGGTGCCCATTACGGGCGATGTGATCGCCGCGCCGATGCCGGGAAAGGTGCTGAAAGTACTGGTGAAACCGGGCGATCCGGTGAAACGGGGGCAGGAGGTGCTGCTGCTCGAGGCGATGAAGATGGAGAACAGCATCCAGTCGGCTTACGAGGGAGTGGTGAAACAGATTCTTGTCGGCGAAGGCGATAATGTGGCTGTGGATGCCCCGCTGATCGAGATCGGAAAGTAGGCTGTCTTGTTTTGGGCAAAAAAGAGCGAACCGAGGTTCGCTCTTTTTTTATTCGGGGGTGTGCTATTGCAGGTAATTCAGGTTCAGTCGGTCGAACTCTCCGATCAGTCGGTCGGAGAGTTCGGGAGGAAGGGCCACTACAAAGACCGAAAGGGGCAGCATCACCGGCGACTGTACGGAGATCGTTTCGTTTTCGATGCCATTCGGCGCTGCCGCCGTTTCGTTGTGCCGTTGCAGCTCCTGCACGTATGTATCGTATGCGGCAGCGCTTATTCCGGCCTGCAATGCTTCTTCGCGGCTGATCCCCGGTTCGTAAAGCCCGTTTTCCTTGTTTTCACGGCAAAGTCCGGTGAGTACATTCCGTTCCGCATCCTGGTTTGCCATCTCGGATACGATTTCCCTGAGTTCGGTCGGGATCAGAGGAATATAACGGTTCAGCAGGAGCAGGACTTCGTTCATATACTGCGAATAGACGGGGGCTACGCCCGCTGTTGCCAACGCCTCTGCCGATTGATCGAGCGCTAATGTGTCGCCCCGGACGACCGGTTTGAGCAGCTTGCAGAGGCGTACGCGCTCTTCGATCTGGTCCGGATCGAGTTGTTCCCCTTCGTTGACGGTCAGGATTACTGCGGGGTTCATCTTCTCCGGGACGGACTGCGGGGAGCGGTGGCAGGAGGCGAGCAGCAGCACGGCTCCTGTGATGGCAAAGGGGATAAAGAGTTTCATAGGCGTGTGGTTTAGAAAAGCGCTATTGTAAATGTAATTGATTTATAGCGGAATTCAAAATATTTGCGGAGAAATGTCGCGTATTGAGACAGGTGCGGTCCGAAACCGGATCGCGCCTTTGGGAGATTGAAAGTCAAAACGGAGAGTATCGGGCTCCCACGCTCCGTGTCGTGTTGCGGGGCGATTCTTTTACGGGCAGGAAGGCCGTTGTCGTCGGCACAGGGCTTCCCCGTATATACAGTGCGGGGAAGCCCGGCCGCCGGATATGCCTGGAGGATTCAACGGATAGGGTGGAAGCATGGAAGCGGGGTGTATAAAAATAGGGAAGCGCCATGCATGGGCGCTTCCCTATTTTGGTATGTCCGGTATCGGAATTATTTCCTCTTGCCGCGGCTTTTTTTGCCTTTGCCGCCTTTCTCCGTTCTGCGGCTGCCCTTTCCGGGTTTTCCACCGGAACGGCCGCGCGTGGAATAGACCTCCGCCGGGTTTTGGTTCGCCTGGGGATCGGCGGTTCCCAGCGGCGTTGCCTCGTGGGTGTCGAAGTCGTAGGAGGCGACCAGTTCGAAGTCGAGCTGTTTGCGTGCCAGGTCGGCGCGCAGGACGCGGATCTGCACTTCGTCGCCGAGAGTGAAGGTGCGGCCCGTGCGGTTGCCCGTCACGCAGTAGGAGTTTTCGTCGAAGGTGTAGAAGTCGTCGTTCATCTCCCGCAGGGCCACCATGCCCTCGATGTGGGTGTCGTTCAGTTCGACGTAGATACCCCAGTCGGTGATGCCCGAGATGTGACCGTCGAACGTCTGGCCCAGTTTGTCGAGCATGAACTCCACCATCTTGTATTTGACGGATGCGCGTTCCGCCTCGGCCGCGCGGACCTCCATGTCGGAGGAGTGTTCGCACAGGCGTTCGTAATACTCCTTGTCGGCCGAAGCGCCTCCGGCCAGATAGCGGGCCAGCAGGCGGTGGACCATCATGTCGGGATAGCGGCGGATGGGCGAGGTGAAGTGCGTGTAGTAGTCGAACGCCAGGCCGTAGTGGCCGATGTTGTCGGTGGTATAGGTGGCTTTGGCCATGGTGCGCACGGCCAGCGTGGAGATGACGTTCTCCTCGCTTTTGCCTTTGATCTGGTCCATCAGACGGTTCATCTCCCTGGCGATGGCCTTGCCCTCCTGCGCCTGGAATTTGTATCCGAAACGGGTGATGAAGCTGCTGAAGCGGGCCAGCTTGTCGCTGTTGGGCTTGTCGTGCACCCGGTAGACGAACGTGCGTTCGGCGTTGGCGCCGGGGCCCCGTTTCTTGCCGATGAATTCGGCCACCTTGCGGTTGGCCAGCAGCATGAACTCCTCGATCAGCTGATTCGACTCCTTCTGCTCCTTGAAGTAGACTCCCAGCGGTTTGCCGTTTTCGTCCAATTCGAATTTGGCCTCCTCGCGTTCGAAGCTGATCGAACCGTGGCGGAAGCGTTCGGCCCGCAGTTTCCGGGCCAGGGCGTTGAGGGCCAGCACCTCGTCCCGCAGCGGGTCGGTCTGGTTCTTCCCCTCGATGATCTCCTGCGCTTCGGCGTAGGTGAACCGGCGGTCGGAGAGGATGACCGTGCGGCCGAACCACTGTCGGGAGACCTGCGCCTCGCCGTCCAGTTCGAAGACCGCCGAGAAGCAGAGTTTCTCCTCGTTCGGACGCAGGGAGCAGAGTCCGTTCGAGAGGTGTTCGGGCAGCATGGGTACCGTGCGGTCGACCAGGTAGACCGACGTGGCCCGGTTTTCGCCCTCGGTGTCCACCACGGAACCCTCCGTGACGTAGTGGGTGACGTCGGCGATGTGGACGCCCACCTCCCATTTCCCTTCGCCCAGCGGGCGGATCGAAAGGGCGTCGTCGAAGTCCTTGGCATCGGCCGGGTCGATGGTGAACGTGGTGACGCTGCGGAAATCGCGCCGCTCCTTGTAGTCCTGTTCGGTGATGCGGTCGGGGATCGCCTCGGCCGCCTTCTCCACCTCTTCGTCGAATTTGTAGGGGAGGTCGAATTCGGCCAGGATGGCGTGCATTTCGGCGTTGTTGTCGCCGCTCTGCCCGAATACGTCGAGGATTTCGCCCCGGGGGCTCTTCATCGTTTCGGGCCATTCGGTGATGTGCACCAGCACCTTCTGTCCGTTCTTGTAGGGATGTCCCTCTTTCAGCGGGACGAAAATGTCTACGGGGACCTTGCGCGAGTCGACCTTCACGAAGGCGAAGCCCGGCGAGAGTTCCACCACGCCCACATAGTTGCGGTCGGTGCGCTGGAGAACCTCGAGGATCTCCCCTTCGGGGACGCCGCCCTTGCCCGTGCGGGTGATGATGAGTTTCACGCGGTCGCCGTGGAGGGCGTGGGCCGCGTGGCGCGAGGTGATGAATACGTCGTGGTCGAGCCCCTCCACGGTCACATACATCGAGCCCGAGGCGAGCATGTCGACCACACCTTCGTAGGTTTCCCGGTTGAGATTGGCCCGGAGGCGGTACTTGCCGTCCATCACCTCCTCCACCATGCCCTGGTGGATCAGCGTGTCGACCACCTCGCGGGCGAACTGCCGCCCTTCGCGGTCGCTGCTGCCGATGGCGGCGGCCAGATTCTTGATCGTGTATTTTTTTGAGGGGAACGAGCGGAACAGGTCGGCGATGACCCCCGCCCGTTCGGCGCCGGTTCCGATCTTCCGTCCCAGTTTCGTCTGTTTTTTGGATACTTTCTTCGTCATATATTTCTATTAATTCTCTGCAAAGCTACGCAATTAAACGGGAATAACCGTTCATTTACCGTTAAATCTGTGCGGGGGTGGTTCCGGCCGGCCCCTTGATCCGGGAGGAGGGGCACTCCGTGCGGATGTCCGTGCAGCCCGTTCCGCGCAGGTCGAACAGGTAAGGGCAGGGCGATTCGGTGTCGATCGGACCGAAAAGGGCTCCCTTCGTCTCCTGGAGCCGGATGAGGGCTTCGCCTTCGGAGCGGTCGTCCGCCTTCAGCCCCTCCATCCGGAAGTCGCGCACGTCGTCGCAGATCAGGACGGGCCGCCTGTCGGTTCCCTCCAGCGAAATCCGTATGCCGTCGAACCCGATTCCCCGGGCATGGCGGACGTAGAGGGCCGAGGCGGGCAGCTCCTTCCACATGTGGGCGTCGGGGTAGGATTCGATCCGCTCGTCGACGCTCTTTTCGGCCAGGGCCTCGTCGCCCCCGCCGGCCGTCGTGATCCGGATGTCGGAGAGGGTTACCTCCTCCACGGCATAGCCCGGGATGGCCGTAATGGACGAGGCGTACCAGGCGGAACCGGCGCTGACGCGGGAGATGGTGACGTTCCGGATCGAACCGGGCACTTTGGGCCGTCCCTTCCGGTCGCCCGCGCCCCGGTTGGCCAGCCGCACGAAGATCGGGGCGCGTACCTCTTCCATCTCGATGTTGTCGAAACGGACGTCCCGGATGTGCGACCCGTCCACGCTTTCGACCGAAATACCCGAAATGGCCCGTGCGGGCAGGCCGGCTTCGAGCCGTATGCGGGCCAGCGAGTCATCGGGTCCGACGGCGCGCACCGTACAGTCGCGGAAGGTGATGTTCCGGAATTCGCCGAGGGTTTCCGTTCCGATTTTCAGTGCGTTGCAGGTCGTGGTGAGGACGCAGCCGGTAACGGTGACGTTTTCGCAGATGCGGTCGTAGTATTTCGAGTGGCGGTGCTTCAGGACGATGGCGTCGTCGCCGGTGTAGATGTCGCACTCCGAGACATGCACGTCGCTGGACGCCTGGATGTCGATCCCGTCGGTGTTGGGCCCGTGGAGCGGGTTGCGGACGGTGACTCTCCGGACCGTGGCCCCGGTGCAGCCCAGCAGGTGCAGCGTCCAGCTCTCGGAGTTCTGCAGGCGGACATTCTCGACGCGGACGTTGCGGCAGTCTTCGAGGTAGACCATGCAGCCGGGACGCTCCGGCAGGTGGTCGTAGTGGCCCGTGGGCTTGCGGTACCAGAAATGGGAGCCCTGCCCGTCGATTGTGCCGGGACCGGTGATGCCGATGTCGTCGGCCTGTTTGGCCCGGATCAGGTTGGACGGGGTGTAGTCTTCCATCTTCGTGCTGCCGAGCAGAATGGCTCCTTCCGCCAGGTGGAGCGTGACGCCGCTTTTCAGTTGGAGCGTTCCGGAGAGGAAACGTCCGCGCGGTATGCAGACCGTTCCGCCGCCTTCGGCCGAACAGCGGTCGATCGCACGCTGGATCGCGCCGGTCGAGAGCGTCGTGCCGTCGCCGGAGGCTCCGAAATCGGTGATGTCGTACTCCTTGGTCCCGGGAGCCGGGGACGTTCCGCCGTCTTCGGCCTGCGAACCGCAGGCGGCAAAGAGCAGCAGGGTGAACAGCAGTTTTTTCATGGCAGGGTAGTTTTGAATCTCTAAGGTAGGGAAAAAATAAAAATCTCCGCCTGTCTGTGCGGAGATTTTTATCGGAAAAGCTCGGACGGCGGTTCTTCCCGCCGGAGCGGGGAACAGCCCTCTATCCGGCCGCTCCGTCCATCAGCCTCCGGAGTTCGCGGATGCGGTCCCGCAGGTCGGGGCTTTCCATCAGGTAACGCACGCAGCAGAGGTTGCGGGCTCCGGCGGCGGTGACGGTGTGCAGGTTGCCGGCGTCGATTCCCCCGATCGCCACCACGGGCACCGGGGAGAGGGCTACCGCTTCGCGGAGCAGCTGTGTGCCGACCGTGGGATCGGGTATCGCTTTGGTCGGCGTGGGGTAGACGGGGCCGAACCCGATGTAGTCGGGGCTTTGGGCGATCGCTTCGCGGGCCTGGGCGAGGGAGTGGGTGGAGAGGCCGATGATGCGGCCGGGACCGACGATGCGCCGTGCCTCTTCCAGGGTCAGGTCGGTCTGTCCCAGATGTACTCCGTCCGCCCCGCCCAGCAGGGCGATGTCGGCCCGGTCGTCCACGATCAGTTTCGTGCCGCTGCCCCGGGTGACCGCGGCCAGCCGCCGGCAGACGGCGAGCATCTCCCGGTCGGGAAGATGCTTTTCGCGCAGCTGGAGCATCCGGACGCCCTCCTCCGCGCAGATCTCGGCGATCCGTTCGTAGGGGAGGACGGGACGGGTGATGATGACGTAGAGTCCGAAATCTTTCACGGCCGACATTATTTGCGGCGGTCGAGGTCGGCGGCGATCATTTCGGCCGCTTTCTTGCCCGAGAGGAGCATGCCGCCGAAGATGGGACCCATGCGGAAGCTGCCGCTCACGCCGTTGGCCGCCATGCCCGAAACGTAGAGGCCGGGATAGACCTGCTTGGTGTTCTCCACGGTGGTCTTTTCGCCCAGTTCGATCGAAAGCGAGCGCTCGCCCATCACTTCGCCCGAGGGGGTGTCGAGGCGGATGCCGTTCTTGCGGGCCACCAGCCGGCACACCTCGCAGTCGTGGCCCGTGCCTTCGAGCACGGCTCCGGCCATGATGACCAGCGGATCGACGTGCAGTCCTTCGCGGTGTACGGGGGCCCAGTTCACCACCAGTCCGCGCACGGCGTTGTCCTGGAAAACGACGTCCTCCACCGAAAAACAATTGAAGACGGTGGCGCCGGCCTGCGTGGCCTTGTAGATCAGGGCCGAGGTGGAGTGGACGGAGTCGACCGTGCAGTAGCCTTCGCCGTAGGGTTCGTGGCGGATGCCCAGCTCGTCGAGGATGAAGACGGCCTCCTGCTGCACCATGATCTGGTTGAACATCATGGCGCCGCCCCACATGCCGCCGCCGGGGGCCAGTTTGCGTTCGAAGAGGGCCACCTTGCGCCCCATTTTGGCCAGGTAGTAGGCGGCCACCAGTCCCGAGGGACCGCCGCCCACGATGGCGGCGTCGAGGCTGAGGTTCGATTTGAGTTTGCTGAAATAGGAATCTATGATTCCCGCGGATACGACTCTTTCCATGTCGGTTTAACGTTTTGGTTGATGGTAAACGGTAAATCACACGGGGCGCGGCTGTGCGCGGGTCTTCCGGGAAAAGACTCTCTTTCTTCCTACGGCGGCATTACCCGCATCAGGTTCAATGGGTATGATCTCAGACTGCCCGGAGGCGGCCACCCCTGTGTGTCGGGCCAAAAGTAACGATTATTCGCGGAATAATCAACGCTTCGGTTGCGATTCCGGTAAATTGTCGTATCTTTGTCGGGCAAAGTCTTCTGCGGCGCCGTGAATCAGGCCCCTTCTCCCGCACTTTCCTTGCAGTTGAGTCGAATTTAAAAAAACGGCTGCCTTATGATGCGGCCTCTTATCATTATGACATTTGAAGAATTGAATATTGCGGAACCCGTGTTGCGGGCTCTTGCCGAAAAAGGTTACGTTACTCCCACTCCCATCCAGGAAAAAGCCATTCCCGTGGCACTCGAAGGCCGCGATCTGTTCGGGTGCGCCCAGACGGGAACGGGCAAGACGGCGGCTTTCGCCCTGCCCATCATCCAGCATATCTGCCGGGAACGGATTCCCTCGCCCCGCAAGATACAGTCGCTGATCCTGACCCCGACCCGCGAACTGGCCATCCAGATCGGGGAGTGTTTCACCGATTATGCCCGTCACACCCCGCTGCGCCACTGCGTGATTTTCGGCGGGGTGAACCAGCGTCCGCAGACCGAAGCGCTGGCTAAAGGTGTGGACGTGCTGATCGCCACGCCGGGACGGCTGCTCGATCTGGCGGCACAGGGCTTCGTTTCGCTCGATGCGGTGCGCTATTTCGTGCTGGACGAGGCCGACCGGATGCTGGACATGGGGTTTATCCACGACATCAAACGGATACTGCCGATGCTGCCCAAAAGGAAACAGACCCTTTTCTTTTCGGCCACCCTGCCGCCGGCCATCGCCTCGCTCTCGCGCTCCATTCTCTACAAGCCCGTGAAGGTGGAGGTGGCGCCTCCCGCCTCGACGGTGGACGTGATCCGGCAGTCGGTCTGCTTCGTGGAGAAAAAGGAGAAGAAGGAGCAGCTCATCCATCTGTTGCAGGAGGACAGGAGCGACTCCGTGCTGGTCTTTTCCCGCACGAAGTACGGGGCCGACAAGATCGCCCGGTTCCTGACCAAGGCGGGAATCCGCAGCGAGGCGATCCACGGCAACAAGACGCAGGTGGCCCGCCAGCGTGCGCTGGGCAATTTCAAGGCCCACAAGACCCGGGTGCTGGTGGCGACCGACATCGCTGCGCGGGGCATCGACATCGACCGGCTGGAGCGGGTGGTGAACTACGATCTGCCGGAAGTGCCGGAGACTTACGTGCACCGTATCGGCCGCACGGGCCGGGCCGGAAACGACGGGGTGGCGGTTTCGTTCTGTTCGGAAGAGGAGCGCCCCCTGCTGCGTGAGATTCAGAAGCTGATCGGGAAGACGATTCCCGAGATGCAGGCATAGCGGTTGGCCGCGGCTCTTCCCCCGCCGCAGGACCGGAATCATGAAAAACGACCTTTTGGGGTCGTTTTTTTATGACAGGGGCGGAAAACATCCTTTCCGGGCCGCCTTCCGGAAAGGGCGGATGTGGCGTGAGGCCGGAACGGACTGTGAGAACAAACGTTTGTCGGGACGGCCGCACGCTCCGCATGTGTGGATGAAAGAAAGAAAATTTCGTCCGAAAAAATTTTTTCAGCTAAATTTTGCTTTTTTAGAATAATATATTTTAATTTGTAAAACGATTTAGCGGATGAGAAGGGGTGAACGAGGAATGAGGCGGCAGGACGGTGCCGTCTCGCCGTATCCGGACAGGCAGATCGGGAGGGCGTGGAAGCCTATTTTTTTCGCGGTTTTTGCGCAAACGTTTGTTCTTGTGCCGGTTCAGGAGGCCGTGAATTTATTAACCTAAATATGAATGCGATGAAGAACCTTGGACGAAACATGCCCTTTGCGGGCAGGTTCTCTTTCGGTGCGGCGGTGTGGCTGGTCTGCCTGCTGGGAATGTTCGCGGCGGCGGACCGGGTGCTGGCGGACGGCGCTCCGAAAGGGAAGGAGAAACTTTTCAGGTTGACCGGCACGGTGGTCAACGAGGAGAAACAGCCGCTGGTCGGCGCCGCCGTGATCGTGAAGGGAACCCAGCGCGGCTCGATCGCCGAAAAGGGAGGCAAGTTCACCCTCATGGTGAAGGCATCCGATGTGATTTCGGTCAGTATGCTGGGGTACAAGGCCGCCGAAGTGACGGTCGGTTCGCGCACGTCGCTGACGATCGTGCTGGAGGAGTCCACCCGGAAGATCGACGACGTGGTGGTGATCGGTTACGGTGAACAGAACCGGAAGGACGTGACGGGAACCATCGGGACGGTCGACGTGGGCGACCTGACCAAAGCGCCCGTGCCCTCGTTCGACCAGGCCTTGCAGGGCCGCATCGCGGGAGTCATGATCACCAGCAACGACGGGCAGCCGGGCAGCGACATGAACATCGTGGTGCGCGGCGCCAACTCCGTGTCACAGGACAACTCGCCGCTCTACGTGATTGACGGTTTCCCGACGGAGGATTTCTCCGCGGCCTCGATCAATCCGCAGGACATCGCCTCGATCTCCATTCTGAAGGACGCCTCTTCGACGGCCATCTACGGTTCGCGGGGTGCCAACGGCGTGGTCATCATCGAGACCAAGAGCGGGAAGACGGGGCCGGTGAAGGTCTCCTACACGGGAACCTACGGCGTGCAGCAGGTGGCCAAGACGATGGACGTGATGAATCCCTACGACTACGTGAGCTACATGTTGGAGCTCAATCCCAATCTCTCCGAGACCTTCCTGACGAACGTGAACATGACGCTGGAGGACTACCGCAACGAGGCGATGATCGACTGGCAGGACAAGCTGTTCCGCATCGCCCCGATGCACACCCATTCGGTCTCCGTGAGCGGGGGTACGCAGCAGACGCGCTATTGGGCTTCGGGAAACATCGTGGACCAGAAGGGCATCATCGACCACTCCGGGTACACCCGCTACCAGGGGCAGGTGCGGATCGACCAGGCGCTTTCGAAAAAACTGCGGCTCGACCTGAACGCCGCCTACATGACCGACGTGACCAAGGGGGCGGTGGCCTCCGAGGAGTCCAATTCCGGGCCGCAGTCCACGCAGTACCAGTCCTACATGATGTACCGGGTGTGGAGTTACCGTCCGTTCCTGCTGGGCGACACCACCTACGACCAGATGTACGAGGACGAGTCCTCGCTCTCGAACCTGAACCCCATCATGTCCAATGCCAACGAGGTGCGGAACGTGACGCGCCGCAACCTCAGGGTGAATGCCCGGCTGACCTACAAGATACTGCCCGAGCTGACGCTCAATATCCGGGGCGGTATCTATGAGAACAGCCGGGAGACGGAGCGTTTCTACAACTCGAAGACCTATTCGGGTTATCCCTCGGCCAACAACTCCCGCGGGGTGAACGGCAGTTACGGCATGTACCGCAACAAACAGCTGCTCAACGAGAACACGCTGACCTACCAGACCCGTTTCCGCCGGGACCATTTCATCTCGGCGCTGGCCGGTTTCACGATGCAGACCTACAACCTGAAGGACAATTCGCATGAGGTGTGGAACATCCCCTTCGAGGAGTTCGGCCTGGCGGGGCTGGACACGGGAACGCCGCACTCCACCAATGCCGTGATCGAGGAGAACCGGCTGATGTCGGCGCTGGCCCGTGTCAATTACAGCTACAAGTCGCGCTATATCCTGACCGCTTCGTTCCGGGCGGACGGTTCGTCGAAATTCGCCAAGGGCAAACGGTGGGGGTATTTCCCCTCGGGAGCCGTGGCCTGGCGAATGAAGGACGAGAAGTTCCTGCGCAATGTGAAGTTCGTGGACGAGGCGAAGCTCCGTTTCAGCTGGGGTGTTACGGGTAACAACCGTGTGGGAAACTACGCCTCCTACGGCGGGATCAAGGTGAACGAATACTATTCCCAGAACAACGAAACCCCGCAAAACGCGGCCGTGATCTCGAGCCTCGCAAATCCGAACCTGACGTGGGAGAGCACGGAGCAGTTCGACCTGGGCTACGACCTGACCATGTTCAAGGAACGGCTGGCCCTGACCGTCGACCTTTATCGCAAGACGTCGGACCACCTGCTGCTCAATTCCGACCTGCCGTACAGCATGGGGCTCACGAAGGCCTACCGCAACATCGGAAAGGTCCGTAACGACGGTCTGGAGATTTCGCTCAACACGGTGAACGTGAAGACCCGGAACTTTACCTGGAGCAGCAGTTTCAATATCAGTTTCAACCGGAGCAAGGTGCTGCAGCTGACGGACGGACAGCAGATGCTCTTCTCGAAGATCGTCTTCACGGGCGACTTCAACAACACCAACCTTTACGTGACGAAGGTGGGAGGGCCGATCACCGCTTTCTACGGACTGGTGTACGACGGGGTCTACCAGATGTCGGATTTCGACGTGCAGCGCGACGGCAGCTACCTGCTCAAGCCCTCGCTCCCGACCAACGGCAGCGCCCGGGCCAACATCCGTCCCGGCGACGCGAAGTTCGTGGACCAGAACGGCGACGGCACCATCACCGCGGCCGACAATGCCGTGATAGGGCGCGCCCTGCCTCTCCATACGGGCGGGTTCAACAATACGTTCGTGTACAAGAACCTTTCGCTTAATGTCTTCTTCCAGTGGAACTACGGCAACAAGGTGATGAACGCCAACCGGATCGTCCTGGAGGGCAATTACCAGAACGTCGCCATCAACCAGTACGCCAGCTATGCCGGCCGCTGGTCGATGGAGAATCAGGGTAGCAACATCCCGCGGGCCAAGGGACACGGCCCCACCGGGTACTACACCTCCCGGACGCTGGAGGACGGCTCGTTCCTGCGGCTGAAGACGCTGCAACTGGCCTACTCGCTGCCGAAAAAATTCGTGAAGAAGCTGGGTATGCGGTCGATCAACGTCAATTTCGCCTGCCAGAACCTCTTCACGTGGACGAACTATTCCGGCGTGGACCCCGAGGTTTCCACGCGCAACACGACGCTGACCCCCGGGTTCGACTACTCGGCCTATGCCCGCAACAGGATTTACACGTTCGGATTACAACTGGACTTTTAGTCCTCCTAAAACGTCACGACGATGAAAAAGAACAACCGCTTCATAAAACGTTTTTTGCCGGTTCTGACGCTCTGCGGCCTGCTGTCCGCCTGCGAATTCCTCGAAACGGAACCGCACGACACCTTTACCCCGCAGGGGTTCTACAAAACCGAGGAACAGGTGAACACGGCCCTGTACGGGGTGTACCGGGCGCTGGCCAACAACATGCTCTACGGAGCCAACATGCAGGGCATCATGGGGCTGAGCGCCGACCTGGGGTACGAATCCTACAACCGCGACCAGTTTACCGTGGGGTACAACTACGTGGTGTCGACCGACAGCCGTATCCTCTCCTACTGGCAGTATCTCTACATCTGCATCAGCCGGGCCAATCTGCTGCTGGAGAATCTCGACCGGGCCCCGATGGACGAGACCGTGCGCGACAATGTCCGGGGCGAGGCCCTCTTTCTGCGGGCCTATGCCTACTTCATGCTGGTGAACAAATTCCGCAACGTGCCGCTGATCCTGCACTCGGCGCCCAGTGCCGAACCCGAATACACGCAGGTGCCGCAGGCCGATCCGGAGAAGGTGTACGAGCAGATCGTCTCCGACATGGAGACGGCGGCCGGGCTGGTCGTGCCGGCCGAGGGACTCTACGGCGGGGGAAAGATCAACCGGTCCGCCGTGTGGGGGACGCTGGCGCGGGTCTGCCTGACGATGGCGGGCGAACCGCTGAAGCGCACCGATATGTATGCCAAGGCGGAGATGTACGCGAAGAAGGTGATCGACTGCGGAACACACAGGCTCAATCCCGACTATCAGCAGGTCTTCATCAATTACAGCCAGGACAAGTACGATATTGCGGAAAGTATCTGGGAGATCGAATACTGGGGTGACAATACGGTCTATTACTGTGCCGCCATGGTGGGCCGCAATACGGGCATTCCTTCGCCGGCGGGCTCCTCGATCGGCTTCTGCCAGGGGTTCCTGCGGGCGACGGCCTATCTGTACGAACTCTACGACGGAGACGACGTGCGCCGGGACTGGTGTATCGGCAGTTTCACCTACGACAGGAATACGCTTGAGAAGATTCCCACGGCCGCCGCGCAGAAATGGCTGCGCTACTGTGCCAAATTCCGGCGCGAGTACGAGAAAGGATCTCCGAAGCAGAACAATGCCACGCCGATCAACTTTCCGGTGCTCCGCTACTCCGATGTGCTGCTGATGTATGCCGAAGCGCATTTCAACAACGACCAGGCGCTGGCCGAGGAGGATGACGAGGCGCTCGAGTGTTTCAACCAGGTGCGGCGCCGGGGACACGGGCTCGATCCGGAGACGGCCAGCGAAGAGGTCGACTACGTATATTCGGGCAAGGAGAACTTCATGCAGGAGCTGCGCGACGAGCGGGCCCGCGAACTGGCTTTCGAGCTGCTTCGCAAGGACGACCTGGTGCGGTGGGGCATCTATTACGACCAGATGCAGTACGTGAAGGGTACCGTGCCGCGCAACTATACGGAGGCCATGCTCTATTTCAATCAGGTCGAGCCAAAGGGCGTGATGTGGCCGATTCCCTCCTACGAGATGGGTGTGAACAGAAAACTGGTACAAAATACGGGTTGGTAAAATGCGTAAAATCATGAAAACAATCGGATATTGCATTATGTTCGCGTCGCTGTGGGCTGCGGCCTCCCTGTTCCAGGGGTGCGACAAGTCGGACGATATTTCGGCACCGGGCCTTTCGGTGCGGGTGGCGCCGGGGACCTGGCATGCGGGCGACGCCGTACGGTTCGAACTCTCGGGCGGGGCGGATTTCATCCGTTTCTACTCGGGCGAGAAGGGGAACGACTATGCCTTCGCCGACCGCGACCGGGTGTACGAGACACAGGCCGTGAAGATGTTCTTCACGACCCAGCTGCAGAACGGCAGTCAGTTCAACAATCTGAAGGTGAAGTGTTCCACCGATTTTTCGGGCGATTATACGCCGGCGGGGATCGACGCGGCGACCTGGACGGACATTTCCGACCGGTTCGACTTGGCGCATTCGCTCTCCACGACCCGGACGCCTTCGGGGGAGGTGGATATTTATGATCTTTTCCCGAAAGACGGGGGCGAACTCTACCTCGCTTACGAGTACGTTATCAAGGCGCCGGTCAGGGATCACGGGCAGCGGACCAATGCGCTCATCTACGATTTCGAGCTGACGACCGTCACTACGGAGAAGGAGAGCGTGCTTTCGAACCATGTAGGGGCCGGGTGGACGTTCGTGCGGTACGCAGGATTCGAGACGGAAAAGGATAATGTGCTGACCCAGAATACGGAACGGCTGGTATTCAGTTGTGCCGGAAACCCGACCGTGGACAAGAACGCCTGGGCGATCAGCAAAGGGTTCGGCGTGGAGGCCGTGACCAATCTGGGCCCCGACTGGGGTGTCCCGGTCAAGGCGTTTTCGGATACGGACGTCGTCTCCTACGAGCATGTGTTCGAGGAGCCGGGAACGTACGAAGCGGTGTTCGTGGCTTCGAACGTCTTCGGGCGCGAACGGAAAGAGAGCGTCGTCAAGGTGACCGTAAACATTGAGGAATAAGAGGTATGGAAAGAAGGGCGATGATACGTTGTGCGCTTCTGCTGGGGGTATGGCTGTCGGCCGGAACGGTGTGTCCGGAGGCGGCCGCCGCGCCTCCGCTGCAGAATGCCTCTCCCCTGAAGGCGGGCGGGGAGAAAGGGTATGCCCCGCTCAAACCCGGGTATGCGATCAGTTTCACTCCGGTCGGCTGGCGGTTCTCCTCTGCGGAGGCGCAACTGCCGGACGTTTTCCTGCGGGCTCCCAACGGGCTGGCGGCCACGCAGGGTATGTATGTGGCCCGGTTCCGCTATATGGGTCCGGAAGGGAGACCCGTGTATGCGCAGCCGGAGAAGATAGACCTTTCGGTGAGCGGGATTTCCCGGCTTCCCGTGGGGGCGTTCTTCGTCCGTGAGGGGAAGACCTTGGCGCTGTGGGCGGCTGGCGGGGGAGAGTTCCTGCTCACGGAGTACGACCCGCAGTCCAATGCCCTGATCGAAACGGGACGGATGAAGATCGGCGGCCTCGGCCGTTTTTCCCACATGTCGGTGCGGATGACGGGGACTTCGACCGCCGAAGTGACCGTGACGGCCGACGACGGGAGCACCTATTTCCCGAAGGATGCGGGAGGTAATGTCGATGCTCATTCGTACTACAACGGGGCCGGTCTGTTCCGGGGAACGCTGCCCCGGGGCGGACTGAGGCAGGTGACGGTCGATCTGGATGCGAAAAAGACGGTGGGGCGTTCGCGGTGGCTCGCGGGCGGAGACCGGTTCATGCTCCAGCCGCTCTCCTCGGCCCGGATCGGGAACGGCTATGTGGTGACCAATTCGCTGGGAGCCCTGCGGATGATCGGCGACGACGGAGAGGGAAAATACGTGTGGCGCGACCGGAACCGGGTGCTGACCCATCCGGCGCAGGGCGGCGTGGCGGTCGCTTTCCCCGTGAACGGGGGCAAGGAGTATGCGATGATGATCGGAGGGGAGAGTGCGCTCTACTATTACCCGGCTGCCGGGATGAAGTCCGGCGAGGACCCTGTGTTCGGGGCTCCCGTGCCGGTGGTGTGCGAGGGGGGCGACCTGTTCGCCGGATCGCTGGCTGTGCCGAACGTGGTGGACTGGAACGGCGACGGGGTGCTCGACCTGGTGGTCGGCAATTCGGAGGGCCGTCTGCTCTTTTTCCGTAACCGGGGAACGAACGGAGCACCCGATTTCGATTACCCCGAGGAGATATGTTCGGCCGGAGAACCGATCTGTTTCCGGCCCGGATACAAGATCGTGCAGGGGCCGATGGAGGCTGCGTGGGGCTATATGTGTCCCACGGTCTTCGACTGGAACGGCGACGGACTGCCCGATGTGGTCTTTTCCGGTTCCGATGCCCGGTTCCGCGTGATGCTGAACCGGGGGACGGCCGCAGAACCCGATCTGGGTGCTCCCCAGCCGCTGTCGGTGGACAATCTCGAGCTGTGGGGCTCGTGGCGGGTGCGTCCCGCCGTGGCCCGGATCGGAGGAAGGAACTGTCTGGTCAACATGGACGAGGGGAATGCCCTGCATCTTTACTGGCAGGTGGACGACCTGACGCTGGAGGACGGCGGACGGCTGGAGTTGACGGACGGGTGCTACATTACGGGACACCAGACGACCGAAAAACGGCTCGGGAACAATTTCGGCCGGGGTAAACTGGCCTTCGCGGACTGGGACGGCGACGGCAATCTCGACCTGCTGGTCGGCTGTACCCGGGGCGGTTCATATCCCAATCCGGAAAAGGGACTGCCAGCCCACCGGCGGAACGAGTTCGGCAAGGTGGACGGGATGCAGGTGCTCCTGTTCCGCAATGCGGGGACGAACGAAAGGATGAAGTTCGAGTATCCGCGTCAGGTGCAGGTAGACGGGAAAGATCTCTATCTGGGTATCCATTCGAATGCCCCCGCGCCCTGCGGTCTCGGGGACACGTCGAAGGGGATCAATCTGCTGGTCGGGGTAGAGAGCGGCAAACTGATGTTTTTCGAGCACAGTCACGTGACTTTTACGGAATAGAGAAAACCGGTATAGAAGACGGAGCCTTCCCGAAACTCGGGAAGGCTTCGTCTTTATTATGTATGCTCGGTTACCGGAGGGAGCAGTCGATCCGGATTTCCCCTTCCGAGGGACGGAGGGACCAGAGTGCGGGGACGGTTTCCTGGGCCGGGAGTTCGGGTGTTTCGAAGCGGCCGGAACGGGCTTCGAGCCGGTACGGATGACCGTCGGAAAGCAGGTGGAGCTGCCGGGGGGAGACGGAGAGGGCGGGTACCGCCTCCTTTTTCGGGGTCCGGAAGACCAATGCCCAGTCGTCGCTGCCGTCGCAGGAGCGTATGCTCCATCCCGACTCTTCCAGCCGGATGTCGAAGTTACCCGATTCGGTTTCCGCTACGGCGCACATGGTGTTCTTTTCGGGCGAGGGAACCCGCAGGTTCCGTACTGTCACGGGTTTTGGCCGGCCGTCCGCTCCGGTGCGGCAGAGATAGAGCCCCGCCCGGCTGTCCGGCGTGCTCCACTCGAAGCCGTCCACCACGGGCAGCGTGTAGTAGGCCGACCGGGTGTCGGTGCCCGGTGTGTCGAGGTAGGCCGAGCGGACGGTCTCGTCGAACAGGTGGATGTCCCGGAAACGCAGCGTTCCGTTTTCGAGCAGCAGGTTGGCCCGGTAGAAACGACTGTCGAACCAGACGGTCCGGCGGCCCTCCCCCTTGTGGTCTTCCAGAACGGAGAGGGCCGTGGGAGGCGTGACGGGATACCGGCTGCGGAACCAGCGGGCCGTGTGGCTGAGCGGTTCGATGCGGACTTTGCCTGCGCGGTTGAGGGAATCCAGCACTGCGAACTGTTCCCGGAGTCCCTTTTCCATGGCGGGCCACGTGAAGGAGTTCTCCTGCCCGGTCTGGGCGTAGGTGAACCCGAGGGCCGGATCGTCGGTCAGCGAACGGTAGAAGTAGCGAATCCAGCCGGGGTGGCCGCCGCTCTCGGGATAGACAGCTTCGAGGGATTCGACCGTCTGAACGTCGGTACCCAGTCCGTTGTCGTACTGGTAGATGGGGTCGCTGCCCAGCATGCGGAAGACGGGGACCGGAATCTGCATCGCCTCGTTCTGGGCCGGCATGTAGGAGTTCTCCCGGCTGGGATAGTAGGCTCCCGCCCAGTAGCCGCCCCAGAGCGTGTAGCCGTCGGTGCCGATCTGGTCCTTCATGTTGCAGGCGGCTTCGACACCGTACTTTTCGTGCATGTAGGCCAGCGTGCGGGCATCGAAGAACCAGCAGCCCACCACCCGGGGATAGGCGCCGAAAATGTTTTTGAAATCTTCCATGTAGACATCGACCAGCTTTTCCCGTTCGGCCGGCGTGTAGCCGGTGGAGAAGCCTACGTTCGCATGCCAGTCCCACGGGAAACGGCCCCGCCAGGTGAGTCCGGCTCGTTCGACGTGGGGTTGGGTGATCTCCCACCAGGCTCCGGCTTCGTGCCCCCGGCCGGCCGCCTCTTTCAGCAGTTCGGCGTAACGGGGCTCCATGAGGGCGTCGTATTGCAGCAGGAAGGTGCCCCGGAACCCGTAGCGGTCCATCAGTTCCACCTGGCGTGCGGTGGTTTCGTAGAGCACATCTTCGGTGATCTCCGGGAAGCGGGGCTCGCAGAGCCGGATGAAGTTGACGATGTTGACGATGCGCGGGGTGCCGCTGTCGGTTTTTGCCGTGCATCCCGACAGGAGGGAGGCGAGCAGGCACAGCAGGACGAGGTTGCGTGGTTTCATGGATGGTTTGTTTTCGGGTTGTACAAATAGTTTTTTCGGGTGTCGCGGACAGGTGCCGCGTGGTAAAGTTATGGAAATATTGCGGTTCGTCCGATAATTCCTCCGCTTTTTTGTGTTTCGTGAAGGGAAGAGCCGGTAGGGGCGGCTTGTGCGGGGAAGCGGAAGAAAAAACGAGGTATCCGGCCGAGGGGAGTTGGCAATCCGGTGCGTGTTGATTATTTTTGGACAACCCTAATCAGAAAAAATTAACTCGAAGATGAAAAAGACCGTTCTGTTCTGCCTTTGTGTAGCCCTTTCCCTTTTCGTACTGCCCGATGTGATCAGGGCCGGCGAGCGCGTCACCCGGATGCGTACCGAATACCTGGAGGTGCCGTTGGGAATCGACAATCCCCGGCCCCGGTTTACATGGAATATCGAGTCGGACAGGGAGTTCGTGCAGGTGCGCTGCCGGGTTTCTGTAGCGACCGATTCGGCCTTTCTGACGGCCGGAAAGCCCGATTTCTGGACGGCGGAACCCGCGGACGGGGGCCGGATGTGCGTCCGTTACGACGGAAAGAGGCCGCTCGCTCCGCATACCCGTTACTGGTGGCGGGTAGAGGTGTGGGACCGCCGGGGACGGAAGGCGGTTTCCGTTCCCGGATGGTTCGAAACGGCCAAGATGAAGCCGGCGGACTGGAGCGGAGTGTGGATCGGCGACTGGTTCGACAAGGAGTACCGGAAAGCTCCGATGCTGCGCCGGGGTTTTTCGGTCGGCAAGCCGGTCCGTTCGGCCCGGGCCTATGTCTGCGGGGTGGGTTATTACGAGATGTTCATCAACGGCCGCCGGGTGGGGGACCGCCTGCTCGATCCGGGTTACACGCATTTCGACAAACGGGTGCTCTATTCCACCTACGATGTGACGGAGCTGCTGAAAGAGGGGGAGAATGCCGTGGCCGCGGTGTTGGGCAACGGCTGGCTGAACATTCAGTCGCTGGCGGTGTGGAACTTCCACAAGGCCCGCTGGCGGATGCGTCCCCGCCTGTTGTGCGATCTGCGCATCGAGTATGCGGACGGCAGCGTGGAGACGATCGCGTCGGACACTTCGTGGCGGTACAATACGGGGCCTTACGTGTACAACAACCTGTACAGCGGCGACATGTACGACGCCCGGCTGGAGAAGACGGGATGGACGGAGCCCGGTTACGACGATTCCGGGTGGGACCGGGTGCGGCAGGTCGAAGCGCCGGCCCCGCTGGTGACAGCCCAGCAAATGCCTCCGATCCGGATTACGAAAGAGATCGTGCCGGCGGACATGAAGTCTTTTCCGGACAACGTTTACGTCTTCGACATGGGAAAGAACATCAGCGGGCTCTGCCGGCTGAAGATACGGGGACAGGCTGGAACGTGCGTGAAAATCCGGCACGGGGAGCTGCTCCATCCCGACGGCCGGCTCAACCAGGGGAATATCGACGTCTATTTCCAGCGGGAGGGAAACGACCGGTCGTGGCACCGGGACCCCAACGAGGTGTTCCAGACGGATACCTACTACCTGAAGGGCGGCGGAACGGAGGTCTGGATGCCGTCGTTCTGTTACCACGGGTTCCGCTACGTCGAGGTGGAGAGCGACCGGCCCGTGGAGATCGGCCGGGAGAGCGTGACCGGGTTGTTCATCCATACCGACGTGGAGCCCGTAGGGTCGTTCTGCTGTTCGGACACGATACTCAATAGGATTCATGAGGCGACCTGTCATACCTATCTGAGCAATCTGCACAGTATTCCTACCGATTGTCCCCAGCGGGAGAAAAACGGCTGGACGGCAGACGCCTACATTTCGCTCGACCTGGGGCTGCTCAATTACGACGGGATCGCGGTGTACGAGAAGTGGATGAACGATTTCGTCGACAACCAGCGCGAGGCGGGCGACATTTCGGGAATCGTGCCCAGTGCGGGATGGGGATACGAAGGCTGGATCGGTCCGGTGTGGGACGCAGCCATGTTCGTCATTCCCTACAAACTGAATATGTACTACGGCGATACGCGGGCCATAGAGGCTCTCTATCCCACCCTGCGGCGTTATCTGGAGTATCTGAAGACGCGGGAAAAGGACGGAATACTGACCTACGGACTCGGAGACTGGGTCTATTACAAGGCGAAGACCGACGCGTCGTTCACCTCCACCGTTTTCTACTGGCTGGACAATGCCCTGATGGCCCGTTTTTCGGAACAACTGGGGCACGATCCCGCTCCTTATCGCCGGAAGGCGGAAGAGTTGCGCCGGACGATCGTGGAGCGGTGGTACGACCCCGCCACCGGTCTTTGGGCCAACGGAACGCAGGCGGCGCAGGCCGTGGCGCTCGGTATGGGTATGGTGCCGGCCGGGGAGGAGCAGCGCACGGCCGACCGGCTGGCGGAGATGATCCGCCGCAACGGGTATCACCTCGATTTCGGAATGTTGGGCAGCAAACTGGTCCCCTCCGTGCTGGCCCGTTACGGCTATGCGGAAGATGCCTACCGGATGATCGTCAATCCGGAAGCGCCCTCGTGGGCCAACTGGATCTATATGGGGCTGACCACGCTGCCCGAGACCTGGGTGATGGACAAAGGTTTCAAGGATGCGTCGTTGAACCATTCGTTTCTGGGCGACGTGACGGCTTGGATGACCCAGGTTGTTGCCGGTATCAATTACGATCGTTCCGAACCGGGATTCCGGCATGTGATTTTCACTCCCCGATTCATTAAGGCGCTCACGTGGGCCGAGGGGGAGTACCGTTCGGTGTCCGGCACGATCCGGAGCCGGTGGGAGCGGAAGAACGGACGCATTCGGCTGACGCTCACCGTGCCGGCCAATGTCCGGGGTACGCTGCGGCTGGACCGGGATATCCGGTTGCGGCAGGGGGAGAACGTGATTACCGTCGAGGACCGGTGAACCGGCCACTCGCCTCCGGACGGGATACGCCGGTGCCGGAGGCCGGGCGAACTATTTTTTCAGTACGGGAACCATTTGCGTGAACCAAGAGTAGCGGGCGATGATGTCGTTGTCCCTGGCCTGCTGTTCGGCGGAGACGGGCGGACGGTATTTCATGATGCGGTCCGTCTTTTTTATGCTTCGCTCCAGTTTCCCGATGAACCGGTTGTAGGCGTACGCCACCTGTTCGTCGTAAGGCAGGATCATGTAGCCCTCCCCGTGCCGGTTGACCAGGTAGCCTTTCCTGTCCTCCAGCAGTCGGCTTTGCAGGCTCTCGACGAGGAACTGGTAGGTGCGGTCGATCCGTTCGAGGGCCGCGATGAATTCGGCCTCGTTGCCGTAATCCTTGAATTTCAGCTCGGATTTGTCCCGGATACGGAATCTGTTTTTGAGCCATTCGTGCGGAATCAGGCTGCCCGGCGCATAGACTGCCAGGATTTCCTCCACGAGTATATTCCAGGGTCCGGAGTCGATTCGGATGGGTTCCATATGATGAGATACCGGTTATTTGCGTGCAGATAGCAGGGGAATCGAACCCCTGTGTATTCCAAACTATCTTTGAAAGCCACTCCTTTCCGGAGCCGTGCCATGCCAGGACAAGCCATGCCCAGCCGCATCCCGCCACGCTCAGCCATTCTGCACCGCACCGTACCTTGCGCTGTCGTGTCTCGCCGGAGCCCACTCCGCCGGGACGGACTGCCGGGGACAGTCCTGCAGATAGCAGGGGAATCGAACCCCTGAGTATTCCGAACTATCTTTTAAAGCCACTCCCTTTCTGGGGAGCCATGCCATGTTCCGCCTCGTCTCGTCTCGCCAAATCATGCCCAGTCCCGCCTTGCGAGGCCATGCCACGCCGAACCGTGCCGTATGTCAGATTTCGGTGGCGCGGAACCGACCGTACTTCGGCCGGTAGTCGCAGATGCCGATATACCGGCCGGCGTATTCCACGAGATCCCGGATCTCCTGTTCGTTCAGCCGGGTCTCCTCATACCATATCTCGATTTCGCAGTGCCACCGGTTGAATATCGGGCGGCAGCGCAGAACCTTGGAGCGCTGGATTTTGATGGTCCTGAAATCTTTGTATTCGTCCATGAGAAACAGCTGGTCGGGGGAGAGGGCCTCGTGTTCGAAATGGAATGCCGGATCGTCCGGAATTCTGACGGCTTCCTTGAATGTCTTGCCCAGTTTTTTCGCCTTGGCCGCTTCGTAAAAGGAGCCTTCGAAACATTCGGCTTTCATGAAATATCCGGACTGCGGAGTGTGGTATAGTCCGGCCAGCCACTCTATACGGGCCATTTCCAGCAGGTCGTCTTCCGTCTTCTTCCGTTTCGAGGAGATGGCCTTGAGCTGTTTCGCATATTCATTGAATGGATTCGCGGTTTTGTCGTCGTGCTGCAACAGGGGGCATACGCCTTCGATTTTGAATTTCAGAGTTTTCATGGCGGTTCATCGGTCGGTATTCCGTATAAATATAGCTATTTTTTCGATACGGTATACGAAGTGGACTTTTTTGTCGTGTTTCTTGCTGATGGATACGGCCGGTGCGGAAGGTTTTGCCGGTTGCCGCCGGACAAGGGGCAGGATATGTCAGAGACTAAAATGTCGAAAATAAAGAAGCCGACTGATACCAGTCGGCTTCTTCGGTCGGGGTGATACGATTCGAACGTACGACCACACGCCCCCCAGACGTGTACTCTAAAGCTATATAATAAACAAGTTATCAGTTTATTGCGATAGCTGAAACAGGTACGGTTGACTTGTCGGTTGATTCGACAGTCAATCATGGTTAGACAATTAGTGAATTGATAACAAGAAGAAAAGACGTGCAAGAAACTTTTTCCAGCTCCCTTCTTTTAAGAATGTTGCGATGCTTTTGTTTCAGCAAAAAGAAAAATCCCCGACCCTTTAGCCGAGGATATAGATTATTTGAGGTCTTTGGCTTTGATGCGTACGACCTTGCCATCACGCATGACCACCAATTCGCCGTCCTCTTTCTTGGTTTTCTCGATCAGACGCTTTCGGGCGAGTAAAATCCCTGCATTGATCTTTTCCTGCATCTGTTTTATTTCAAGCTCGCTCATAGGTTGTAATCGCTTTATAGGATAACGTATCTGTTATTTGGATTGTTGTATCTTTCTCTCCCGAAGCAACGATTTTAATCTCCGCATCTGCCGAACTGTTGTCGTATATCGCCCAGAAATCGCAAATCGGTGTATAAAGTGTCGTCAGATTCTTCATCCCATTTGCATAACGACGGCGAATGACATCTGATGGAATATTATGTCCGCCCTCTCTGACCCGTGTCGCTACACGTTCGATAGCTTGTTCGGGTGTCGGCAACCAAAAATAAAGTAAGGTTACGAAGTAGCCTTTCGCATGTGCCCGCTCGATAAATCTCACATAAGAGCGTGTCGCCAGTGTCGTTTCAAAAGCAAAATCAGCACCCTCTGCAAGCAGATCATCCATTCGTTGCAACATCAGCCGCCCCGCCTCGATTGCCACGCTTTCGGGGTTGAACGGTGATAGACCTTTTGCAATCTCGTCGGCATTGACAAACTCTTTGCAACCGAGCATTTCAGGTAATACGGTATAGGATGCAGTCGTTTTTCCCGCACCGTTGCAACCTGCTATGATGTATAGTTTCGGCATATCGTATGAGCAAAGGTATAATAATTTATATAAATTGTGCCAAATCTTCCGCTTGCCTTTATACTCTATTTTATCTTATTTAAGTAGCTTCCAAAAGTGTTCTGGCAAATAGATATTGCTTACTCCTTTTGCCTGTTCAAATAACGGAGCAATCTCGGTTGGAGTGAATCCTGCTATCCCGCAACCGATTTCCGTCACCAAGAATTTGAGTTGTGGATGTTGCTTTGCAAACTCAATGAACTCGTCTACATAGGGCTTAATAGTCTCTACTCCACCTTGCATGGTCGGTATAGCATAACTTTGTCCTTGCAATCCGACACCCTGCCCCCAAACAGCCCCGAATTTCTGATATGCCAACCGCGCTGCACCACCTCCATGTTGTCCTGCCAGATTACTTCCGAAGACGAAAATTTCATTAGATTGGAGTGTGATGATATGATTGGATGCTATTCTCATAATTAGGTAAAAATATCGAAAAGGACAAACATTGCATAAAATGGGTCTCGGCTTCTATTTCGTCTTTTAATACTCCATTTGCATACAATTAAAGCATTTATAACTTAAATCTACCTCTTCGTCATGAGGTAAATTGAAATAGCCATGCATATAAAAATCTCCTACGAATGCATTGCATTTATCACAAACATTTGCCCAATAATTTTCTCGTACCGTTTGACTATATCGGTTTTTAATATTTACTCCAAACATTTGAGCCTTCCTAATTTCATCATTGGTAAAAACCTTGGGACTATGTATGTAATTGCCGTCATTTGATACAATCATGGCAATTTTCATGGCATTAGAACATTTCCAGCATGGGGCAGTAACAACTATTAATTTGGCACTATTCATTACCTCTCCGCATTTTTTACAAATCGGGTTTGGACACATACTTACAGCGTTTGGATGCAATACTTTCTCTTGTATCCTGTCACATTCTGAAAAATCAGAGACCTCGATTTGTAGACATGCAATCTTATTATCTTTATAGAATTGTAATGTCTCTGACGAAGGTTTATGTGTCACCACAATTTCTATTACTATGACAACTTTACCATCTTTATCAAGTAATGCAATATCGGGCCTACATACTTGCAAGTCTAATTCTTCAATGACTTGAGTTGCTTTTTTTAGTAAGTTCCCCTTATGTAGTTCGTTGCATTTATCACACTTCCATTCAAACCAAATAGCTTTATTGGGCCTGTCTAACTCCGTTCTTATATACTCTGCTACGCGTTGTTTGAATAATTTATGCAGAAATGATTCCGAACAACGATTATCAACAGAACCTTTGTGGGCAAAGTGATTTATTCGATGATATTTTTGACCTTCAGGTATTTTACTAATTCTTAATGATAAATTCGCTCCACATGAAGGACATGTATAAATATCGCCTTTACGGGCGTCATCAATGTGTACAAGGTTGCCAGAGCTATTAATGGCGTATGGAAGCAATAGTTTTGTCATTGAAAAAACTAATGATTATTAATCATCTACATATATGCAATACAAGTTATGAAATTATAATTGAAATAAAAAGGATATAGTATAAAAAGGACAAACATTGTCAAAGTGTTTATATTAAGACCCCTGTCAAAGTCTGTCCTCGTATCTGTTGTTTGAACTGCTCCAAATAATGTTCACAGAATCCAGTTGCAAGATTTCGGCATAAAGTTATCCGGAAAAACTTTTTTAGGATTGTTTCCTGTGGGGGCGATAAGTGAAGTAGAAATGAGTGGAGATACTCCGTATTTATCCGGGTAGAAGACCTCAAACCGAGATTTTCATTTTAAAGCGGAAACGTATGCGGAAACAAAAAGGCCTAAGTGATTAATACTTAGGCCTAATTTGTCGGGGTGATACGATTCGAACGTACGACCACACGCCCCCCAGACGTGTACTCTAACCGGGCTGAGCTACACCCCGAGTCGCAATTATGAATCCTTTGGGATCTAATTGCGGGTGCAAAGATAGGGCTTGTTTTTCTTTTTTGCAAGATATTTCGTATTTTTTCATCGGTTCCGGAGATGATGTATAAAAAATGTTTTCGGGTGTGAACGGAATGTTGTCCGATACTTGTTCGTGAGTATTTTTCCGTTATATTTGTATGATTAATATTATTAATTATGGTGGTTTATTCCATGACCCTAAAGCGTAGTGGTATGGCATTTTTTCTGTTGATCGTCTTGTCGGTTTATGCTGCGTTCGGATGCGGCAAGGATGCGGAAGCCGAATCGATGCCGGCACCTGTTATCGTTTCGCTGGTGCCGGACTACCTTCAGCCCGGTGGAACCCTGATGGTTTACGGGAAAAATTTCGGTTCGGACGCAGGTGCGATCCGGGTGCTTTTCGACGGGCGGGAATATCCGGCGGAGTCGCTTTCCGGTAACCGGGTCGGGGTTACGGTTCCCGACGGAGGGCAGGACGGTCGTCCGGTTTCCGTTCGCCTGAGCAGGGATGGAAATGTTTCGGAGGCCGTCACTTCTGTTTGGCGTACCGATGTGCCGGAGATAACGAGTATAGACGGTGGTCGGGGGTTGTACGGAGAGCTCGTCACGGTCATCGGAAAGAGGTTCGGGGCTGTCGGTGAGCGTGTCGTTTATTTCGACGAGACGGAGGCGGAGATTACGGAAGAGTCGGAGACTGCCTTGACTGTGAAAGTGCCCCGTATCTATAAGGAGAATGTCTCTGTCACGGTCGTTCGCGGCGGAGTGAGGTCGAATGCCGTGAATTTTTCGTATGATCTGGATCGCTGCGATTCGCTGCTGATCGTCACGGCCGACTGGAAGACCGAGCAGCTGAGGGAAGGCGTCGTATGGAAGTCGGCTTTCCTGAAGGCGTTCGACGCTCCCCACTCGATGAATGTGGTGTACGTGACTCCTTCGCAGCAGAACAGACTGGGGATCGGGTGCAGCGTTTCGGGGCTCCGCAGAACGAGTTTGCAGTGCGGTGATGCGGGTGCTTTGCTCGGTGTAAACGGGGGGTATTTCGATGAGAAGAAAAAGCCCTTCGTAAAGATAGGCGGAACGGTCGTTCAGTCCGGATACGACCGTGTTTCGTCGACATTCGGAAATGCCGCGATCGTCATACGGAACAACCGGGTCGAGATACGGAAAGTGGCGGGCTGCAATGCCGAAGCCCGGACTCTGGAAGGGGACGACATTCTGGTGTGCGGACCGTTTCTGTTGAAAGACGGAGTGGTGGAGCAGTTGAGCACTTCCACTACCCATAATACGGCGAGGCATCCCCGGACGGCCGTCGGTGTGACCGGGGACGGAGACGTGATTTTCCTGACGGTCGACGGCCGTTTCCCGGGCAAGGCGGCGGGGATGACCACGCCCCAACTCGCCAAGGCGATGCGGGCCCTGGGAGCCGACGATGCGATGAATCTGGACGGAGGCGGTTCCACGACCCTGTGGATTTCGGGGAAAGGGGTGGTCAACTATCCCTGCGATAACGGGGCGTTCGATCATGGGGGGGAGCGCCCGGTGGGAAGTGTCGTCTATGTGAAATAGGGACCGGAAACGCCGGGACCGGAGGTGCGAGGTTTCGAAAAACGGCAAAGGCGGGGCGATTCGCGTCAAAGTGAGCCGCTCCGCTTGGATTTTGCAGGAGGGATGTATAGTTTTGATTTACAAAAGATCTATATGCTAATCTGTAAATTGATTTTGTCGTTATGAAACGAAGCCTTTTACTGCTGTTGTCCCTGCCTCTGCTGCTTGCCGTTGCGGCCGGATGCGATAAGGACGAAGATTCCGCACCTGAAATCACTTCGCTCGAGCCGGAATATGTCCGGCCTGGAAAATGCCTTTTCATTCACGGTAAGAATTTCGGCCTTCACCGGGAAAACGTGCAGGTATTGTTCGACGGAAGGGAGAACCCCATCATCGCGTTCTCCAACGACCGGATCATGGTTGCAGCGCCGGAAGACGGCCGTGAGGGCCAGACCGTGGCCGTCAACTTGAAGGTCGGCGGGGCCGCGACGAATACCCTCACCCTGACTTATCGTCCGGGCGTGCCCGAGGTGACCGGAATCGAAGGAGGGCGGGGCGTGTACGACGAGACCGTCACCGTCACCGGGAAGAATTTCGGAACGGTGCCTGCCGAGAACGAGGTCTATTTCGACGATGTGAAGGCCGAGGTGTCGGAGGCTTCCGAGACGGCCCTGAAAGTGAAGGTGCCGCGCATTTACAAGGAGAGTGTCGCCGTTACGGTGGTGCGCGACGGTGCCACGTCGAATGCAGGGAATTATGATTATGACCTTGACCGGTGCGATTCGCTGCTGATCGTCACGGCCGACTGGAAAACCGAACAGCTGCGGGAGGGCGTCGTGTGGAAGTCGGCCTTCCTCACCGCATTCGGCCTGCCCCAGTCGATGAATGTGGTGTGTGTGACGCCCTCTTCGGCCAATAAGCTGGGAATCGCAAATCCCGCTTCGGGAACTCGTAAAACGAGCGTGCAATGTGAAGCGGCGGGAGCGTTGGCCGGAATCAATGCAGGGTATTTTTCCGCGGATAAACTGCCTTTCGTAAAGATCGACGGGGTTGTAGTGCAGCAGGGCTACGACGATGTTTCGGCTACGTTCGGGAACGCTGCCATCATCATTCAGGACAATCGTGCGGAGGTTCGGAAAGTGCCCGGACGCAACACCGAGGCCCGGACACTCGAGGGGGACAATATCCTGGTAGGCGGGCCGTTCCTGCTGAAAGACAAGGTGGTCGAGGCGTTGAGCACCTCATCCTCTCACAATACGTCGAAAAATCCCCGGACGGCCGTCGGTGTGACCGAGGGCGGAGACGTGATTTTTCTGACGGTCGACGGCCGTTTCCCGAGCAAGGCGGCGGGGATGACCACGCCCCAACTTGCCAAGGCGATGTGGGCCCTGGGAGCCGACGATGCGATGAATCTGGACGGAGGCGGTTCCACGACCCTGTGGATTTCGGGGAAAGGGGTGGTCAACTATCCCTGCGATAACGGAGCTTTCGACCACGAGGGAGAGCGGTCTGTGGGCAGCATCCTGTATGTCAGGTAGAACAGACGGATTGCCTGTCGACGGGAATAAGGTCTGTCGGGCTTTCTGAAATGAAATCACCCCCGCAGGATTTTGTTCCTGCGGGGGTGATTTCATTGGACCCGGGCGCGTAGGACAGCCTCTTTTTGTGGTGGCTAAAGAGTGCGTCCGGGGTAGACTTTCAGTGCTTCCCGGATACATTCCGCGGCAGCCAGCAGGTCTTCGCACTTGAGCACGTAGGCCACGCGCACCTCGTCGTGTCCGAGGTGGCGGGAGGCGTAGAATCCCGTAGCCGGGGCCAGCATGACGGTCTCGCCCTTGTGGCTGAACTCCTCGAGCATCCATTGGGCGAAACGGTCCGAATCGTCGATCGGCAGCCTTACGGTGGTATAGAAGGCTCCTTTGGGCATGGGGCAGTAGACGCCTTCGATTTCGTTGAGGGCATTCACGATGCAGATGCGCCGTTTGTTGTATTCGGCGTAAACCTCTTCGAAATAGCTTTTAGGGGCGTCCAGGGCGGCTTCGGCTGCCACTTGGGCCAGATAGGGAGGCGAGAGGCGGGCCTGGGCCATTTTCAGTGCCGCCTCGATCACCTCGCGGTTGCGCGAGGCGAGCGTGCCCAGCCGGACACCGCACATGCTGTACCGTTTCGATACGGAGTCGATCATCACCACGTTATCCTCGATTCCTTCGAGATTCATCACGGAGATATGTTTGTGGCCGTCATAGCAGAACTCCCGGTACACTTCGTCCGAGAGCAGGAACAGATCGTACCGTTTGACGATGTCGCGCAGTTGGTTCAGTTCCTCGCGGCTGTACAGGTATCCGGTCGGGTTGTTCGGATTGCAGATCAGGATCGCTTTGGTGCGCGGGGTGATGTGGCGTTCGAACTCCTCCATCGGAGGGAGGGCGAAATCGTTCTCGATGGTCGAGAAGATCGGCTTGATGTTGACGCCCGCCTCCATGGCGAAACCGTTGTAGTTGGCGTAGAAGGGTTCGGGAACGAGCACCTCGTCGCCGGGATTCATGCAGACGGTCATGGCCATGAAGATCGCCTCCGAGCCTCCGACCGTGACGAGCAGGTCCTCGTAAGTGATGTCGATACCGATGCCGGTATAGTAGCCCGCCAGTTTGCGGCGGTAGCTTTCGATGCCGGCCGAGTGGGAGTACTCGAACACCCTGTCGTGGACGGCGCGGACCGCCTCGACCGCGACGGCCGGCGTGGGAATGTCCGGTTGACCGATGTTGAGGTGGTGTACTTTGATGCCCCGGCGCTTGGCCTCTTCGGCATAGGGAACCAGCTTCCGGATAGGGGAAGGCGGCAGGTAAATCCCTTTTTCTGACAGGTTCGGCATGATGTGGCGGATTTGTAAATCGTTTCGGGACAAAACTACGAAAAGATTTTTATTGTACCTTTGCGGTGTGTGAATTTTATTGGGATGTCCGGAAAGAGTTTTATTTTAATCGTCGTGGGGCTGGTCGTGCTCGGTGCGCTGCTAAACCGGGATTACCCGGCGGCGGGGCTGGCTGCCACGCTCGTCGCCCTGGCCTTTTACCTGCTGGGCACGGTCCGGCGCACGGTGGCCTGTCTGCTCCGTTTCCGGAGCATGCCCCGGCGGAGACAGGCGCGGGCCGTCATCTCTGTGGCCGTGCTGTCGCTGCTGCTTTCGGCCTGGTTCAGCGGAGCGGTCTCTTATTTCATGCTGCTCGTGCTGCTGGCTGCCGATTACATGATGTACGACACTCCGGCGGCCGAATGACAGGATGAAAAAACGCTTCCCGTCACTTTTTTCGGTGAAATATTTGCATATTGTCACTTTTTAGTTACCTTTGCACCGCTGAAATTAACACATCGGCGTACGATGGCCCATTCGTCTATCGGTTAGGACGCAAGATTTTCATTCTTGAAAGAGGAGTTCGATTCTCCTATGGGCTACGAAATTTAAAGACGCTTTTTAATAAAAGGAACATGGCAAACCACAAGTCATCTGAGAAAAGAATCCGTCAGACTGAGGCCAAGCGGCTGCAGAACAGGTATTATCACAAGACTGCCCGTAACGCGATGAAGGCGCTGCGCAACACCACCGACAAGAGTGCCGCCGAAGCCCTGCTTCCCAAAGTTACGGCCATGCTGGATAAGCTTGCCAAGAAAAACGTGATTCACAAGAACAAGGCCGGCAACCTCAAGGGAAGCCTGCAGGTTCACGTGAACTCGCTGTAAGCGGATTAAGATATAAACGTTATAAAGCCGCCTTTGCCGGGCGGCTTTTTTGTCGTACGGAAAACCGAAAACCGATGAAGATCGCACACGTCGCCTTGTGGACCACCCGCCTCGAAGAGTTGAGGGATTTTTACGTGCAGTGGCTGGGCGCGACTGCCGGCCCGAAATACGTGAACCCGGACAAGGGATTCGAATCCTATTTCCTCTCGTTCGGGGAGGGGGCTTCGCTGGAGATCATGCGCAGTCGGGATGTGGCCTGCGGGCCCGGAGAGGTGTGCACCGGATTTTGTCATCTGGCGTTCTCGGCGGGAAGCCGGGACGAAGTGGTCGGGCTGACCGGGCGGCTGCGCAGCGCGGGATACGAAGTGGCGGGAGAGCCCCGCGTGACCGGCGACGGCTTTTTCGAGAGCGTGGTGTGCGACCCGGACGGCAACCGGATCGAGCTGGTGGCCGAATAGAAGGGGCTGGTTGCCGGTGTCGGCCGGAAAGGAAAAGAGGGTGCCTGCGGTTTGCGGGGCACCCTCTTCCGGTAGATTCGGATTTGTTGTCAGAGCGTTACGCCCGTTTTGAAGATGGCGATCTCGCGGAAACCGCTCTTTTCGTTGTTGACTTTTTCACCACTGGCCACGCGGATCACGTAGTCCGTGAAATCGGCGCAGGTCTCTCCGATCGTCCGGTTCTCCACGATGACTCCCGCGTTGAAGTCGATCCAGTTGGGCTTGTTGGCTGCCAGGGTGCTGTTGGTGGAAATCTTCATGGTGGGGACGTAGGTGCCGAAAGGGGTGCCCCGTCCCGTGGTGAAGAGTACCATCTGGCAGCCGGCCGAGGCGAGTGCCGTGGCCGCCACCAGATCGTTTCCCGGGGCCGAAAGCAGGTTCAGTCCGCGCGTTTTGATTCGGTCGCCGTACATCAGTACGTCGCGTACGGTCGCCTTGCCGCACTTCTGCGTGCAGCCCAGCGATTTCTCTTCCAGCGTGGATATGCCGCCTGCCTTGTTGCCCGGCGAGGGGTTCTCGTAGATCGGCTGTTCGTTCCGGATGAAATACTCCTTGAAATCGTTGATCAGGTGGACGGTCTTGTCGAACGTGGCTTCGTCCTGGCAACGGTTCATCAGGATCGTTTCGGCGCCGAACATCTCCGGTACTTCGGTCAGCACGGTCGTGCCGCCCTGCGCCGTCAGCCAGTCGGAAAAGACTCCCAGCAGGGGATTGGCCGTAATGCCCGAGAATCCGTCCGAACCGCCGCATTTGAGGCCCACGCGCAGTTCGGAGACGGGCACGTCGGTGCGTTCGTCCTTCCGGACCACCTCGTAGATTTCGCGCAGGAGCCGCATGCCCTCTTCCAGTTCGTCGCCCTTCACTTTCTGGGTCTCCATAAACTTGATGCGGGCAGGATCGACCTTGCCGAGCATCTCCCGGAAAGCCGACAACTGGTTGTTTTCGCAGCCGAGACCCACTACCAGTACGCCGCCCGCATTGGGATGGAGCACCAGGTCCCGCAGAATCTTGCGCGTATTCTCGTGGTCACCTCCGAGCTGGGAGCATCCGTAGTTGTGGGGGAACGCGGCGATGGCGTCCACCCCTTCGCCTTTCGTCTCGGCCCGGAGCATCTCGGCCAACCGGCCCACGGCTCCGTTCACGCAGCCCACGGTGGGGACGATCCAGATTTCGTTGCGCGTACCCACCGAACCGTCGGCACGACGGTAGCCCCGGAACGTACGGTCGCTCTTCGGAATGTCGAGCGTCACCGTTTGCGGCCGGTAAGTGTATTCCAGCACGCCGTCCAGATTGGTTTTGATATTCTTTTCGTTGACCCAGGCTCCCCGGGCGATCGCCTCGCGGGCATGCCCGATCGGGTAGCCGTATTTGACGATGTGTTCGCCCGGTGCGAAATCTTTCAGCGCGAATTTGTGTCCGGCGGGGATATCCGCGGCCAGTACGATCAACTCTTCCCCGATCTGCACGCTGTCGCCCTTGTGCAGGGGTTCGATGGCTACGGCCACGTTGTCGGCCGGATTGATCCGAATGAATGTTGCCATAAACGGGAGGAATTATACGATTTGTTTCACGGCTGCTGCCATGCCCTCGGCCTGGATCAGTTTCAGATCGGCGCAGAGTTGGGCGGTGAGGCCGGGAATCTTGTTGAGGTCCTCGCCCCAGATGAATTCCGCTCCCAGCACTCCTTCGGCCACATGGCAGGGATCGCCCGTGGCCCAGAGCCGTTTCAGCAGGTCGATGATTGCCTGGTCGTCGTTGGGCATGATCTCGTCGTTGCCGCGCTTGCCGCCTTTATAATAAGTGATGATGCCGGCCAGACCCAGTACCAGTCCGCGGGGCAGAGCGCCTTTGCGTTCCAGATAGATTTTCAGTCCGGGCAGGTCGCGGGTCTTGAACTTCGGGAAGGAGTTGAGCATGATGCTCGTCACGAAGTGCTTTACGAACGGGTTGCGGAACCGCTCCAGTACGTCGTGGGCGAACTTTTCCAGTTCCGGTTTGGGCAGGTCGAGCGTTTCCAGCAGTTCGTCGAACATCACCTTGTGGACGAACTTGCCGATTACGGGGTCTTCCACGCACTCTTTCACGGTGTTCAGACCCGAAAGATAGCCCACGGGCGAAAGCACGGTGTGCGGGCCGTTGAGCAGGGTCACTTTCCTCTCGTGGTAGGGTTTCTCGCTGGGGACGAAGAGCACGTTCAGCCCGGCCTTGTCGGCGGGAAACTCTTTGGCGACCGACTCGGGAGCCTCGATCACCCACAGGTGGAAGATCTCGCCCTTGACCACCAGCTTGTCCTCCACGCCGATCTTGGCGAGGATTTCGTCGATGGTGTCTTTCGGATAGCCCGGTACGATCCGGTCGACGAGCGTGCAGTAAACCCCACAGGCCGTTTCGAACCATTGGCGGAAGTCGTCGCCCAGATTCCACAGGTCGATGTACTGTTCGATGCACTTCTTGAGCTCCTTGCCGTTGAGGAAGATCAGCTCGCAGGGGAAGATGATGAGCCCTTTGTCGGCGGCGCCGTTGAAGGTTCTGAACCGGTGGTAGAGCAGCTGGGTCAGCTTGCCGGGGTAGGATTTGGCCGGCTTGTCGTCCGGTTTGCACGTGGGATCGAAGGCGATGCCCGCTTCGGTGGTGTTGGAGATCACGAAACGGATATCGGGATTTTCGGCCAGCTTCAGGTATTCGTCGAACTGGGTGTAGGGGTTCAGTCCGCGGCTGATGACGTCGATCAGCTGGATGCTGTCGACCTCCTGGCCCTTGTCGATTCCCTGCAGGTTGAGGTGATAGAGGCCGTCCTGGGCGTTGAGCATGTCCACCATGCCCCGTTCGATGGGCTGTACGACCACTACGCCGCTGTTGAATCCGGCCTTTTCGTTCATGTTCCACACGATCCAGTCCACGAAGGCGCGGAGGAAGTTCCCTTCCCCGAACTGGATGATCCGTTCGGGATAGCGTTTGTTGGCTGCGTTGTTTCTGTTCAGAGGTTGCATAATTCGTTATGTTTGATTTGTCAGAATTCGTATATGTCCGAGTAGTAGTCCACGTTGTACCGGGTCAGGATGTCCATCGACATGAAGTTGTCCTGCTCGGCCGGGGCCGTGTGGAAGACCATGTGTTCGATGATGGCGTTGATTCCCCGGTAGACCTGGGTTTCGGTGCGCTGGGTGATGAGGTATTTGACGTATCCTTTCCGCACCCCTTCGAGATTTCCGGCGAGTTTGTCGAATCCCACCACGATCCGGTCGCCGAGCCCCCTCTTTTCGAGGTATTCCGAAATCAGATGCACGCGCGAATTGAAGGTGACGATGTGTCGCACGCGGGGATGCTTTTCGAAAAATTCGTCCAGCACCCGCAGGTTGTATTCTGGATCGTAGGGCCTGATGAAGTCCTCGAATACCCGGCACTCCGGCAGGTTTTCTGCCAGATAGGCCATGAAGCCTTCCCTGCGTTTCCGGGTGGGATTGTCCTGCGGCTGGGCGCCTCCCCTGTCGATACGGAAGTTGGCGATTTCGCCGATACCCGGCTGTTCGGTCAGCAGACTGGCGGCCAGATAGCCGCTCTGGTACATCGGCATGCCGAAATAAGCCAGATAGCCGCTGCCTTCCAGACGGGAGTCGATATATACATAAGGTACGCCCCGGGCGGCGAGTTCCGCGGTAAGGGCCAGCGTGTCGTCCCGGTAGATGGGGGCCAGCATCACGGCCTGCGGATTGCCCTCCAGCAGTTGGCGCGCCGCACGGCGGAACGACTCCCGGTCGAACTGGTCGTAAGAGATCACGTCGATCCCGATGTTGTAGCTGCGGGCCTTTTCCACGGCCCGTCCGATACCCGTGTAGACCAGTTCCCAATATTCGCCCGGGCGGAACCGGGGAATCAGGCAGAGCAGGGTGTAGTGTTTTTTCGAGGCCAGCAGCGAGGCGTAGATGTTGGGTTTGTAGCCGATCTGCTGGATGACTTCCAGTACGCGGCGTTTGCTCTCTTCGGAGACCTCGCCCCGGTTGTGCACCACGCGGTCGACGGTCCCTTTCGAAAGGCCGGCCAGTCTCGCCACGTCCTTGATCGTGATTTTCTTGTCGTCGTTTCCCATGTCGAACGTCCCGAATTTAGCGGCCGGGAGAGCGCTCTCCGCAGACCAAAACAAAGATATGCAAAAAAAATCGTGCACGTGCACGATTTACGGAATTTTTTTATACTTTTGGAATTTGTAAGCCGGATTGTATAAATCGGACGATCTGTGCGTACGGCCTTGCCTACGGTTGCGACGAAAAGCTCTAAAACATATTAACTATGGAAAAGTTTATTGATAAGAACTTCATGCTTACCAACGATGCGGCTCAGGAGCTGTATCACGGAAGCGCGGAAAACCTGCCGATCATCGACTACCACTGCCACCTGATCCCGCAGATGATCGCGGACAACTACCAGTTCCGCAATCTGACCGAAATATGGTTGGGCGGCGACCATTACAAGTGGCGGGCCATGCGGGGCAACGGCGTTCCCGAGGAGTACATCACGGGCGGGAAATCCGACTACGAGAAGTTCGAAAAGTGGGCCGAGACGGTGCCTTACACCATGCGTAATCCGCTCTACCACTGGACCCATCTGGAGCTCTCCCGCATCTTCGGGATCGACAAGCTGCTGAGCCCCGAGACAGCCCGCGAGATATACGAGGAGTGCAACGCCAAGCTCCAGACCGAGGAGTTCCGGGCGCAGGGGCTGATGAAGCGCTGCAACGTGGAGGTGGTCTGCACGACCGACGATCCGGCCGATTCGCTGGAGTACCATAAGAAAATCAAGGAGAGCGGATTTTCCGTGAAGGTGTTCCCTGCATGGCGTCCCGACAAGGCGATGGCCGTGGAGAATCCCGTGGCATACAAGGCTTATGTCGAGAAGCTGGGCGAGGCCGCCGGCATGGAGATCCGAAATTACGAAGACCTGTTGCAGGCGCTGCAGAAGCGTCACGACTTCTTCGCCGAGATGGGGTGCCGGCTCTCCGACCACGGGCTGGAGACCTTCTATGCCGAGGACTACACCGAGAGCGATCTGATGCAGATCTTCGCCAAGGTGATGAGCGGCGTGAAACCCACCGAAGAGGAGAACCTCAAGTTCAAGAGCGGTATTCTGTACGATCTGGCCGTGATGGACGCCGAGAAGGGATGGACGCAGCAGTTCCATATCGGGGCGATCCGCAACAACAATACCCGCATGTTCAAGATACTGGGTCCCGACACCGGTTACGACGCCATCCACGACGTACAGTGTGCCGCTGCCGGCCACAAGTTCCTCGACCGGCTCGATTCGGCTGGCAAACTGGCCAAGACGATTCTGTACAATCTGAATCCCAAGGACAACGAGGTGCTCGCCACGATGGCCTACACGTTCAACGACGGGACGGTCCCGGGCAAGATGCAGCTCGGTTCGGGCTGGTGGTTCCTCGATCAGGAGGACGGTATGCGCAAGCAGTTGAATGCCCTTTCGGCGCTGGGTCTGCTGAGCCGTTTCGTGGGTATGCTCACCGACTCCCGCAGCTTCCTCTCCTATCCGCGCCACGAATATTTCCGCCGGATTCTCTGCAACGTGATCGGCGGGGACGTGGAGAGCGGACGTCTGCCCCGAAGCGAGATGAAGTTCCTCTCGAAGATGGTGGCCGACATCTCCTATTACAATGCCAGGAACTATTTCGGGTTCGACAAATAAGCAACATTTTATAAAGTATATATCATTCGTTCATGAAAAAAGTTGTAACATTCGGGGAGATCATGTTGCGTCTGGCAACCCCCGGTTATCTGAGATTCAGTCAGGCCAAGGAGTTCACTGCCACCTTCGGCGGGGGCGAGGCCAATGTGGCCGTATCGCTGGCCAATTACGGTATGGAGGCACAGTTCGTGACCCGTCTGCCCAAGAACGACATCGCCGATGCCTGCGTGAAGGATCTGCATAAGAACGGCGTGAAGACCGACCATGTGATCTACGGCGGCGACCGGCTGGGTATCTATTTCCTCGAGACGGGTGCCGTGGCGCGTGCCAGCAAGGTGGTTTATGACCGGGCCCACTCTTCGATCGCCGAGATCAAACCCGGCATGATCGACTGGGACGAGGTGCTCAAGGGCGCCGACTGGTTCCACTGGACGGGAATCACCCCCGCGCTGAGTCAGGGTGCCGCCGACGCCTGCCTGGAAGCCATCAAGGCTGCCAACCGGCTGGGTGTGACCGTGTCGTGTGACCTGAACTACCGCAAGAACCTCTGGAAATACGGCAAGACGGCTGCCGAAGTGATGCCCGCGCTCGTGGAGGGCTGCGACGTGATCCTCGGCAACGAAGAGGATGCCGAGAAGGTGTTCGGAATCAAGCCCGAAGGCTTCGACGTGACGGCTACCGCCGGCGAGGTGAATGCGGCCGAATTCGAGAGCGTCTGCACCCAGCTGATGAAGAAATTCCCGCGCGCCAAGAAGGTGATCATCACCCTGCGCGGTTCGATCAACGCCAATCACAACACCTGGGGCGGCGTGCTCTATGACGGCAAGACCCTCTACCAGTCTCCCCGCTACGACATCACCCACATCGTGGACCGCGTGGGCGGCGGCGACTCGTTCATGGGTGGCCTGATCTACGGTTTGCTCACCTACACGGGCGAGGACCAGAAGGCGCTCAACTTCGCCGTGGCCGCTTCGTGCCTGAAGCACACCATTTACGGGGACTTCAATCTGGTGACCGTAGCCGAGGTGGAGAACCTGATGAAGGGCGACGGTTCGGGCCGTGTGTCCCGATAAAGAGACCGAACGGAGATTTTCGGGCCGGGTGAAATATGCCGGCCCGAAAAGCCGTTTAAAATAGAGGATGAAATTTTAAGATAAAGAACGATAACGATGGCAAAATTTTCGAAAGTGCAGGTCATCTCGGCGATGGCCTCAACGGGTATGGTGCCCGTGTTTTACAATCAGGATGTCGAAGTGGCTAAAAGCGTGGTGAAGGCGTGCTACGAGGGCGGTGTCCGTGCATTCGAGTTTACCAACCGGGGCGATTTCGCCCAGGAGGTGTTCGGTGAACTGGTGAAATTCGCCGCCAAGGAGTGTCCCGAGATGATTCTGGGCGTCGGTTCGGTGGTCGATCCGGCTACGGCCGCGCTCTATATCCAGTTGGGAGCCAACTTCGTGGTGGGACCGCTGTTCAATCCCGAGGTGGCCAAGATCTGCAACCGTCGTCTGATTCCCTACACTCCGGGATGCGGTTCGGTGTCGGAGATCGGTTTCGCTCAGGAGGCGGGATGCGATATCTGCAAGGTGTTCCCGGCCGGCAACGTGGGCGGTCCGTCGTTCGTGAAGAACGTGAAGGCGCCGATGCCCTGGTCGATGATTATGGTGACGGGTGCCGTGGAGCCCACCGAGGAGAATCTTTCGGCCTGGGTGAAGGCGGGTGTGACCTGCGTGGGCATGGGTTCCAACCTCTTCCCGAAGGACGTGGTGGCCGCCAAGAACTGGGGCGCGATCACGGAACTTTGTAAAAATGCACTGGCGATTATTGCGAAATACCGTAAATAGTCACCTTTTTTTACTACTTTGCGGTTCGAAAAAACTAATAATTCCCGATTATTTACCTAACCTGAAAGATTGATGAATAAACTGAATGCATCAGAACAGAAGATGACCAACTTCCGTTGGGTTATCTGCGCCATGCTCTTCTTTGCGACGACGGTCAACTATCTCGACCGTCAGGTGCTCTCCCTCACGTGGGACGAGTTTATCAAGCCCGAGTTCCACTGGGATGAATCCCACTACGGAAAGATCACTTCCGTCTTCTCGATCGTCTATGCGATCTGCATGCTCTTCGCCGGCCGTTTCATCGACTGGATGGGGACCAAGAAAGGATACCTCTGGTCGATCGGCGTGTGGTCGGTGGGCGCCTGCCTCCACGCGCTCTGCGGCGTGGTGACCGAGGCCCACGTAGGGCTGCACTCTGCTGCCGAGCTGGCTGCCGCCACGGGCGACACGATGGTGGTGATCGCTACGGTCAGCATGTATTGCTTCCTGTTTGCCCGGTGTATTCTCGCCCTTGGTGAGGCCGGTAACTTCCCCGCAGCCATCAAGGTGACGGCCGAATACTTCCCCAAGAAGGACCGTGCCTACGCCACCTCGATCTTCAATGCGGGCGCTTCGATCGGCGCATTGGTGGCTCCGATATCTATCCCTCTGCTGGCCAAGGCTTTCGGCTGGGAGATGGCTTTCATCATCATCGGTGCACTGGGCTTTATCTGGATGGGTTTCTGGGTGTTCCTTTATGACAAACCTGCCCGGAGCAAGCATGTCAACAAGGCCGAGCTCGAATACATCGAGCAGGACAGGCACGAAGACCTCGCCCCTGCGGAAGAGGAGTCGGAAGGCCGGAAGATCGGTTTCCTGGAGTGCTTCAAGTTCAAACAGACTTGGGCTTTTGCTGTGGGCAAGTTCATGACCGACGGCGTGTGGTGGTTCTTCCTGTTCTGGACGCCTTCCTACCTGAACACACAGTTCGGGATCAAGACTTCGGAAGGCCTGGGTATGGCGCTGATCTTCACGCTCTACGCCATCACGATGCTCTCTATCTACGGCGGTAAGCTCCCGACCATCATCATCAACAAGACGGGGCTGAATCCCTATGCCGCCCGTATGCGGGCGATGTTGATCTTCGCTTTCTTCCCGCTGCTGGTGCTGCTGGCCCAGCCGCTGGGTACGATTTCGCCCTGGTTCCCGGTTATCATGATCGGTATCGGCGGTGCGGCCCACCAGTCGTGGTCGGCCAACATCTTCTCCACCGTGGGCGATATGTTCCCCAAGAGCGCGATTGCGACCGTGACGGGTATCGGCGGTATGGCCGGCGGTGTGGGTTCGATGATTCTTCAGTATTGCGCCGGCGAACTCTTCGTACATGCGGACAAGACGCAGATGGCATTCATGGGCTTCGTCGGAAAGCCGGCCGGTTACTTCGTGATCTTCTGCGTCTGCGCCGTAGCTTATCTGATCGGCTGGGTCATCATGAAGTCGCTCGTGCCGAAATACAAGGTGATCGTATTGAAATAACCAACTTTGAAAAAATAATCTGAAAATGGCAAACGAACTATTTAGCGTAAAGGATAAGGTGGTCGTTATTACGGGTGCCGCCGGAATCCTGGGCAATTCGATGGTACACCATTTCGCCGCCGAGGGTGCGAAAGTGGTGATTCTCGACCGCAACGAGGAGGCCGGCAACAAACTGGCCGCCGATGTCAAGGCCAAAGGCGGAGAGGTGCTTTTCCTCTATACCGACGTGTTGAAAAAAGAGGCGGTGGAGAAGAATTACGACGATATCATGGCCAAATACGGCCGGATTGACGTGCTGATCAACGGTGCCGGCGGCAATATGGCCGGGGCTACGATCGCTCCCGACAAGACGATCTTCGACCTGGATATCGACGCGGTGAAGAAGGTGGTGGAACTGAACCTGTTCGGTACGGTGATCCCCACGATGGTCTTCGCCAAGGCGATGGTGGAGCAGAAGGAAGGTTCGATCATCAACATCGCTTCGGAATCGGCCTTGCGTCCGCTGACCCGCGTGGCCGGCTACGGCGTGGCTAAAGCAGCCGTGGTGAACTTCACCAAATACATGTGCGGCGAGCTGGCTACCAAGTTCGGTTTGGGCCTGCGGGTGAATGCGATCGCCCCCGGGTTCTTCCTGACCGAGCAGAACCGTACCCTGCTGACCAATCCCGACGGTAGCCTGACGCCCCGTTCGCACACGATTCTGGCACACACTCCCTACGGCCGTTTCGGCGAACCGGAGGAGCTGCTCGGAACGTTGCAGTGGCTGGCCAGCGACGCCTCGAAATTCGTTTCGGGTACGCTGACCGTGATCGACGGCGGTTTCGACGCATTCTCGATCTAAACGAACGATTGTATAAACCGGTAAGTCCCGCCCTGCCTGAGACAAGGGAGGGCGGGACTTTCCCAAAAAACGAAAGACTATGTATCTTTGCAAACAATCCTGGCGTTGGTACGGGCCCAACGATCCCGTCAGCCTGTGGGATATCCGCCAGGCGGGTGCGACCGATGTGGTCAATGCCCTGCATCATATTCCCAACGGAGAGGTGTGGACGATCGAGGAGATCGAGAAACGCAAGAAGATGATCGCCGATGCCGGCCTGGTGTGGAGTGTCGTGGAGAGTGTTCCCGTACACGAGCACATCAAGACCCAGACGGGCGACTTCCAGAAATATATCGACAACTACAAACAGAGCATCCGCAATCTGGCGGCCTGCGGTATCTATACCGTGACCTACAACTTCATGCCGGTGCTTGACTGGACGCGGACCGACCTGGCCTATACACTGCCCGACGGTTCGAAGGCGCTCCGCTTCGAGCGTGCCGCCTTCATGGCGTTCGACCTCTTTATCCTGAAGCGTCCCGGAGCGGAGAAGGAGTACAGCGAGGCTGACAAGGCCAAGGCCAAAGCCCGTTACGACCAGATGACCGAGGCCGACAAGGAGCTTCTGACCCGCAACATGATCGCCGGTCTGCCGGGTTCGGAGGAGAGTTTCACCGTGGCCCAGTTCCAGGAGGCGCTCGACCGTTACAAGGATATCGACGCCGACAAACTGCGTGCGAACCTGATCTACTTCCTGAAGGAGATTACGCCCGTGGCCGACGAGGTGGGCGTGGAGATGGTAATTCACCCGGACGATCCTCCCTATCCGATTCTCGGGTTGCCGCGTATCCTTTCTACGGCGGACGACTTCCGCAAACTGATCGAGGTGGTTCCCAACAAATCGAACGGGCTGTGTCTCTGCACGGGCTCCTTCGGCGTGCGCAGCGACAACGAGCTGGCCGCCATGATGGAGGAGTTCGGCGAACGGGTCGGTTTCGTGCATCTGCGCAGTACGAAGCGCGATGAGGAGGGGAACTTCTACGAAGCGAACCACCTGGAAGGAGACGTGGACATGTACGGCGTGATGAAGGCCCTGCTGGAGTTGCAGCAGCGTCGCGGGGTGTCGATCCCGATGCGTCCCGACCATGGACACCAGATGGTGGACGACCTGAAGAAGAAGACCAATCCCGGATATTCGTGCATCGGCCGCCTGCGCGGTCTGGCCGAACTGCGTGGTCTGGAGATGGGAATCGCCAAAAGCCTGTATAAGAAATAGGCGAACGAAACGTTATCTTTCCGGGGTATCCGCAGGTCGCGGATACCCCTTTTTGTCTTGGAGTACCGGCCGCGTTTTGAAAAGGAGGGAGAGAGGAGGGAGAGAGGAGGGAGAGGTCGCTGCGATATTGCTTGGGAAAGGCTTCGGGTGTAAACCCTTCGGTCGTTTCTCTGCGGAACAGGCGGTTTCCCGGTTTCGGAGACCGAGAAAAGGGATAATCTTGCCGGAAAGATGAATTTTTACGCCTCAAATATTGCGGTTTAATAAAAAAGAATTAAATTTGCACCCTGATTCGCCAGAGATTCTGGCCCACATGGTGGATGTAGCTCAGTTGGTTAGAGCGTCGGATTGTGGTTCCGAAGGTCGAGGGTTCGAGCCCCTTCTTCCACCCCCAAGCAGAGAGTCGGAGAGAAAATCCCCGGCTCTCTTTTTTAATATGTGTTTGTATATGAGTAATTTGCAGGAATTCGAGGCATTGGGCCTGTCGGAGGTGATGCTCGGGGCTGTCGAAGCCAAAGGATTCGAAACCCCCTCCCCGATTCAGAAACTGACCATTCCGGTCCTGCTGGGCCGGACCAATGATATTATCGCGCAGGCCCAGACCGGTACGGGCAAAACGGCTGCTTTCGGGCTGCCCGTGCTCGATCGGCTGACTCCTTCGCGGGAGGGTGTGCAGGCGCTGGTTCTGGTGCCGACGCGGGAACTGGCCCTCCAGGTGACCGAGGAGCTGCTGTCGTTCAACCGGAAGAAGCTCTCGATTGCCGCGATTTACGGCGGAGCCTCGATGAGCGAGCAGCTCAGGAGGCTGGCCAAAGGGATCGACATCGTGGTGGGGACACCCGGACGCATCCTGGACCATATCCGGCGGGGAACGCTCAAGCTGGAACACACCCGTTATCTGATTCTGGACGAAGCGGACGAAATGCTCAATATGGGATTCATCGAAGACATCGAGGAGATCATGAGCCATGTGGACGAGAAGCGGCGCGTACTGCTGTTTTCGGCCACCATGCCGGAACGGATCGTGCAGCTTTCGAAGAAGTACATGCACGATACGGAGATCCTGAAGGTGGAATCGGCGCAGCTCACGACCGAACTGACCGACCAGATCTATTTCGAGGTGCGGGAGAGCGACAAGTTCGATGCCCTGACCCGGATCATCGACGTGGAGCCCGATTTCTACGGCATCGTTTTCTCCCGTACGAAAGTCGGGGTGGACGAGTTGGTAAATAGACTGCTCGAACGGGGCTATGCCGCCGAGGGGCTGCACGGGGATGTATCGCAGGCGCAGCGGGAGAAGATACTCCGCAAGTTCAAAAAGAGGCAGGCCAATATCCTGGTGGCCACGGATGTGGCGGCCCGGGGGATCGACATCAACAATCTGACCCATGTCATCAACTACTCCCTGCCGCAGGACTCCGAGAGTTACGTGCACCGTATCGGCCGTACGGGCCGCGCGGGCAACCAGGGGACGGCCATTACGTTCATATCCAGTTCGGAACTGCGTCAGTTCGGTTACCTGAAACGCGATCTGAAGGCCGACATCAAACGCGAGACCCTGCCCTCGCCGCAGGATGTGGTGGCGATGAAACGGGCGAAGGTGCTGGAAGAGTTGAAAGAGGTGATCGACAGCGAAAACTACACGGAATATACCGGTATGGCCCGGGACATTCTCGGACAGAATCCGCCGGAAGTGGCGCTGAGCGCCCTGCTTCGTCTGGCTTTCAAGAACCAGCTCGAGGAGAGTCACTATCCCGAAATCCGTTCGATCAACGTCGACCGGCGGGGAACGGCCCGGCTTTTCATCTCCATCGGACGGAAGGACGGTTACGACGCCCGGAAGATGGTGGCCCTGCTGAAGCGGGAGTGCGGCCTGAACGACAGCAAGATCGACGATGTCAAGGTGATGGACAACTATTCGTTCGTTTCGGTGCCTTTCGCCGATGCCGAGTCGGTCGTACGCCGGCTCAATGCCCTGCGGAAGGGAGAGCGCCCTGTGGCCGAGTTGGCGGCCGACGGAAAAGGTGGTGGAAAGGGTCTCCGGCCTCATGCAGAGAAGGGCGAGGGCCGGAGGAGGCGTCCGGCCGGGGAGAGGCCCGATACCGGGGAGCCGGAAATCCGCCGAGAGCGGAAGGAGCGGGAGAGGCCGGATACCGGGGAACGGAAAAAATATGGGGCCGGCCGGCCGAAACCGGCGGAGCGGAGGGATGCGGAGGAGGAAAAAGTCTTTTTCGAACCGGTTCCCAACAACGAATTCGACTGGGCGGCCTTCGAGAGGGCAGCCGCGGGCGAAGGCTGGGACCGGGCTTCGCGCAAGGGGACCCGCAGTACGTCCGGCGGTGCGGTACGCGGACGCGGTGCGGTGAAGAAGGCTGCCACAAAAAAGCGCGGACGTGGATAGGAATTTCCTGTCGTGACAAAGTGACAGGAAAATTCCGGTGTTTCTGTCCGCCTGTCCGCTATTTTGTCACGGAAACGTGTCAAAATCCTTTTGGCATACATTGTGATATAAATGTGCTTCGGAAAATGTATAACAACCTAAAATAGTTTAAGGATTATGAAAATTAAACCGTTATCAGACAGAGTTTTGATTCAGCCGAATCCTGCAGAGGAGAAGACCGCGGGCGGCCTGTTCATTCCCGATACCGCCAAGGAGAAGCCGCTGGCGGGCAAAGTGGTGGCCGTGGGTCCCGGAACCTCCGAGGTCAAGATGGAGGTGAAGGCCGGCGATCAGGTGCTCTACGGCAAGTATGCCGGAACCGAGGTCAATGTGGACGGCAACGACTATCTGATCATGCGTCAGAGCGATATTCTCGCAATCATCTAATTTTCTAAACCAGGATTCAGAAACGCTTAAAATTCAGAAAAAATGGCTAAAGAGATTAAATACAATACCGAAGCAAGGGAGCAGCTCAAAGAGGGTGTGGACGCATTGGCCAACGCCGTGAAAGTGACCCTCGGTCCCAAAGGCCGCAACGTGATTATCGACAAGAAGTTCGGTGCTCCGCAGGTGACGAAGGACGGTGTGACCGTGGCCAAGGAGATCGAACTGGAGTGCCCCTTCGCCAACATGGGCGCCCAGATGGTGAAAGAGGTGGCTTCGAAGACCGCCGACGATGCCGGTGACGGTACGACGACGGCTACGGTGCTGGCTCAGGCCATCATCGGCGTGGGGCTGAAGAACGTGACCGCCGGGGCCAATCCGATGGATCTGAAACGGGGTATCGACAAGGCTGTCGCCAAGGTAGTGGAGACGCTCCGCAAGCAGAGCAAGGCCGTGGGGACCGATTTCAGCAAGATCGAGCAGGTCGCCACGATTTCGGCCAACAACGACAACAACATCGGTAAGCTGATCGCCGAGGCGATGAGCAAGGTGAACAAGGAAGGCGTCATCACCGTGGAAGAGGCCAAAGGTACCGAAACCCATGTCGACGTGGTGGAAGGTATGCAGTTTGACCGCGGCTATATCTCCCCCTACTTCATGACCGATTCGGAGAAGATGGAGGCCGTGATGGACAAGCCCTACATCCTGATTACCGACAAGAAGATCTCCACGATGAAGGAGCTTATGGGCGTATTGGAGCCGGTGGCTCAGAACGGCCGTGCGCTGGTCATCATTGCCGAGGATGTCGACGGTGAGGCTCTGGCTGCTCTGGTCGTGAACAGACTGCGCGGTACGCTGAAAATCGCCGCTGTCAAGGCTCCCGGGTTCGGCGACCGCCGCAAGGAGATGCTGGAGGATATCGCCGTGCTGACGGGCGGTACCGTTATTTCGGAAGACAAGGGTCTCAAGCTGGATCAGGCTACCCTCGACATGCTGGGTTCGGCCGAGAAGGTGACCATCAACAAGGAGAATACGACCATCGTGAACGGCAGCGGCAAGAAGGACGCCATCAAGGCCCGTGTAGCCCAGATCCGCAAGCAGATGGAGATTTCCACGTCGGACTACGACAAGGAGAAACTGGCCGAGCGTCTGGCCAAACTGGCCGGCGGTGTGGCCGTCCTCTATGTCGGAGCCGCTACCGAGGTGGAGATGAAGGAAAAGAAGGACCGTGTGGACGATGCGCTGGCCGCAACGCGTGCCGCCGTCGAAGAGGGCATCATCCCCGGAGGCGGTGTCGCCTACATCCGTGCCGTGGACGTGCTGGATAAGATGAAGGGCGACAACGAGGACGAGACGACGGGTATCCAGATCGTGAAACGCGCCATCGAGGAGCCCCTGCGCCAGATCGTGGCCAACGCCGGAGGCGAGGGTTCGGTCGTGGTGAACAAGGTGAAGGAGAGCAAGGGCGCCGAGGGATACAATGCCCGCGACGACAAGTACGAGGACCTCTTCAAGGCCGGTATCATCGACCCGACCAAAGTGGCCCGTGTGGCTTTGGAGAATGCGGCTTCGATCGCTTCGATGTTCCTGACCACCGAGTGCGTGCTCGCCGAGAAGAAGGAGGAGACTCCTGCCGTGCCGGCAGCTCCGGGCATGGGCGGTATGGGCGGCATGATGTAGTCCGTATTCCGCAAGAAGAAAAAGGGCGTCCGCTGATGCGGACGCCCTTTTCGTTTGTATTGGCGCGGATGACGGAAAGGAAGGGGACCGATGGCCTGTTGTCCCGCCTGCGAATAAGGATGAAGTGTCCGGAAAGAGCGGAATATGATGAAATTTGTTGCATCGTTCCGTCTTAATTCATACCTTTGCGGCTTCTTTTTCGGATAACTGTGTTCAGATGAAATTTTTCGAGTTCAGACCCAAACTTTGTACGGTTTTTAAGGATTATTCGAAGGCGACCTTCTCGTCCGACCTGATGGCGGGTATCATCGTCGGTATCGTGGCCCTGCCGTTGGCCATCGCTTTCGGCATCGCGTCGGGTGTGGCGCCCGAGAAGGGTATCGTGACCGCCATTATCGCCGGGTTCCTCGTTTCGTTGCTGGGCGGCAGCCGGGTGCAGATCGGGGGACCTACGGGAGCCTTTATCGTGATCGTCTACGGTATCATCCAGCAGTACGGGGAGACGGGACTCATCGTGGCCACCATCCTGGCCGGGGCCCTGTTGATCCTGCTCGGTCTGTTCAGGCTGGGAACGATCATCAAGTTCATTCCCTATCCGATCGTGGTGGGTTTCACCAGCGGTATCGCCCTGACGATCTTCACCACGCAGATCAAGGACCTGTTCGGACTTACGATGGCCGAGGTGCCGGCCGACTTCGCTTCGAAATGGGGGGCTTACATGCGGGATTTCTCCACGATAGATCCCTGGGCGACGGGGGTGGGGGTGCTCAGTATCGTACTGATCCTGCTGACACCCCGTTTTTCGAAAAAGATTCCCGGCTCTCTCGTGGCGATCGTCGTGATGACGGTGGTTGTCTATCTGCTCCGGCAGTATGCGGGGATTACGTCGGTGGAGACGATCGGCGACCGTTTTTCGATCGACTCCGCCCTGCCCGACGCGCAGGTTCCCGCCATGAGCTGGGAGATGGTGCGCGGGCTGATGCCCGCGGCGCTGACCATCGCCGTGCTGGGGGCGATCGAGTCGCTGCTTTCGGCCACGGTGGCCGACGGCGTGACAGGCGACCGGCACGATTCGAATCAGGAGCTGATGGCGCAGGGTATCGCCAACATGGTGACCCCCCTGTTCGGCGGTATTCCCGCTACGGGAGCCATCGCCCGCACGATGACCAATATCAATAACGGGGGCCGGACGCCCGTGGCCGGTATCATCCATGCCGTGGTGCTGTTGCTGATTCTGCTTTTCCTGATGCCTCTGGCGCAGTATATTCCGATGGCCTGCCTGGCCGGAGTGCTCGTGGTGGTCTCCTATAACATGAGCGAGTGGCGTTCGTTCCGGGCACTGATGAAAAATCCGAAACCGGACGTGGCCGTCCTGCTGGTGACCTTCCTGCTCACGGTATTCTTCGACCTGACGGTGGCGATCGAGGTGGGACTGGTGATCGCCTGCCTGCTATTCATGAAACGGGTAGCCGAGACGACTAATATTTCGGTGGTGCGGGACGAGGTCGATTCGGGCCGGGGTGCCGATACATCCGTTCCCGAGGAACCCCTTTCGTTGCCTGCGGGAGTGGAGGTGTACGAGATCGACGGCCCCTTCTTCTTCGGGATCGCCAACAAATTCGAAGAGACGATGGCCCAGCTGGGCGACCGTCCCGCCGTGCGTATCATCCGTATGCGGCGTGTTCCGTTCATCGACTCCACGGGGATTCATAACCTGACCATATTGTGCCGGATGTCCCGCCGGGAGCGTATCCACATCATTCTCTCGGGCGTGAACGAACAGGTGCATTCGGCACTGGAGAAGGCCGGTTTCTACGAGTTGGTCGGCCAGGAGAACATCTGCAGCCATATAGATCTGGCCGTGGCGAAAGCGCGGGAGTTCATGGCCGGGCGGGAGACGGAAAGCGGAGGGACGGCGAGGGATTAATGCCTCTTCCCGGTCTCCGTATCTCCGGTTTCGGCCGGGACTTGTCGGGCTGCGGCCTCCGCTTCCATCTGGGCGCGGGATTTACTTTTGTTCACGACATAGACGCCCAGGAAGACCAGTACGATCGCCAGCCCTTTGGTGGGACTGAACCGGTCCATGCCCCACAGTACGGCCAGCATGGTGGCCACGATCGGCTGCAGGTAATTGTACATGCTGACGACGGTGGGGCGGAGACGCTTTTGGCCGAGGGGGATCAGCAGATAGGAGAGGAACGTGGCCCCGGCGACGATGAAGATCAGTTCGTATAGCAGGGCGGTGCCCAGATGCGGAAAGTCTACGGCGGTCATGTCGGCATAGGAGAACGGCACGCAGCAGATCGTGGCGTAGGTGAACATCCACTTCATCAGCGTGACGGGCGAATAACGGCTCACCAGGCTTTTGAACACCACGTAATAGACGGCGAAACTGAACTCGCCCGTCAGGCAGAGGATATTGCCGGCCATGCTGCTCTCCTGTTCCGTACCCGGAGCGGCGTGTTGTCCGTTCAGAATGAGGATCAGGGCTCCGAGCGCTCCCAGAAAGATACCGATCACCTTTTTGTTGGTCACCGGTTCCTTGAGGTAGAAGGCGGCGATGATCATGGTGATGATCGGCACGGTAGTCGTGATGACCGAGGCGTCGATAGGGGAGGTGAGCGAGACGCCTGCGATGAAACAGCCCTGGTTGAGCGTGATGCCGAACAGGGAGGCGAAGAAGAGCATCGCCAGGTCGTGGGGCGGGACGTGTTCCCGTCGGGTGAAGGCCGAGGCGATCCAGAAGAGCAGGGCCGCTCCCAGCATCCGGAAGGTGGTGAGGGCCAGGGGGGTGATGGCGCCGGATTCCAATACGGCCTTCGAAATTGGGGACATGACGCCCCACAGAAGATTGGCGCCGAACATGGCCAGATGGCCGATCGTGAGATTCTCTTTCATCTTATCCGAATTGACCGGACAAAATTACTGCATCCGTCCCTTTTTTCCGAATTTATTTTCCGGCGAAACGGTACAGCTCGGCGATCTCTTCGGGCCAGAGTTCCTCGTTCGGGGTTTCGAGAATGAGGGGCAGGTCGTCGAACCGGGGGTCGGCCGCGATGTATTTGAATGCCTCGATGCCCAGTTCTCCTCTGCCGAGGCTCTGGTGACGGTCTACGCGGCTGGCCAGCGGCTTCATCGTGTCGTTCAGGTGCATGCCCCGCAGATAGCGGAAACCGACGATCCGGTCGAATTCGGCGAACGTCCTGTCGCAAGCCTCGGCAGTGCTCAGGTCGTAGCCGGCGGCGAAGGCATGGCAGGTGTCGATGCAGACCCCTACGCGGCTCTTGTCCTCCACCTTGTCGATGATACGGGCCAGGTGCTCGAACGAGAATCCTACGTTCGAACCTTGTCCGGCCGTATTCTCGATGACGGCCGTGACGCCCTGGGTCTTGTCGAGCGCCCGGTTGATCGATTCGGCCACCCGGTCGAGGCAGGCTTCCACCGAAATTTTGTTCAGGTGGCTGCCCGGATGGAAATTGAGCCGGTCGAGACCCAGTTGTTCGCAGCGCAGCATTTCATCGTCGAAAGCGTCGCGCGATTTTTCGAGCGCGTCCGATTCCGGGTGTCCGAGATTGATCAGGTAACTGTCGTGGGGCAGGATGTGTCGGGCGGAATAGCCCAGCGACTCGCAGTTTTTCCGGAAGGCTTCTATCGTCTCCGGGGAGAGCGGGGCCGCCCACCACTGGCGCTGGTTCTTGGTGAAGAGGGCGAAGGCTCCCGCCCCGATATTTTTGGCGTTGAGCGGGGCGTTTTCCACGCCTCCGGCTGCACTGACATGGGCTCCGAAGTATTTCATATCCGTCGGGTTTGATTTATCTGCAAAAATAAGAAAATTTGACCGGAAACCTATTTTATGCTATATTTGTACGTTCGAAATCCGATATGATGATGAGGGCGATGAAAATTCTGTTTTTCCTGTTTCCCGTGTTCTTTTCCTGTACGGCGGTCGCCCAGTTTTCCATATCAAAAGTCGAGCCGTCGGCTGTCGAGACCCGGGCACGGGCCGATTCCGTCCGGCAGACCGAATACCGCAACGATTTTTTCAGCAAGGCGCTCTGGGAGGCCGAACGACGCAAACTCCGCAAGGAGCGCAATGCCATCGAGCTGAATCTGGGATTGCAGGGTACCCAGACCAAATTCGTGAACTGGGCGGGCGGCGGCGACAATACGCTGGCCGCGCGGACGACCCTTTATTTCCGCCATCAGCACACCCGGGAACGGTTCGGGCTCGATTACAAGGTGGAGGCCCGTTACGGTTTCAATGTGATCGAAAAGAGGGCTTTCAAGAACGAAGATGAATTCAAGCTGAACGTGCAGACGACCTGGAAGATGCACAAGAACTGGTCGTATGCGGCTACGGCCAACCTGCGCAGCCAGTTTTCGATCGGGTACAAGTCCCGGACCGATTCGACGAAGGTGTCCACTTTCATGGCGCCGGGTTTCTTCGACATATCGGTCGGTTTCAACTACAAGAAGGAGGGTTCGCCTTTCAACATTACCATCTCTCCGGTAGCGGGCAGCGTCGTGATGGTGCTCGACGAATACCTGAGGGAAAACGGTGTGGGCGGAAAGGGGCTCAACGGTCTCGAACTGGGAAAGCGGTCGAAGGGGCAGGTGGGACCCTCGGTGAGGATCGACTTCGACAAGGAGTTCTTCAAACAGATATTCCGCTACCGGTGGTCGCTCTATTCGTTTACCAATATCAAGACCCCGCCCACGGTCCGATGGGAGAATACGTTCGAAATCAAGGCCACGCGTTTTCTCTCGACGACGGTTTACGCCCTTTTCTATTATGATAAATACGCCAACACCCCCAAGCCCGAACGGCCCCAGCTGAACTACTCGCTCAGTGTGGGACTTTCCTACAAGATCACCAACAAATAGCGGCCGGCCGGCGGTATGGAATTTGCTCCCTTTGAAAACAGACGGTTATGTATAAGAATACGAAACGGAATATCCTTTTTCCCTCCCTGCTGGCGGTGGCCGTGGCGGCGGGTATCCTGATCGGCTCGCTGTTGGGCCGCAACAGCGCCGAATCGCAGCAGCGCCGGTCGCGGACGTTGCCGTTTTCGGGCGATAAGATCGGCTACACGCTTTCGCTGATCGAGAATCTGTATGTCGATTCCGTGAATATGGACTCCATTGCGGAACATGTGTTGCCCGTGCTCGTGAAAGAGCTGGACCCCCATTCGGTCTATATTCCCGTGCCGGATATGGCGGCGGCCAACGAGACGCTGGACGGGGAGTTCGACGGAATCGGCGTGGTTTTCAACATGGCGACCGATACGGTGATCGTGCTTAACGTGATCTCGTCCGGGCCCAGCGACAAGGCCGGAGTGAAGGCGGGCGACCGGATCATCCGGATCGACGATTCGCTGGTGGCCGGCCGGAAGATTCCGCAGGACCGGATCGTGAAACTCCTGCGCGGAAAACGGGGCACGAAGGTGAATCTTTCCCTCCAGCGGTCGGGAATCGGCGATCTGGTGCCCGTGACGGTGGAGCGGGGCGTGATTCCGATCAAGAGTATCGACGCCGCCTTTATGATTGCGCCGCAGGTCGGGTTCGTGAAACTGACTGCATTTTCGAAAAATTCGTACGATGAACTGAAGGCCGCCCTCGACCGGCTGAAAGGAGAGGGGATGACCCGGCTGATTTTCGACCTGAGGGGAAATACGGGCGGTTTTCTGGATCAGGCGATCCGGATCGCCAACGAGTTCCTGCCCGGACAGAAACTGATCGTTTACACCGAGGACAAACGCAAAAGGCGCGTGGAGGAGTTCAGCGACGGCCGGGGAGGATATACCGATATGCCGCTGGCCATTCTGATCGACGAGGGCAGCGCCTCGTCGAGCGAAATTCTGGCCGGTGCCATTCAGGATAACGACCGGGGCACGGTGATCGGCCGCCGGTCATACGGCAAAGGGCTCGTTCAGCAACAGTTTCCCTATCCGGACGGTTCGGCATTGCGGCTCACTATCGCCCGTTATTACACGCCGACGGGCCGGTCCATCCAGAAGCCCTATACACACGGGACGGACGAGTACAACAACGATCTGGTGACCCGTTTCCGCCACAACGAAATGTTTTCGGCTGACAGCATCAAGTTTGCCGACAGCCTGCGTTTCACTACGCCCGGTGGCAAGGTGGTCTACGGAGGGGGAGGCATCATGCCTGATATTTTCGTTCCGCTCGACACGACCGACATGACGCCCTATTTCCTGGAGGTGACAGGGCGCAATATCCTTTACAAATATACGATCGAGTATTCCGACCGCATCCGTGAAAAACTGAACGAAGTCAAGACGGTGTCTGAGCTCGATGCCCTGCTGGACAGCGATCCGGGACTCTTCGACGACTTCATCGCCTATGCTTCACGCCGGGGCGTCGCCCCGGACAAGGAGCAGATCGAGCGTTCGCGGGCCCTGATTACGGCCCAGCTGAGGGCTTATATAGGCCGGAACTCGGTGCTGGAGGATGCGGGCTTCTACTCGAATATCTACCCGATCGACAATGTGATCGTCCGCGCGATCGACGAACTGAACGGCCAATAACGGCCGGAACCGTTAAACCCGAAGAACATGGCAAAGAAAATCATCGGAATCATCGCGGCACTCGCCGTTGTCTTCATTATCGTGTGGGTGGTCCGGCACCCGGAGGTGCCTGCACCGGAAGAGGTCGTGGAAGAGCGTACGGAAGAGACCGTCGCCGTACGACCCGATGAGGGGGCTGCTGCCGATTCCGCCGCTGTGGCTCTGCCCGGAGCGGATACGCTGAAGTAGGAAGCGATTAATTTTCCTTTTTCAGGGAACGGATCACGCGGGCGGGATTGCCTGCGGCCAGCGAATCCGAAGGGATGTCTTTCGCTACGACCGACCCGGCGGCGACCACTACGCGGTCGCCGATCGTCACGCCCGGACATACGATCACGCCGCCCCCGAGCCAACAGTCGTCGCCGATGGTGATCGGTTTCCCGTATTCGAGCATGTCGCCCCGCATTTTATGGTCGAGCGGATGGCCTGCCGTGTAGAGTTGGACCTTCGGGGCGAAAAAGCCGTTTTTCCCGATCGTGACGGGAGCCACGTCGAGCACCACACAGTCAAAGTTGAAAAAGGTGTTCTCCCCGCAGCGGATGTTGTAACCGTAGTCGCAGTAGAACGGCGGCTGTACCTGTACGTCCGGGCTGCAATTGGGCAGGATGCGCCGCAGGACGGTTTCATAGTCCGGGTCGTCGCCGTAGACCATGTCGTTCAGCCGTTTCAGATCGCGCCGTACGCGGATGCGTTCCCGGACCAGTTCCGGGTCGGAGGCCGTGTAGAGTTCCGATGCCAGCATCTTCTCCTTTTCGCTCAGAGGCTTTTTCATGCGCTGAAATTGAAGAAATAGTTCATAAAGAAGTTCCAGAAGGTGACCACTCCGATCGCCAACAGTTTGGCGAAATAGAAATTGAGGCGGAAACGGTCGTTCAGCACATAGATCGCGGCGTTGTTGATTGCCAGTCCGATCAGCGAAATGCCGATGAAGATCAGATACTGGCGGGCTACGTGCGGATCGGTGCTGCCGAAGGTCCAGATACGGTTGAGGATGTAATTCGAAGTGGCTGCGCAGAGGAATCCCGCGGAATTGGCGATATATTTGTTGACTTTGACCAACTCCTTCAGCAGGTAGGTAATGCCGAAGTCCACCACCATGCCGGAACCCCCGACTACGCAGAATTTGATGAATTGCTGAATCATGATCTTATTCCATGAGGTGCGTGTGTCACTCTACGCTCACTTTGCTCTCTTTACTGTTGAACCAATAACCCTGATAACGGGGCCGGATCGTGAAACCCACGCGGTACTCCCGGGGAGAAGCCAACTCTTCGGGGACGGTGAAACGAACCGTCTGCCGCAGCAGCGATCCTGCGGGAACGGTACCCTTCACGGGGAGGACATATTCTCGGAATACCTCCTTGTTGCGGCCCCAGGCCAGTACGAGCGGATTCGATTCGGGGCTCAGTCCGATATCGTAGTCGTACGGGTTGAAAATGGTGAGCGGGACAGTGAGTGTCTCCCCGACCTTCACGCGGCGGGGAAGGGGACGGCCGGCGATTTCCACTTTCCGGACGGGCCTGAAATCGGCGACCGCGACATAACTGAAGTCCCGGCCGTTGGCCAGGTGCAGGGTGGAGTCCGCTCCCTCCGGTCCGGTTTCGATCAGGACGGGACCTCCGGCAGCCCGTGTGTCCGTGTCCATGTACTGCCATTGACTGGTGCGGTAGTTGATCGACGGTTGAGAGAAGGCGGGCTGACCCGTATAGAATCCGTATTTCGCCGCTATGGCGTAGCTGCCTCCGAAGATGACGGGGCGTCCCTGCGCGACGGCGGCGATGGCTCCGTAGCTCGTTTTATTGTCGAACACCTCGAACCGGAGGCCGATCGGGTTGAAGATCATCACCAGCCGTACCAGGCCGATCAGCCCGATCGTGACACACCCCGAGACCATCGTGTATTTCCGGGTGCGGGGATGCCGCCGTGCATAACCGAACAAAAGCAGGATGAATCCGAACGAAGAGACGATCACCCATTGCGGCTGGACGTATCCCCGGATGCTTGACAGCAGGAAAAACACGATCAGTCCCAGCGTTATGCAGTAGATGGCCCGTTCGGTCGGGTTCGCCGATTTCGATTTGATCCACGATTTGACGTAGAGCGGGAAGAAAAGCGGATTGAAGATGGCGAAAATGTTGAGGATATATTCCGTGATGTAGTTGAACTTGAAGAATCCGTTCCGGCCGGCCAGATGGTAGCGGATCGAGGCGAAATCGTGCTCGTATTGCCAGATCAGATGCGGCACGAGCAACAGCAGGGCCACGCCGCCCGCCAGGTAGAGCCTGGGCTGCCGGAATATCCGGGGATTGGAGACGAGCGTGAAGAATACCACCAGCGCCCCGTGGTATTTGCTGTAAGCCAGTGCGGCGACCGAGAGGCCCAGCCACAGGGCGTTCGGCAGCGAATCCCGTTCCGTAAAACGCTTGTAGCAGAGCAGGAACAGAGCCGAGAACAGCAATAGGGGAGCGTCGGGTACTGCGATGAAGCCGTAGAGCTGCAGGACGGGAAGGGCCGCGCAGATCACGAAATAGAGCAACACGTCCCGGCGGGTCGGCTGTTCCGGCCGGATGATCCGGTAGAGGATCAGCAGGTAGAGCGGTTGCAGGATCGTGAAGAAGAAACGGACCCCCAACTCTCCGCCCAGAAAGGCACCCATGCGTACAAGCAGGGCCGTCATGGGCGGATGGTCGAAATAACCCCAGGCCAGTTCGCGGGAAAACATGTGGTAGTACGCCTCGTCGTTGGCCAGTTCCGTACATCCCGCCTGGATTAGGTTGACGATCCACCATCCGCCAAGCAGAAGGCAGAGCAGGGTGGTGGGTTTCATTCCGGAGCCGTTTCCGTTCATTGTGCATGCGATTTGGGCAAAGGTAATTAAAATGCGAAAAAGATGAATCATGCCCATCGTTCATTTCGCGGAAAAAGAACGGATCGGCGAGGAAAAGCCACCTCTTTCCGGTTCCGGGAGCGGAAAACGGGCGGAAGCGACGGAATCGGGGTCACTCTCGCGTTCCCATGTCGTACACGCCGCTGTCGATATGCTGTTGTTTCGCCTCCTGCTTGAATTTGCCGAAACGCCAGTAGAGACTGAACCGGAAGATTCGTCCGAGTTGTTCGCGGTAGCTGGTCTGGAAGAAGGAGGTCGAACCGAGGGTCTCCCGGAGGAACCTGTGCCCGTTCAGCAGGTCTTCGACCTCGATGCTTCCTCCCAGATGGGCTTTGGGAAAATATTTGCTGAGACTGACATTCAGGGAAGAGTAGCGGTCGTCCGACTGGCGTTGGGCCGACCTGGAGGTCGGACGGATGTTGTACGAGGCGTTTATCTGCATACCTTTGGCCGGATGGAAATAGAGCGATGCACTGCCGGACAGTCGGTTGTTTCGGTTTTCCGTACCGTCGTGGAACCGATAGTAATCGTGGGAATATTGGATGGAAAAGTAGGCTGATATCTTCTTGAAAAACTCTCGGGTGCTTATGGTGAAACTGATGTCGCTTTGTCTCGACCGCCCCAGATTTTCGTAGGTGGTGAAGGAGACGTTGTTCCCGTCGACCGTCGTCGTGCGTTCGATGGCATTGTTCGTGCTGCGGAAATAGTAACGCAGGGCGAGCATTTTGAGCGGAAACCGGTCGATTCGCTGGCTGTAATTGAAAAAGGCTGCGTGCATGTATTGTCCTTTCAGTTCGGGATTGCCGGCGGAGAGGTTATCGGGATCGGTGTCGTTGACATAGGGGCTCATCTGCATCAGGTTGGGTCGTTGGACACTGGCGCTGTATCCGAGGCGGAAATTCGCCCGTTTGATCTCGTACGCCAGTCGGATCTGAGGCAGCAGGTTGAATTCATGATAGTCCAGCGGAATGCTCTCCCGGCTCTGGTAGGTGCCTTCGTTGGCGAGGTATTCTCCGTGCAGCCGCAGGGAGTAGGAGAGGCGGTTGTTGAATAAGTTGTCAGAGTAACCCAGGTAGCAGTAGGAGAATTCCTGCCGGTAGTTCAGTCCGTTGAAACGGGTCTCCTCTTCGATGTATTCTCCCGACAGGTCGTCGAGGAGATAGTATTGTGACGTGTTTTCGTACCGGCGGTTCACGTATCCCGTACTCAGGTAGAGCATCCGATTACGGCTGGAGGCAGTGATGGAGGTGCCGTTGATGAATGAGAAGGTCCCTTTGAGAGCATGCTGGACCGATCCGGAACGACTGCGGGATTGTTGTTCGGATACCGTTTCGGGTGACGGTTCGATCCGGGTGGTCGTCCGGTTTTCGGTGGGGCGGTCCGTATAGTCATATCCGAATTTGAGGTTGAATCTTCGGGTGTATGTTTTCCAGAATTTGTCGAGACCGACTCCTCCGTTGAACTTCATCGGCTGTTGGCCGTACATCCGGGACGAGGTAGAGTTTCCCGATGTACGGTTGCCTTCTGTGTCGTAGCTTTCCGAAGTGTTCGTCTTGCCCGCAATCGTTTCGGCGCGTTGGGTGCTTCCTTGCAGCCGTATGTTTCCCGTATTCCGGAACAGGGGGCGGAAAAGCGAGACGTTCAGGTTGTGGGAGCGTGTCATGTGGCTCGATTCCGACCGGCTTTCGAGCAGTCGGTCGTTGCTTTCCGGCAGAAAATTTTCCCGGGTCGATCTGTTTTCGAGTTTCGGTGCGTCGGAGAACAGGAACTGGTAATTGACTCCGATGCCCGTGATCGGTGTGTTGGCCACGAGATCGCTTTTTATTCCGAATGCTTTGTCTGACGAGGCGTTCGGTCTGATCTCTCCGGCGATACCGTAGGGTAGGGGGCGGTCGAGTTTGATGTTGAGGATCGGTTTTTCGTTGTGGTATTCGGGCGAGCCGGGCAGAATCACTTCGATCTGAGCCATGTAGTCGGCGCGGATGAACTCCATTGGATACTGGCGGCTGTGGTGGATGATGTCGTTGTGTCTTCCGTCGATCAGGATTTTTTCCAGCGGCTGTCCCTGGAAATTCAGATTCCCGCTGCCGGGAGACATCTCCAGTTCAGGGATTTTGGACATGATCTCCATCATTTTGAATTTGCCTACCTCCGGGTCTTTGCCTACGTCGAAGACGATCCGGTCGCTCTCCCTGCGGATCAGGGGTCTGGCGGCCACGAAAATCTCTTCGATAGCGATACCGGGCTTGAGGCGCTGGTTCCCCAGGCCGAGCGTCGTTCCCCCGAAGTCGACGGTCCGGCTTTCGGTTCCGTAGCCCACGAACGAGAAGTAGAGGGTGTATTTTCCCGAACGCGGCAGGTGAAGAAAATATTTGCCGGAAATCTGCGAGATGGCCGTTCCGGTCTGTCTGCCTTTGCTGTCGACTGCGGCTATGGTCACATAACCCATGGCCTGTCCCGACTCCGCATCCGATACGGAACCCTGGACACCCTGGTTTTTCTGGCCGGCCGCCCATAACGGAATGAGCAGTATAAGAACGATGATGTGCGGTAGAGGTGTTTTCATACGCACAGGGTTTGAGGTTGGTGTAGTTGTTGGTTTCCCGAGGGGCTTGTATGGCAATATATGAAATTTCAGGGAAATTCGGAAATGAGAAAGAGGATATTTAGACTTTTTCCGGATGAAATTCTGAAATTGCAATAATCATGGAAAACGCAGGGACTGTCCGGCAGTTCTCAGAACAGTCCCTGGAATCAAGAGGCGGATGATTTAGAGTTTGTTTAATTTTTGTTGGATTATATCGGCCAAGTTTCCGACCGTCATAATATTGGCCATATCGGATTCGGTAAATCCGATGCCGTAAAATTTGGCGCACCCTTGGAGAATTTCGAACATATCAAGGGAGTCACACCCCAGATCGAATGTGAATGTGGCTGGATATACGATTTCTTCCTTATCCAAATCCGGTCTTACATTCCGTATGATTATTCGTAAATCTTCGAGTGTTACCATACTTGGATAATCACTCCCGGTGTTCAGAATAGATATAGCGTCATTTTTTTCAAGTTGCGCTTCTGC